>JACCWD010000070.1 GCA_013697825.1 Rubrobacter sp.
CGACGAGAGCCGCGCTCACGCCGACCCTCCGGCACACCGCCGCCTCGACGGGGAGCATGTGCGAGAAACCGAGCATGACCGCGAGCGTGAAAACCTCCTTCACCGTGAGTTCCATCGCGAGCATCGCCCCGATTCCCGCATAAAGCCCGACGAGATTCCCGAGGACGAGCGGCACCGTCGCCTCCTCCGGAAGGTCGAAGACTCCCATCGCCGGAGCGAGCCATGAAAGCAAAGCGTCGTAAAGAGCGGTGTACTGGAGGACGGAAACGGCGAAGGTGATGGGGAAGATAATTATCCCGAGACTCCACGTTGTCCGAAGCCCGCTCGTAATGCCTTCCCGCCATGCGACGCGCCGTAATACTTTGCCACCGAAGCTCACTTTTCGACTCCCGGATATTTCTCTTGATTGTCATAACCAAAGAGGCCAATTATATGAGGTGGTTCGGTGTGGGGCAACAGGATGGCGGATTTACGGTGTCACCCGGCTCGTTATTCGTTGTCGCGTGGCGCGGTTGAAATCGAATTATCGGAGAATGCTCCGACAAGCCCGGTGGCTGAAGACCGCCGTCGCCGCCAGGAACGGAACCTGAAAGAAATGGAAGAGTACGTGGTCGAGGCCGCACATGATGAGGGTGCAGCCTTCCACCCGCCGGAACAGCGGCACGGAGCTGCCCTCTTCGGAGAACACGGTCGTCAGGCCGACGCCCGGCAGCTCGAGTGCGAGAAACGCCGCGAGTGCCTGAACCAGGATGACGAACACGCTGATGAGCATCGCGGCCCGGAGCACCTTCGCCGTGCCGCTGCGGATGAGGAGCGGAACCAGGATCAGGTTCAAGAGTACGCAGAAAGGGGACTCGCCTCCGAGGATTCTTATCTCATCCGTGAAGATCAGGTAGTAGACGGGAACAGCGAGCAAGCAAAAAACGCCGAGAGCCATCGAGGCGAGGGTCGCCGCTCGACGGTCGGGGTCGAGCGCGGCGAAGGTTCCAGTGCCGACGAAAGCGGCGAGGAAGACGGCCAGCCCCCCCAGCAACGACACCGTGCCGAGCGCGAGCAGGATCCGCTGTCCGGCAAACGTCCCCACGACTGCGGGGTCAACGGCCATGAACAGCACACCCCCCAGCAAGGCCGCCAGTCCGCCCCACCGGATGGAACTCGAATAAGCCATGGTCTTCCTTCTCCGAAACAACCCCGGTGCCTCGACGCGCTCCATTATGAGAGCGGGACCGGAATTGTGCATCCTTCAGACGGACCACTTCGCAGCAACGAGGTCGGTGACCGGAGATCGAAGTACGCTCGTGCGCTTTCTCCCTACTTCCGGTAGTTGCCTCCTGGATCCCATATCAGGTGTCGGCCAGCTCCGGCGCGATTGCCTTCGCCCGGAGGAATCGGCTCCCGAGCCTCCTTCCGGCGCCGCGCCCATCGCCTTTTTCCGCAGGGGTCGTCCCGCCTTCGTTCATCATGGGCAGCCGGAGGAGGATCCTGCCTTCCCCGTCCACCAGCTCGACGATGGGCTTCCCCTTCTCGTCCGTGCCTTGTACGGCCTTGATCCCTTCTTCGTTCACCGCTCTCTCGTTCGGTCGTCTCGCTCTTTCGTCCGCTCCTCCACCCTGACCGCGTCTCCGGGGAGGCGAAACGGAGTCGCTTCGCCTCCCCGACGCCGGAGATCACTTCCCGCGGGCGCCTTCCGCCGCTCGAACACGCCTCACGGCGCGGCCGAATCACGCCAGGCGATCCCCTCGGCTTCGGCCGCCACCGCCTCCTCGACGTCGAGGACGGGCTCGAGGCGGAACCGGAAGACCGCGAAGGTCGTGATCGTCTTCTGAACCTCGGCCAGATCGTCGGTTTCCAAGACGGCGTATCCGCCGAACTCGCCGACACGGACGAGGAATTGATGGAACGTGAGGCCCTCGGGTATTTCCCACTTCTGGAAAACTTCTAGGACTCGCTTCTGGGCCGCCTCGTAGTCGGCATGGGAGCCGCCGGGGCGCTCCCACCACGTCAGGACATACTTCGACTCTATCCGAGAACTTCCCCATGAAACTTGAACAAAGGCGCGTCTCCCCGAAAATGGGTTTGCCAAAATCAACCGTCTTCGAAGGAGGCGCGCCTTATGAAAGAGGCTACCACAACG
>JACCWD010000074.1 GCA_013697825.1 Rubrobacter sp.
AGGAGGATGGACGGGTCTTCGAGCGGGTCGCCGTCGAGGACGATGAGATCGGCCACCGCGCCGGGACGAACCATCCCGACATCGTCGAGGCCGAGAGCCGCGGCCGCATTCGAGGTGGCGGCGACGAGTCCCTCCATCGCTGTGAGGCCGCCTTCGACCATGCGGACGAGTTCGAGCGCGTTCCGCCCGAGGGGATGCGAGTCGAAGCCCATCGAGATCCCCACCCCCGCTTCTCTGGCGGCCGCGAGCGTCTCATACGCCTCCTCGCGCTGGCGCTTCGCCTGTCCCACAAGCACGCACGGATATTTATCGGCGATGTCTTGCGAAAGATTGTGAAACGTCGAAAGCGTCGGAATCAAAAACTGTCCGTTCTCGGCCATCCGGTCGAGAAGCTCCGGCTCGCGGTGTAGCGAGAGTCCGTGTTCGATGGTGTCCACACCCTCCTCGACGGCGATGCGGGCGCCTTCCAAACCCTCGACGTGTGCCGCGACGCGCTTCCCCATCCGGTGCGCCTCCTCGACGATGGTTCGCACCTCCTCGCGGGTGAGTTGCGCGGGTTCGGGATCTTCGAGGACGACGCTCCGCGCTCCCGTCGTCATCACCTTTATGAAGTCCGCGCCCATCATAATTTGTTCGCGGACGGCTTTCCGCGCCTCGTCGCACCCGTCGGCGGGACGGTACATCGTCGTGAAGATGCGGCATCCCGGACTCGTCGCCGAGACGATGCGTCCGCACGCGAGAACCCTCGGCCCCGGACAAAGCCCGAGGTTTATCGCCTGCCGGAGATGGAGCGCGTGGTCGTCTCCGCTCCCGACATCGCGCACCGTGAGAACGCCCATCTCGACGAGGGAGCGGGCGTGGTTCGCAAGCTCGAAATAGCGGAGCGCGGGCGTGAGAGGCTCCTCGCCGCGAAGAGGCTCCGGGAGCGACCGGTACGAAGAGAAGTGGATGTGCGCGTCAACGAGCGCGGGCATCAAAGTCCGCCCCGCGAGATCACGGACTTCACCCCCCGGCTCGACATCGCCGACCGAACCGACCTCGGCGATCCGACCGTCCGCCACACGCACCGTCGCACGCTCTCTCACGCCACCTTCCCCGTCAATGAGCCGGGCGTTCGTGAGTATGAGTTCATCCATTGCGGCCTCTTTCCGTTTTTGGGAACGTTTCATGCGGAAGACTCTCTGTCGCTCTGTTTGGTTATTGGTTAAAGACGGTTATTGGTTTTTGGTTTTTGCCAATAACCCGTAACCAATAACCTATAACCGGAGCGACCGAAGGCGAAGCCGGAGGGAGCGACTTCACAACAATTCGCCGGACTTCACCCGCGCGGCGAACCGATCCCCACCGAGGTGGTACGCCACATACCGCCAGTCCGGTGCGTCGAGGACAAGGATATCCGCCCGGTACCCCGGTGAGATCCTCCCGACCTCCCCACTCATGCCGAGGACGTGCGCGGCATTCGCCGTACATGCGGAAAGGCTCTCGGCGGGGGACATTTTCAGACGCATACACGCGAGGCTCATAACGAGCGGAAGCGACTCGCAAAAAGAGCTTCCCGGATTGAAATCCGTGGCGAGCGCGACGATGGCTCCCTCCTCGACGAGCGTTCGGGCCGGAGGGAGCGGAAGGTCGAGGAAGAGCGCGCACGCCGGAAGAAGAACCGCCGCCACGTCGCTTTTCGCGAGGGTTTTCGCACCTTCATCCCCGGTGGCTTCGAGGTGATCCACGCTTTTAGCCCCCACTTCGACGGCGAGCGGAATGGCACCCCGCTCCGTGAATTGGTCGCCGTGCATCCGAAGCGCGAGACCATATTCCCGCGCAGCCTCGAAATACCGCCGAGCCTCGGGAACCTCGAAGGAACCGCGTTCGAGAAAAATATCCGCGGCTCTCGCGTGCTTCGCGGCCTCGGGAAGTATCTCGTTTATGACATACTCGGTGTACGCTCCCGCGTCTTCGAACTCACGGTCGGGAGTATGGGCGAGGAAGGTCGGAGAGACATCGAGCGGAGTGTTCTCCGCCGCCCTCGCTATGGCTCGGAGCATCTTCATCTCGGTGTCGCGGTCGAGGCCATATCCGCTCTTCGCCTCGGCGGTCATCGTCCCGTGTTCGAGCATCCACCCGAAGTGCCGCTCGGCAACGGCGGCGAGTTCGTCCTCGCTCCCCTCGCGAGTCGCGGAAACGGTCGAAAGTATCCCTCCTCCGGCGGCGTGGAGTTCCTCGTAGCTCGCCCCGGCGCTCCGAAGCTCGAACTCCCTCGCCCGGTCGCCGAGAAAGCACGCGTGCGTGTGGCAATCCACGAGACCCGGCATCGCAACCTTCCCGCGCCCGTCCACGGACACACATTCCGGGCCGGGGGGATGCTCGCGAAGCACGTCCTCCGGCTTTCCGACCGCGAGGATGCGATCCCCGGAAATCGCCACGGATGCCGGAGAATGCACTTCGAGGTCTCCGAGGGACTTCCCCCGAAGCGGCCCGCTCCTCGCCGGGGATACCGCCGCTTCGAGGTCGTGTATGAAAAGTGTCGTCTCACTCATAAATCCCTCCCGTATACTCGTTCGCCACCGACCCACGAAGCCGCGACGACATCCCGCCCGGCTCCGAAGACAAGCGCGGAGGAAAGATACTCCGGCTCGATGTCCGAAACTTCGGGATGGTCGAGGTCTATTTCCACAAAATCCGCCGGATCTCCGATCCTCAATCCCTCCCTCTGCCAGCCGACACGCAAAAGGTACGGCGTCGGAGAACTTTCGCCCGGCGCGACGAGTACGTTCCGGCGGTTCGTGAGGCGGCGGGCGTTCGTTTCGAGTTCTCGAAGCTCCTCAAAAGGATCGAGGCGAACGTGCTGATCGGAGCCGATGGAGAGCGGGATTCCTCTTTCGAGAATTCCTTCGGCGGGCAAGAATCCGTCGCCGAGATTCCCCTCCGTCGTCGGACACGCGCACACTTTCGATCCGTGTTCGGCGAGGAGGTCGAGTTCGTTGCAGTCGGCGTGGGTGGCGTGAATGATGGTCGTCCGGGGGCCGAGAAACCCCGTATTTCCGAGAAGCTCGACGGGGCGCATGCCGTGTTCGCGCTCGCAGTCCTCGATCTCCTTCGGCTGCTCACAGGCGTGGATGTGGAGCGGAAGCGAGTCGCGCTTCGCATACTCCCCGATCTCCACGAGCCACTCCTCCGGCACGGCCCTCACACTGTGCGCCGCCACCCCGACTTCGACCATCGGACGCCTCTCGACCCATTCGCGAAGAGCGTCCACCCGTTCGAGAAAGCCTTTCGCCGAAGCGTCCCGGAACCGCGGAATGCCGCCCCTCCCATAAGCGACCGGAAGAAGAAGGAGCCGAATGCCCGCGCTTTCCGCGGCTCCGGCCACCGCTTTCGCGAGGGCGTTCGAGTCGTCGTATGGCATGCCGTCGGGACGATGATGTACGTAGTGGAACTCGGTGACGGAAGTATATCCGGCGGCGAGCATCTCCCGGAAGCACCGCTCGGAGATATTCCTCATGGTGTCGGGGTCGAGGCTTTCGGCGAGGGCGTACATCGTCTCGCGCCACGTCCAGAAATCGTCGCGGGGGCGTTCGGGGTTCACACTCTCGACGCGCCCCCGGAGTCCTCTCTGAAAAGCGTGGCTATGGTCGTTGGCGAAGCCCGGCATGAGGGCGCGGCTCGGGAGGCGTTCACCCTCCGTCGCCGGGCCGATATCCACTATCTTTCCGTCCTCCAGCGTAATGCCCACGCCGGAGCGGACTCCGTCGGCATCGAGAATGAGGTCGGGGATGAGCGTTTTACGCACGGTCGAGCATCGGCATTTGGATGCCAAGCCGCCGAGCCGCTCTCTTCGCAGACTCATAGCCCGCGTCGGCGTGGCGGACGACTCCGATGCCGGGGTCGTTCGTGAGAACCCGCTCCGCCCGCATCGCCCCGTCCTCGGTTCCGTCCACGACGACTTGCGCCCCGGCGTGGATGGACTTCCCGATGCCGACCCCGCCGCCGTGATGCACCGCCACCCAACTCGCCCCGCCGGCGGTGGCGAGAAGCGCGTTGAGAATCGGCCAGTCGGCGCTCGCGTCCGATCCGTCCTTCATCGCCTCGGTCTCGCGGTACGGCGAGGCGACGCTCCCGGTGTCGAGGTGGTCGCGACCGATGACAATTGGCGCGGAGATCGTCCCGTCGGCGACGAGTTCGTTGAAACGAAGCCCGGCCTTATGCCTCTCCCCCGCCCCGAGCCAGCAAATACGCGATGGAAGCCCCTGAAAATGAACCTTCTCGCGAGCCTCCCCGATCCACCGCACGAGCCGCTCGTTCTCCGGGAAGAGGTCGAAGATCGCCTCGTCGGTCGCGGCGATGTCCGCCGGGTCTCCCGAAAGCGCCGCCCACCGGAACGGCCCCTTCCCCTCGCAAAAGAGCGGACGCACATACGCCGGGACGAACCCCGGATAAGAAAAGGCATCCGCGAAGCCGCCCATCTTCGCCTCGCCGCGCAGATTATTCCCGTAGTCGAAAGTCTCCGAGCCGCGCTCCATAAACCCGACCATCGCCCGGCAATGGCGCGCCATCGAGTCGCGAGCCTCGGAAACATACCGCTCGGGATCGCTCTCTCGAAGCTCTGCCGCTTCGTCGAGCGAGTATCCGATCGGGACGTATCCGCCGAGCGGGTCATGAGCGGAGGTTTGATCCGTGACCGCATCCGGCTCGAAGCCGCGTTCGAGGAGAGCCGGGAACACGTCCGCAGCGTTCCCCGGAACACCGATGGAGACTGCCTCGCCGTTTCGCTTTGCCTCCTCGGCCCGCTTTATGGCCTCATCCAAATCGTCTATGCGTTCGTCGAGGTACCGGTGTTCGATGCGGCGGTCTATGCGGTCGGGGTCAATTTCCACGCAAAGGGCGGCGCCCCCGTTCATCGTTATGGCGAGCGGCTGCGCGCCGCCCATTCCGCCGAGTCCGGCGGTGAGGGAGATGGTTCCTTCGAGGGAGCCTCCGAATTTCTGTTCGCCGATGGCGGCGAAGGTTTCGTATGTTCCCTGCAAAATTCCCTGGGTGCCGATGTATATCCACGACCCGGCGGTCATTTGCCCGTACATCGTGAGTCCGGCCTTCTCGAGTTCACGGAACGTGTCCCAGTCGGCCCAGTCCGGGACGAGGAGCGAGTTCGCGATGAGGACTCTCGGCGCCCACGGGTTCGTGCGGAAGACGGCGACGGGCTTTCCGGACTGGACGAGCATTGTCTCGTCGTCATCCAAAGATTGGAGCGTGGAGACCATCGCCCAGAAGCTCTCCCAGTTTCGGGCGGCCTTTCCGGTTCCGCCGTACACGACAAGGTCTTCGGGGCGCTCGGCGTTCTCGGGGTCGAGGTTGTTCATAAGCATCCGCATCGCGGCTTCCTGCGGCCAGTTTTTGCAAGATATTTCCGTCCCTCGCGGGGCGCGGATGGTGGTTTTGTCGGTCATTCTTTTCCTCCTTTATGTTCGATGACTTCTGCTTTTTCAGGGATCATTGGCGGCCTCGCGGAGCGCATAGCTTCGAGGGCTTCCGGATTCTTGATCGTCGAAATATCTCCCGGCTCCCGACCCGCGGCTATCGCCCGGATGCAACGATGAAGCATCTTGCCAGAGCGAGTCCTCGGCAGATCGGAGACGAAGCGAACTTCGTCGGGACGAGCGGCGGTTCCGACCTTCCGTTCCACCGCATCCTTGACCTCGCGTTCCACCGCCGTGCGGGACGCTTCATTTTCAACCGTATCGCCATCATCGAGAACCACGTAAGCGGTGATGGCGCTCGCCACGCCTTCGACGACGGCAGCCTCTTCGACATTCTCGTGGTCGTTTATTGCCTCCTCGATCTCTCGGGTTCCGAAACTCTGTCCGGGCGTTTTGATCACATCGTTCGCACGCCCGAGGACGATGTAGCGGCCCATCTCATCCCGCCTCGCCCAGTCGAAGGTGGAGTAAAGTCCCCGCGGGAAGTCCGAAAAGTACGTCTTTATAAACCGCTCGTTGCTTCGAACCGCGTCGGCACAGCCGGGTGGCAGAGGCGGGCCTATCGCCAGAACTCCACTCTCGCCCGCCGGGACTTCCTCGCCACTCTCTCTGTCCACCGTTCGCACGTCGAAGCCGGGGCATGGAAAGCCGAATGAGGCGGCTTCCAAAGGCTCGTCTTCCGGTTCCGGCGAGCGTTCGCGCAGGATCGGCCATCCGGTCTCCGTTTGCCAGTACGTATCCCGAACCGCGACGCCGAGCGACTCCGAGACCCGGAGCGAGGTTCGCTTGTCCGGCGGCTCTCCGGCGAGGAAGAGATTTCGGAGGGAACTCGTGTCGTGTCCGCTCATATGCTCGAAGCCGTGCTTCTTCAAAGCCCGGATGGCCGTGGGAGAAGTCAGCATCGTGTTCACGCCGTACTCCTCGACGATCCTCCACCATACGCCGGGATCCGCGCGCGCCGGCAACCCTTCATAGACTACCGAGGCCATTCCGCAAAGAAGCGGCCCATAGACGATGAAGGAGTGTCCGACCACCCACCCGATGTCCGACGCCCCCGAGGCGGCGAACATGGTCTCGCCCGGTTTGGCGGCGAATACGTGCCGCATCGAAGTTGTCAGAGCCACGGCGTGTCCGCCTGTGTCGCGTTGCACGAGCCGGGGGGATCCCGTCGTCCCCGAGGTGTGAAGGATGTAGATGGGATGGCTCGACTCCACCCACTCGACCGGAATCTCGCACCCTATATACCTCTCGCGTAGATCGGCGTAGTCGAGATCCCGGCCCCCGGTCATCGGCATCGAACCACCGGAACCCCGACGACATACGATGACATGTCCGGGCGCGAACCGCGCCGCGTCAAGCCCCGCGTCCACGAATTTCTTACAGGGGATGGCGTCGGCGCCGCTCATGTCGTAATCGGCGGTGACCACGACCTTTGGCTCGGCATCGTCTATGCGGTGCGCCAGATAGCCAACCGCGCATCCTCTGAAGACGAAGGAGTGGATCGCACCGAGCCGCACGCAGGCGAGCATCGCGAAGACGGCCTCCGCCATCATCGGCATATACATGACGACCCGATCCCCCCGGCTCACGCCAAGCTCCTTCAACGCTCCGGCGAAGGCGTTCACCTCTTCGTGGAGTTCGCGGTACGTGTACTCACGCTTTTCGCCCGTTCCGGAAGAAATGTAGACGAGCGCGTTT
>JACCWD010000077.1 GCA_013697825.1 Rubrobacter sp.
GAGCGCGGCGAGATCCTCCCTGGCTGACCGACGGTTCGCTAAAAAGGCACTCATGGCCGTACAAAATTCGGGTCAGGCCAGTCGGGAGGACCATCACCGCTTATATTCTCGCAGTACAGAATTCCCAGAATGGTACCGCTACGCGGGATAGCGAGCGGTGGGTTCGTTGGTTTTGGCGGATCGCTTGTGACTGGTTCCGGCTTCCGAAGGCTCTTCGGGTTCGTACTCGCCGCCCTCCGCGTTCCGCGGCGGACATCACAGGGAAAGTGCGGGAAGTGTTTCGGGAGGAGCGCCGGGGTTATCGTTCTCCGGTGCGGCGGCGCGTTCGGAGGAGTGGGATCACGAGGGAGGCTATGGTCAGGACGAGGAGGACGAGTGGGATCGGGATGAGGAGCCATTCGAGGCTTCCGTTGTTGATGATCATGGCCCGTCGAAAGCCGCTCTCGGCGATCGGGCCGACGATCACGCCTATGACGAGCGGGGCGACCGGGAACCCTCCCTTGAGCATGAAATAGCCGAGTATTCCGGCGGCGATCATGACGAGAACGTCGAACGGATTCGAGCGAAGCGCATACGAACCGATGACGCTGAGCACCAAAACGGTCGGCCACAAAAAGCGGGTCGGAACCCGCATAACCTGCGCCCACAGCCGGATGCCCGCAAGCCCCATCACGAGGAGAACCACGTACGTAATAAAGAACCCGACGAAGATGCCGTATACGAGATCCGGGCTTCCGGTGAAGAGTTGCGGGCCGGGCTGGAGGCCGTGGACGGTGATCGCCCCGATGAGGATCGCCGACACCGAATCCCCCGGAATGCCGAGGGTGAGCATCGGGGTGAGCGCCCCGGCGGTGCTCGCGTTGTTGGCCGACTCGGCCGCCGCGACGCCGCGCGGGTCTCCCTGCCCGAAGCGCCGCTCGCCGCGCGAGAACCGCTTCGTCTCGTTGTACGCGACGAAGGAGCCAATGTCCCCGCCCGTGCCGGGCAAAACGCCGACGAGGAAGCCGATCACGGACGAACCGAGCGTCGTCGGAGAGAGTCTTTTCAACCATCCGCTCCCGAGTCCGAAGCTGCCGAGCCTCGGCCGGTCTTCTGCGCTTCCGCGGCGGAGTCGCTCGAACTGCGTGAGCGCCTCGGCGACGCCGAAGAGCCCGATCAGGATCGCGATGAACTCGATGCCCGCTCCGAGTTGCGGGCTGCCGAAGGAGAAGCGGGGGTACGCCTGTATCGGGTCTATGCCGATGGTGGCTATGACGAGGCCGAGGGCGCCGGAGATCAAACCCTTCACGAGCATCCCCTCCGACAGCGAGGCGATCACCGTCAAGGCGAAGACCGAGAGCATGAAGTACTCCGCCGGCCCGAAGGCGAGCGCGAAGTCCGCGAGGAGCGGCGCGAACGTGGCGAGGAGCAAAACACCCACGATCCCGCCCACGGCGGAGGCGACGACGGATATCGTCAATGCCTCCCCAGCCCGTCCTTGCCGCGACATCGGATACCCGTCGAGGATGGTCGCCGCCGCCGATGGTGTTCCGGGCGCCCGGATGAGTATGGCCGGGATCGAACCCGCGTAGAGCGCGCCGCCGTATATGCCGAGCAAAAGCATCATCCCCGGCACCGGGTCGAGCGCGAACGTGAACGGGAGGAGAACCGCGACGGACATCGTGGCCGTGAGCCCCGGCAACGCGCCGACGACGAGCCCCACGGACACTCCGACGAGGATGAGAAGGAGAGGCTGTATCTGGAACACGGCTTCGAGCCCCGCCATCCACGAACTCAAAACAGGATTCCTTCCAGAAACGCGCGCGGCAGCGAGACCGAGAGAAGCTGGTTGAAAACGTAGAAGAGCGCGAAGCTGACGCCGACCGGTATGAGGGTCAAAGACAACAAACTACGCGCTCCCGCCAGAACCAGCGCGGCCGCGAGGAAGAGCATGGTGGCGAGCATGAACCCGAGGGGCTCCAAAACCACGGCGTATACGAGGAGCAAAGCCACGATCCCCGCCACCCGGAGGGTGCCGCCGCCTCTGGGCAAAGCCTCCATCTCGCCGGGACGGAGGAATTGAAGCACGGCGAGCGCGAGGAGCGCGCCCGCCAGCATGCGGGGGAACGTGGCCGTGCCGGGGTCATCGGCCTGCCCCGGAGGCGGGAAACCGAGCGTCGCGGCGAGGATCCCGAGCGCGAGAAACAGAAGTACGACGGCGAAGATGCGGTTACCCGTCCGGTTCGGCAAGGCTTCGGCTTATCCTTGCTGGCCGAGGCCGAGGGACTGGATCAAGTCCCCGAACCGATCGAACTCCTCGTCCATATACCCCTCGAACTCGTCCGCCGAACGGAACTCCAGCCCGAAGCCGTTGTTCCCCATGAATTCTTGGAACCCGTCGGAGTTGGCCGCCTCCTCGAAGCACTCGTTCAACGTCTCGACCACGTCATCCGGGGTGTCGTTCGGAACCACGAGGCCGCGCCAAGCGCCGGAGTTCCAGTCAATTCCCTCTTCCTCCAGCGTCGGGACGTCGGGGAGTATGTCGAGCGGCTCCTCGCCCATCACCGCGAGCGGACGGAGCTCCCCCGACTCGACCTGCGGCGCGACCTCCGCGCCGCTCGCCGAGGTCGCCTCGACCTGCCCGCCGAGCACCGCCGCTATCGCCGGAGCCGCTCCGTCGAACGGGACGTTCTTCATCTCGACCCCGGCCTCCTGCGCCATCCCGGCGAAGGCGATGTGCCATATGGAGCCAGTCCCGCTCGTGCCGATGCTGAAATCCTCGCCCCCCTCGGCGGCGGAGAGGAAGTCGTCGAGCGTCTCGTACTCCGAGTCGGCCCCGACGCTCAGCGCGGCGGGATCGAAGTTGTACTGCATCACGCCCCGGACGTCCTCCGGCGAGACCGGCGCGACGCCGAGGTGGTTGATCATGGCGATCTCGACCGTCGCCAAACCGACCGTATACCCGTCCGGCTGAGCGTTCGCCGCCGCCTGGAAGCCCACCGCCCCCGTGCTCCCGGTCTGGTTGCTCACGATAATATCCGTCCCGCACGATTCCTCCGCCGCCGAGGCGAGTTGCCGCGCCGTCTGATCCGTGCCTCCCCCAGCGTCCCACGGCACGATCACCTCGATCTGCTCCGAAGGAAACTCCGCGTCCTCCGCCCCCCCGCAGGCGACCACCCCAAACGCGGCGACCGCCAACACCGACAAACCCAAAACCCGCGAAAATCCTCCGCGACTTCCACGAACCCCGAACCACTCCATCATAGGCTTCCTCCTCCCCGAGCCGAACCCGAACTTCTTCCCTTCGGCCACCTAGCGTAACTATGCTCGGGAGTGTAACATGTTGTTAGACAAGATTGTATTTTGTCATATGAAACCGGGCGCGAAAGGGGGTTCGCATGAAGGTGGAGCAAGGTCTTCAGGCGGTGATGGAGGCGGGGATGCCGGATCGGGCGATCCAGAGCGACGAGGTTCCGTGGGTTCCGCAGGGTGAGAACGTATGGTTCAAGCCGCTTCGCTTCGATCTGTCGTCGGGGCGTTGGATCAACGTCCTCAAGGTCGTCGGCGGGGGCAAGGTGAATCGCCACCGCCACTCCGGCGGACAGGTGCTCGGCTACTGTCTGGAAGGAAGCTGGCACTACCTGGAGCGGGAGTGGGTGGCGCGTCCGGGAACCCTCGTCTACGAGCCGCCGGGCGACATCCACACGCTCGTGGTGGACGAAGAGGCCGGAGAAATGACGACGCTCTTCGTGCTCGAAGGGGTCATACAGTACCTCGACGACGAAGACAACCTTCTATATCAGGACGACGTGTTCAGTAAATTGGAGCGTTATTTGGATTATTGCCGCGAACAGGGCATCGAAGCCCGGGATCTCTGCTTTTGAGCGTGCTGGATTCATTCAGGCTCGATGGCCGGGTCGCGCTGGTTACCGGAGCCTCCCGAGGGCTGGGACGAGGCATCGCGGTCGGGCTGGCCGAGGCGGGCGCGGACGTGGCGGTGCTCGACCGCCTCGAATGCGGGGAGACCGCGGCGGAGATATCCGCCCTCGGGCGCAAGGTTCACGAGATGCGGCGCGACCTCCTCGGCGTGAAATCCGAGGCGGCCGGGGAGATCGTCGGCGAGTGCGTCACGGAGCTTGGGCGTTTGGATATTCTGGTCAACAACGCCGGGATCATCCGCCGTTCGGGGGCGTTGGAATTCTCCGAGGAGGATTGGGAGGACGTGGTGAACGTCAACCTCGGCAGCGTTTTCTACCTCTCTCAAGCCGCCGCCCGGCGCTTCGTGGACGAGGGGCGTGGGGGCAAGATCATCAACCTCGCCTCGGTGCTTTCGTATCAAGGAGGCATACTCGTCCCCTCATACTCGGCTACCAAAGGCGGCGTCGCGAACCTGACCCGCGCGCTCGCCAACGAGTGGGCGGGGCGGGGCATAAACGTCAACGCCATCGCGCCAAGCTACTTCTCGACCGATCTCACGGCGAACATCCGGGAAGACCCCGGACGAAGCGACGCTCTCTTGAGCCGCATACCTGCCGGTCGATGGGGCGAGCCGGAGGATCTGAAAGGCGCCGCGGTGTTCCTCGCGTCGGAGGCCGCCAGCTATGTCCACGGGGCCGTCGTGCCGGTGGACGGAGGGTGGCTGGCCCGATGAGATTCGGCGGCCGAAACGCTGACGTGTAATATGCTAGGGAGCATGCGAAACTCATCGAACACACAGGATGGTTACAGGGTCAGGGCGGTGATCCGCGCCGTCTCCTTGCTTGAATTGCTGCGAACGAGCAACGGAGGAGCGTCGCTCAACGAGCTCGCCTCGCGCTCCGACCTCGCGAAGCCCTCGGTCTTCCGGATGCTTCGGACGCTGGAGGAGACGGGGCTTGTGGAGCGGGTTTCGGGGAAGGACACGTATCGGCTCGGTGTGAGGTGCCTCGCGCTCGGGCAGGCGTACCTCGAGCAAACCGACCTCCGGCGCGAGGCGCTTCCCGTGCTCGAGCGGCTCCGGAGCGACTTCGACGAGACGGTGCATCTCGGGGTTCTCGACGACGAGCTTCGGGTCGTGTACCTCGAAAAACTCGAGACCACGCACGCCGTCGGGGTCATGATGTCGAAGGTGGGCCGGACGGCACCCTCGCATTGCACGTCGCTCGGGCATGCGATGCTCGCCGGGAGCGACGAGGATCTCATAGGCGAGCTCGACCGCCGGGGCGCGCTCGGGGAGGCGACCGCGAACACCGTCAACGACCCGGACGTGCTTCGAGGGACACTCGCGGAGGTACGCGAGCGGGGATACGCCCTCGACCTCGAAGGACACGAGGAGGGCGTCCGGTGCGTCGCGGCCCCCATACAAGACGCGAGCGGGAGGACGGTCGCCGCCGTCTCCATCTCCGGGCCGAAGCACCGTTTGCCGAAGCGTCTTTTGCAAGGGGATCTCGCCCGGGCGACAAAGGAGGCGGCGCGGGAAATAAGCGCCCGCCTCGGGGCCGCCCGCTAAGATGGGAGACACGCCGAGCGTCGTAGCGGCGGGCGAGACTATGGTGCTTGCGACCCCCCGCCAGCCGGGGCGCCTCCGCCACGCCGGGGAGCTCGAGTTCAAGATCGGCGGCGCCGAGTCGAACCTCGCCATAGCCCTCTCCCGCCTCGGCGTCCACTCCGGATGGGCGAGCCGCCTCGGAGACGACGAGCCGGGGCAACTCGTCCTCGACAAAATTCGGGGCGAAGGAGTGGACACTTCGCGAGTCCGCCGCGTCCCGGAAGCCCCCACCGGACTTTACCTCCGGGAAAGAGTCGGGCGCGAGGCCCGCGTATATTATTATCGGGAGAACTCCGCCGCCTCCATGATGGTGGCCGACGACGACCTCGACGCTGACTACTTCGCCGAGGCCGACTTCGTCCACCTCACCGGCATAACCCCCGCCCTCTCCGAAAGCTGCCGGACGTTCGTGCGGGCGCTCGTGAGGAAGTTGGAGAAGACTCCGGCGAGGCTCAGCTTCGACGTGAATTACCGCTCCAAACTGTGGGCCGCCGGGGAGGCTTTGGAGTTCGTAGAGGAGGTGCTTCCGGCGGTGGATCTTCTCTTCGTCAGCGGAGAGGAGGCGCGGGCCATGTGGGGCCGGGACGACGAGGGGCTTCTTCGGGAACTCGGGGAACTCGGGGCGGAAGAGGTCGTTCTCAAGCGCGGGAAGGAAGGGAGCGTCGCCCTCGTGGGAGGGGAAATCTTCGAGCAGCCCGGCTTCGAGGTCGCGGAGGTGGATCCCATCGGGGCGGGCGACGCTTTCGCCGCCGGATACCTCGCCGGACTCCTTTGGGAGAACCCCCCCGAAGAACGCCTCCGGATAGCCAATGCGATGGGAGCGTACAGCGTGATGACGCTCGGGGACTACGAGGGCCTTCCCGACCGCGACGAGCTCGAAGCCTTCCTCGAAGGCCGGGAGTCCCTCGGTCGGTAGCGAACCACGAATCGGGAGGATGAAATGCAAGGCGGAGTATACGTAGCCAACGTTACGCCATTCAAAGCCGACGGTGCATTCGCCGTGGACACGGCGGCATATCTCGCCCACGTCGAATGGCTCGCCGAGCGCGGAGTGCGGGGCATAGTCCCCTTCGGAACGAACGGAGAGGGGCCTTCCGCGACCCTCAGAGAGAAATTGAGCGTACTCGAAAAGCTCTTCGAGCGAGGGTCGTCTTTGGAGATCATCCCGAACGTCGCGCAGGGGAACGTGCCGGAGACTTTGGAGATGCTCCGGTGGCTGGAGGACAAGCCCGTCGCCGCCGTCATGGCTCTTCCCCCGTACTATTTCAAGCCCGCTTCGCCGGAGGGTTTGAAGAGGTTTTACGAGATTGCGCTGGAAGCGAGCGGCCATCCCGTCATCGTGTACCACATCCCGAAATACGCTGTCCCCGTCCCGGTGGAGGTGGTGGCGAGCCTCCCGGTGTGGGGCGTGAAGGACTCCGGCGGGGACGCGGAGTACACCCGAGCCGTCCTCGAAACCGGGAAGGACGTCCTCCTCGGCACGGAGGACGATCTATGGAGCACCCTCAACCTCGGGGCGCGGGGTGTCATCTCCGCCATGGCGAACTTCATCCCCGAGGAGATAGTGGAGATGGACCGGAGGGTTCATGAAGGCGACGAAGCCGGGGGAAAGGAGCTCTCCGAACACCTTCAGCGAGTGCGGGCGATGACGAAGGAACACACCTCAGCGGCGGTTCTCAAGCGGCTGGCGGAGGCGCGTCACGGAGTACCGATGGGAACCGTTCGCCCGCCGCTGACTCCGGCTCCGGCGGACTATGATCCGAGGCCGACGCTGGAGGCCGCGATCACCGTTTGAGCCTCCCAAAGATGGGTTCGGGAGGTGGTTCGCCGAAGAGTCGTACCGAATCCTGTGCGGCCGGTGCGCGTTCGCGGACGGCGAACTTTTGGAAAGACGTCGTACGCCACGTATCTGCGGGAGACGTCCTTCGCAGAAACTCTCGCCCTCTCGACTTCGATTTGGAGGCGCCGTACTCAGTATCCGGCCTCGACGTCCACGATGCCGATGAGTTCCTCGTCTTTGGCGAAGCGGGCGACGTTCTCTTTTACTCGCTCGGCGAAACCGAGGGCGAAGGCGGCGGGCGGGTTCGCGGAGTGAGGTGTGATCAAAGCCCGCTCCTCTCTCCATAAAGGATGCCCGTCGGGCAGCGGCTCGGGGTCGGTCACGTCGAGGGCGGCTCCGCCGATGCTCCCGGTGGAGAGCGCTTCGGCGAGGGCGTCGGTATCCACGAGGGAGCCTCGCGCCACGTTCACGATCCACGCGCTCCCCTTCATCGCGGCGAGTTCGCTTTTTCCGACCATGTGTCGCGTGTCCCCGGTCGCGGGGGCGGCGACCACGAAGAAGTCGCCCTCCGGCCAGAGGGCGGCCACCTCTTCGGCGGCGCGGCTCTCGGCGGCTCCGGGGACTTCCCGACCGCTTCGGGTCACGGCGACTATGCGGGCGCCGAGCGGCTCGAGCATCCGGATGAGGGCGCGCCCGATGCCGCCCGCGCCGAGGATCACGACCGTCGAGCCTTTGAGCGGCGTCCCCCACCCGGCGTTCCATGAATCGGCTCGGGCGCACTCGTGGAGCCGCCGGATCCCGGCGAGCATGAGCGCGAGGGCGTGCTCGGCCACGGTGTCGGCGTACGCTCCCACCGCCGAGGTGAAGGTTCGGTCGCGGTCGACGAGGCCGTTCTCCATCCACGCCTCGATCCCGGCTGAGGGAAGCTGAACCCACCGGATACCCTCGTGGAGCATCCCCGGCAAACGCGACGGCTCCGAGCCGAGCCACACGATGGCGTCGGCCTCCTCCGGCCTCTCGACCACCACTCCCCCGCCGCGCCCGACGGCCTCGACGAAGGAATCGGCGTGTTCGGTGCCGAAGTGGTCCCTCTCGGGTCCGACGTAAATCGCTGGCTTTCCATCCTCCATTATCATCCTCCTTTGAGGGGATCATCCATCAGATCGTGTTTTCGGGGTCGCTGCCGGAACCCTATATGGCTTCGAGTTTCTCCCATAGTTCGTCGGGGATGGGGTGGCGGGCGAGTTTCAGCGTCTGCTCCACGCGCTCGGGGCGGGTCATCCCCACGACGGTGGAGGCTATCCGCTCGTCACGGAGCGAGAACTGAAGCGCCGCGGCGGCGAGTGGGACATCGAACTCCTGGCACGCGGACTCGGCCTTCTTTGCTTTAGCCAAGATCTCGTGCGACGCCTCCCGGTATTCGTAGCGGGCGTATGCGTCGGGGCCTTTTGCGAGGATGCCGCTTCCGTACGGGGCGGCGTTGAAAACCGCAACGCCGAGATCCCGGGCGAGATCCAGCAAAGGCTCCGCGCTCTTGTCTATGAGCGTATACCGGTTGTGCGTCATGACCGTCTCGAAAAGCCCGGTCTCGACGAAGCGCGTGAGGAGGTCTATCGGGCCGCCGGAGATGCCGAGATGCTCGATGACGCCTTCTTCTGCGAGACCGCGCAAAACTTCGACCGGGCCGCCGGGGGCCATCATGTACTCGAAGGGTTCCCGCCCCGGCTCCCGAAGATGCTCGGGGTCGTGGAGGTGGACGAGCTGGAGACGGTCGAGGCCGAGAAACCCGAGGCTTCGCTCCACGGAGCGTCGCATTTGATCCCCCGAGAAGTCTCCGGTCGTGAGATCCCGATCCGCCTTCGTCGCAAGGACGCATCCTTCGGGGAGTCCACCCATCTCCCCGATCACCATGCCGATGCGCCTCTCGCTCTCGCCGTCGCCGTAGGCTGCGGCGGTGTCGAGGAAGTTGATCGGACTCTCGAACACGGCGCTCAACGTGTCCCTCGCCCTCTGTTCCGGCACGGAAAAGTCGAACGTCTCCGGCATGTCTCCCAAAGGAGCGCATCCGATGCCGATCGAAGAAACTTCGAGGCCCGTCTTTCCAAGCGGACGCCTCGACAGTCCGCGAGCGTCGTGTTCATTCATCTTTCACATACCTCCGTTCATGCGCTCTCATGAGCCTTCCGCAACGGACGAGTTCCACGCTCCACCATTCGGAAACTCGAACTCGTCGAGCGACTCCGGCTTCATCTCGATGGAATATCCGGGGGCCTCGGGCGGCGTGTATCGTCCGTTCTCTATCCGCACCGGATCCACGAAATGCTCGTGAAGGTGATCCACATATTCGAGGACGCGGTTTTCGAGGGAAGCCCCGACGGCTATGTAGTCGAAGATAGAGAGATGCTGTACGTACTCGCAAAGCCCCACGCCTCCCGCGTGCGGACACACCGGAATCCCGAACTTCGCGGCCATGAGAAGCACCGCTATGACCTCGTTGACGCCCCCGAGGCGGCAGGCGTCTATCTGGCAGAAACTTATGGCTTCCGCTTGCATGAGCTGTTTGAAGACGACCCGGTTCTGGCAGTGTTCCCCGGTCGCGACGCCGACGGGCGCGACGGCCTTCGCTATCCTCGCGTGGCCGAGGACGTCGTCGGGGCTGGTCGGCTCCTCGATCCACCACGGTTCGAACGCCGCAAGCCGCTCCATGTTGGTTATCGCCTCGTCCACGTTCCAGACCTGGTTCGCGTCCATCATGAGCTTGCGATCGGGGCCGATCTCCTCGCGGAGGATCCCAGCCCGCTTTATGTCCCCTTCGATGTCCCCCCCGACTTTTTGCTTGAAATGCGTCCATCCGGCCTCCACGGCCTCCCGGCAGAGCCTCCTCAGCTTCTCGTCCGAGTACCCGAGCCAGCCCGCGCTCGTGGTGTACGCCGGGAACCCCTTCCCGAGCATCTCCGCTTCACGGGAGGCTTTCGTGGCCTCGTTGCGCCGCAATATATCGAGCGCCTCCTCGGGCGTTACGGTGTCGGTGATGTATCGGAAGTCCACCGAGCGGACGACCTCCTCGGGGGTCATGTCGGAGAGGAGCTTCCACAGCGGCTTTCCCTCGACCTTCGCCCACAAGTCCCACACCGCATTCACTATCGCCGCCGTTGCGAGGTGGATCACACCCTTCTCCGGCCCGACCCATCGCAATTGGCTGTCTCCGGTGATGTGCCGCCAGAACGCCCCCATGTCGCTCGTGAAAGAGTCGAGGGTTCGGTTTTCGACGAGCGGCGAGAGCGACTTTATGGCCTCCACGCAAAGCTCGTTGCCGCGCCCGATGGTGAACGTGAGCCCGTGGCCTTCGAGGCCGACATCGGTTTCGAGTACGACGTATGCGGCGGAATAGTCGGGGGCCTCGTTCATCGCGTCGGAGCCGTCGAGGTTCTTCGAGGTCGGAAAACGAATGTCGCGGGCCGTGACTCCGGTGATCTTCATCGCACCGTCATCCTCCCTCCACGGCCATGCCCGCCCCGATCACCGGCTCACCCGAACCGGGATGCGCGGTCATCGCGACCGTCTCCCATGCTCCTTTGTCCACGTTCGCCACTATCCTCCCCTTTCCATCTTCGCCGCTCTCCCGGCGGCTTCTTCCGTATTCGCGAGCGCGGCTTCGACGGTCTTGTTTCCGATGAGGGCTTCGCGGACGCCTTCCCAAACGGCGTCCTCGACCGCCGGGTAGTTCGGGTGCTTGGGAGGTATGATCGCCGCCTCCTTCGCCTCCGCGAGCAAACCCCACCGCCGTCCGGCAAGAGAACCCGACGGGACTTCGGCCCGCGCTTCTTCGAGAGCGTCGTTTCTCGCGGGCAAGGTTCCGAGCCGCGCCTCGAAGGTCTGGGACTCCCGAGAAGTCAAAAACCGGAGCAACTCGACCGCCAACCCGCGATCCCGTACGGTCTCGGGTATGGCGAAGCTGTGGCATCCGCCATATATGAACCGTCCCGACGGTCCCTCCGGGTATGGCGCGAGGTCGTACCTCCCTTTCACCGCGCTGCCCTCTTCCTCATAGACGTGGAAGCCGCCGGGCCAATCGGTGGACATCGCGGCTCTCCCCTCCCTGAAGCACGCGGCGACCTCGTCGTAGTGCCAGTCGGGGGTCTCCGGTGGGGCGGCTTTCTCGTAGAGTTCCTTGAGGAGGGTCAGCGCGGCCACACTGGCTTCGTCGTTCATGCGAGGCACGGGAGGTCCTTCTCCGTCGAACATCTCTCCGCCGTGCATGGCGTGCAGCTCGAAGAAGTGTCCGAAGAGGCCGGATTCCTTTCCCGGAAACGCGAAGCCGTGCATGTCCCCGGACTTCAGGCTCGCCGCCGTCTCGAGAAGCTCTTCCCACGTCGCGGGCGGTTCGTCCATGAGATCCGTGCGGTAATGGAGGAGCTTCACGTCGAGGTTGCGCGGGACGCTGTACAGCGAACCGTCTATCCGCGCGAGTGCCAGCGTGAGATCCGAAAAGAGTCTCCCCGCTTCGAGATCCCCATCGAGCGGCGTGAGCCATCGCTTTTGGCTCGGAGCGTACTTCGTGTGGGTCGAGATCAGATCATAGTCCGCGACCCCGCTCCCGAACTCATGCGAGATCCGCTCGTTGAGGTCCGGGTGGTCCCTCGACAACACCCTCTCCACCTCGACGCCCGCGTGCTCCTCGAACTCCCCGATCCTCGCGTACAACGGATCATACATCGGGCCGCCCACCAAAAGAACCTTCAGCCTCATGCTTCCGAACCCCCTCTCTTTCCATCTCGCAACCTTACGGTACATACGTGTCTTTACTGTGTCAATAGTATGATTTATACGGCCTTTGATGGGATGTTTTGTTTGGAGGGAAGGTTTTTTATATCATTGATCCGATCTATTGCTTGACACGGGTTGTTCCGGGGGGATAGGATGGCGCGGTATGAGGGAGGAAGGAGGGCTCGCGGCGGCGATGGCGTTGACGGACGAGGCGATCGGGAAGTTGAAAGAGATGATTCTCTCCGGGCAGATACAGCCGGGAGAGAAGCTGCCCGTGGAGAAGGCGCTCGCCGAGAAGCTCGGGCTTTCGCGCAGTTCGCTGCGGGAGGCTGTGCGCGCCCTCACCATGCTCGGGGTATTGAAGACTCGACGGGGGGACGGGACTTATGTGACGAGTTTGGAGCCGGAGTTGTTGCTCGCGTCGACGGGGATCGCTTTGGATCTTCTTCAGGGGAACACGCTTGTCGAGTTGATCGAGGTGCGGAGACTCCTCGAGCCGGGTGCGACCGCGCTGGCGACGGCGAGGATCGGCGACGCCGGTCTCGCCCGCCTCGAAGACTGCATGGAGCGAATAGACAACGCCCGCGACATTAACGACCTCGTCGAGGCCGACGACGAGTTCCACGCCGTCATAGCGCATGCCGCCGAGAATTCGACGCTCGCTTCGCTCCTCGGAAACCTCTCGGGGAGGACGTTGCGCGCCCGCCACTGGCGCGGCCTCACCGACGAGGCGGTGATCGAGCGCACGAAGGCCGGACACCACTCGATTTACCGGGCCATCCGGGGCAAAGACCCCGAACAGGCCCGCGCCGCCGCCGCGATGCACATCCACGAAACCGAAACCTGGTTCCGCGAGTTCGAGGTGAAGCAAGCGGATGCCTCGCCGGAGCCGGAGATAGCATGACGGGACAGAAAAGATGACCACGAACACGGAAACCGAATCGGTGGTTCGCATGAAGGGCGTCTCGAAGGAGTTCCCCGGCGTGCTCGCCGTCGACTCCGTGGATCTCGACATCCTTCCGGGCGAAGTGCATGTCGTGGCCGGAGAGAACGGGGCCGGAAAGTCCACGCTGATGAAGCTCCTCTCGCAAGTCGAGAGGCCGAGCAGTGGGGGGATCGAGGTGTCCGGGGAGGATGTCGAGTTCCGGGGGCCGAGGCACGCGCAATCGCTCGGGGTGGCGATGGTCCACCAGGAATTCGCGCTTGCGCCGCACCTTTCGGTCGCCGAAAACCTGTTCATGGGGCAGGAGCCGGGCCGCTTCGGGTTCGTCAATCGGCGAGCCGAGAAAGAGGACGCGGAGCGGCTGCTCCGGCGGGTGGGACTCGGCGTGGACTCCACGCGGCTCATATCCAGCCTCACGGTCGCCGAGCAGCAACGGATCGAGATCGCGAAGGCCCTCGCCATTGACGCGAAGGTCGTCATCATGGACGAGCCGACGGCGACGCTGGCGGAGAAGGAGATCGAAGAGTTGTTCGGGATCATCCGAGACCTCACTTCCCACGGGAGGGCCGTCCTGTATATCTCGCACCGTCTCGATGAGATCTTCCGCATCTCCGACCGCGTTACGGTGATGCGCGACGGCAAGGTCGTGGACACCCTCCCCACCCCCGAACTCGACGAGGACAAGCTCGTCCGGCTCATGGTCGGGCGCGAGGTCGAGAACCTTTATCCGAAGCCGGAGGCGGAGATCGGGGACGTTTTGCTCACCGTGCGCGGAATCGGCCGGGGAAGAAAGCTCGTGGACTGCTCCTTCGAGGTGAGGGCGGGGGAAATCCTCGGTTTCGCCGGGCTTGTCGGAGCCGGAAGAACCGAACTCGCCCGCGCGGTCTTCGGCGCGGACCGCAAAGACTCCGGCGAGGTCGAACTCGAAGGGAAGAAGCTCCGCATAAAGAAGCCGCAAGACGCCATTGACGCGGGCATCGGGTATCTGACGGAGGATCGGAAAGGGGCGGGGCTCGCGCTCCAGCTCGGCGTGGATCAGAACATCACGCTCGCGAGTCTTCCCGCTTCGTTCGGCTTCATCAATCTGAAGGAGGAGCGGAGGATCGCGCAGCGAAGGCGCGAGCAATTGAATATCCGAACGCCTTCGATCCGGCGCAAGGTTCAGGTTCTCTCCGGCGGAAACCAGCAAAAAGTCGTCGTCGCCAAGTGGCTGGAGACGAAGGCGCGGGTTCTCCTCTTCGACGAACCCGCGCGCGGCATAGACGTCGGGGCGAAGGCCGAGATGTTCGGCCTCATCGGGGAGCTTGCCAAAGAGGGGCGCGGGATCGTGCTAATAAGCTCGTATTTGCCGGAGCTCATAAACATGTGCGACCGGATACTTGTCATGAACGAGGGGAGGGTGGCGGGTGTGATCGGACGCGGGGAGTTCTCCGAAGAGAGGATCATCGCCCTCGCCACCGGAATGGAGGAGGCCGAATGACGGACACGACCGAACGCCGGAGCCTCGGTACGGCATTACGAGACCGCTTCTCCGACGCCGTCTCCCAACTCGCCGCCGCGGGCGCGCTCTTCGCCGTCTTCATCTTCCTCTCCTTCGCCTCCCCCGCCTTCCTCACCGCGGACAACTTGTTTAACATTGGCTCTCAAACCGCCGTTGTGGCGGTCATCGCCATCGGGGTTACGCTCGTCATCATCACGGCGGGGATCGACCTTTCCGTCGGCTCGGTGGCGGCTTTCTCCGGAGTGATGGGGGTGATGATGATCGTGGACTTCGGCCTCCCGGTGCCGCTCGCGATCATCGGGGGGACGGCCGTCGGGGCCACGTGCGGCCTCGTGAACGGGTTCCTCGTCTCGACCGCCGGACTGAATCCGTTCATCGCGACGCTCGGGATGCTCTCGGTGGCTCGCGGGCTTGTGTACATCTTCTCTGACGCGCAGGCCGTGTTCGGGACGCCGGACTCGTTCCGGCTTCTCGGGCAGGGTGTGATCGCGGGCGGCATCCCGATACCGCTCGTCGTCCTCCTCACGGTCGGCGCCATCGGCTTCGTCGTCCTCTCGCGCACGAAGCTCGGGAGGTACTCGTACGCCATCGGGTCGAACCCGGAGGCGGCGAGGCTCTCGGGCATACCGGTGCGCCGTTACCTCACGATCGTGTACGTCATCTCCGGCGCGCTCGCGGGCTTCGGGGGCATGATCGCCGCCTCGCGGGTCAACTCCGGGCAGCCGAACTTCGGGGTGGGACTCGAGCTCGACGTGATAGCCGCCGCCGTCATCGGCGGGGCGAGCCTGTTCGGCGGGCAGGGAACCGTCGTCGGGACGCTCATCGGCGCGTTCCTCATAGCGCTCATAAGGAACGGCTCCGTATTGCTCGGCGTGGATATTTTTTACCAGCAAGTCATTATCGGCGTGGTCATCTGGATCGCGGTGTTCTGGGATCAGTACCGTCGCCGTCGCCTGGCGGCGTCGTCGGAATAATGGAACGAGCAGGGGAAAGGGGAAGCATGAGAAAGAAGCGTATATTCATAGTCGCGGCGGGGGCGGCCCTCGCCCTCACCCTCGCGGCGTGCGGCGCCGAGGTGAGGGAGACTGGCGGCGGAGGCGAGGAAGGTACCGGAGGCGAGGACGGCCCCGTTCAGCTCGCCGTTGTGCCGAAGGCCGTCGGCTTCGATTTTTGGGCGACAGTTCGGGCCGGGGCGGAGTGCGCCGCCGAAGAAGCCGAGGGCGAGGTCGAGATCCAGTGGGACGGCGTTACGCAGGAGACCGACGTCACCGGGCAGGTGAACCTGCTCCAGAACTTCGTCTCGCAGGGAGTGGACGGCCTCGTCTACGCCGCCACCGACGCGCAGGTTCTCGCCGACGTCTCCCAGAACGCCCTCGACCAGGGGCTTGTCGTCACGAACATAGACTCCGGCACCGATCCGCAGCCCGACGAGATCCCGGTCTTCGCCACAGACAACGTTGCGGCCGCCGAGGACGCTACCGAATACCTCGTCAAGCAGCTCGGCGAGGAGGGCGGCGAGGTCGCCTTCATACCGTTCCAGCCCGGCACCTCGACGAACGACACCCGCACCGAGGGCTTCAGAAACGTCCTCGAAGAGAACCCGCAGGTCGAGCTCGTCGCGGAGCAGTCGAGCGAGAGCGACTACAACACCGCGCTCCAGGTTACGCAGGACATCCTCACCGCCAACCCCGAACTCGACGCCATATACGCCGCCAACGAGCCGGGGGTCCTCGGCGCGGCGGAGGCCGTGCGCGGCTCGGGGAGGGCCGAAGACATCACCATCGTCGGCTGGGACACCGCCCCCGACGAACTCGAAGCCGTGAGAGACGGCGTCGTCTCGGCGCTCGTCGCCCAGAATCCCTTCCGCATGGGATACGACGGAACAAACGCGGCGGTCGAGGAGATAAGAACCGGGGAGAGCGTCGAAGGTGGAGACACCGGCTCGACCCTCGTCACCCAAGACAACATAGACGACGAAGAGGTTCAGGCCGTCCTCAACCCGAGCTGCGACAACCCGCCGACCGACGATTGATAACGCCACAGGCGGGGAGGTTTCCCCGTCTCGAACGTGAGAGCGATTGTGCCGCCCAGAAGAAGGCGTCGATGCTTTCGAAAAGCCCTCCGGCGTGGAAGCTGGGATGTAGCGTGAGGAATCTTCGCATCTCCCATCGTGCAAGAAGTAGGCGGCGTATGCTGATTTAGGAAGAGCGATATGAGTGATGAGCTATGTTAAGGTGCGATTGTCTTTGTAACTAATGGTTTGTTCGGGGGATCGGCTTGGATCACGTAAACCTGCGGGCGGGCATCGTGGAAACGACACTCAAGATGAGCCAGTCCGGCCTTGTGGTCGGAACCTCTGGAAACGTCAGCGTCCGAACGCCTGACGATAGGATACTCATCACCCCCAGCGGCCTCCCGTACGAGGAGATGAAGCCCGAGGACGTGGCCGTCGTAGATATGGAGGGAAACCTCGTGAGCGGCCCTCTCGCCCCGTCGGTCGAGACGCCGATGCACTTGGGAATCTACGCTGCGAGACCGGAGGCCAAAAGCATCGTCCACACCCACGCCCGCTACTCGACGATTCTGGCGTGCATGGGACTTGAGATACCACCCGTCCACTACATGCTCGCCGAGCTGTCGGACGAGGGAAGAATCCCCGTCGCGGATTACGCTGTTTACGGCAGCCGGGAACTCGCCGAGAATGCCAGCCGCGCTCTCGGCGACTCCCACAGAGCATGCCTCCTTCGGAACCACGGAACCATCGCCGTCGGAGGCTCGCCCGAGGAAGCCTTCAAGCGAACAGAGGTTCTGGAGGAGATGGCGGAGATCTTCCACCATACCCGCCTCGCCGGAGGCCCGATCCTCCTCTCCCAAACCCAGATCACCGAGACCGCCGAAAAGATGTCCGCCGGCTACGGACAACTCAAGAAAATATAAAATCCCACCTTCGACAAACTCCCACAGCGCGACCCGAAAGCAATGAATTAAAAGCTTCTTTCACCCCGCGCCTCTCCCGGCTTCGCGCTGCAAAGCCCCCCGACTTTTCACGCAATAGCTCTTGCATGTGATCGTTTGATGTGCATATACTGGTCGAACTTGGGTGAATGGATGGCAATTTGGGGAAAAGCGATCAACAAAAACCAGATTTGCGTTCTTTGGTGCCGGAGGAGCGTCGCCAGCGGATAGCCCGGCTCGTCGAAGAGACGGGGAGCGTGAAGGTGGCGGCTTTGGAGGAAGAGTTCGGGGTTTCGCCGATGACGGCTCGCCGCGATCTCCTCGCTCTGGAGAGATCCGGCCGTATTCAACGGACGCACGGCGGCGCGGTGCTTCCGGGCTTCGCGGGATACGAGGACTCTTTCCGGCGGAGGATGGAGGAGAACGTCGCGGCGAAGGAAAGGCTCGCGCGGGCCGCTCTCGGTTTGGTGGAGGCCGGGGAGACCGTCTTCATAGACTCCTCGACCACGGCGTATTTCGCGGCGCGCGAGATCTTCGGGGCGGGGATGCGGGTTACGCTCCTCACGAACTCCGTCCCGGTGATGGATCTGTTTTCGAGCGACAAGTCGCCGAACACGAACCTCGTGGGGATGGGCGGAACGTTGAGGAGGCTCACCCTCTCCTTCGTCGGGCCTCACGCCGCGCGAACCGTCGGCGCCCACTTCGCGGACAAAGCGTTCATAAGCGTCAAGGGCGTGACGGCGGACGGGCATCTCACCGACCCCGACCCGCTCGAAGCCGAGGTGAAGCGGGCCATGATCGAGCGTTCCGAAAGACCGATTCTGCTCGTGGACGGAGGCAAATTCGAGAAGCGGGGACTCAGCGTCATAGCCCACGTGTCGGAGGTTTCTTTCGCCTTGATCGCGGACGGGGCCGAGGACGCATCGAAGATGCTCGCCGATGCCGGAGTGGAGGCGCGAAGTGTTTAGGGGGCATTCATGAGCGAGGGCGCGCGAATCTGGCTCATCCCCGACGGGTTCATCCCGGAGGAGAGTTCCGGCTCGCACGAGAGCCACGAGGCGATATGCGTCCTCAATACCTCGGGGTGGGATGCGCGTTTGTCCATCTCTTTCTATTTCGAGGATCGGGAGCCGATAAAGGACGTTTCCGTGGAGGTTCCCGCCGAGCGAACCCGCCACATTCGAACCGATGGGATCGAGGGCGTGGAGGTTCCGCGCGGGGTTCCATACGCCGTCCGGGTCGAGTCGGACGCGCCCGTCACCGTACAACATTCGCGGATGGACACCACACAGCCCGCCCTCTCCCTCATGACCGCGATGGCATATCCGGTGGAGCCATGAGCGCGGCGACGGAATTCCTCGCGACGGATCTCGGCGCGGAGAGCGGGCGCGCGCTCCTCGCCGGATTCGACGGCGAGAGGATGTCGCTCGGTGAGATCCACCGCTTCCCGAACGTCCCGGTTCACGCCGCCGGAACCCTCCACTGGGACGCGCTCCGCCTCTTCGACGAGATAAAGCGCTCTCTGTCGAAGGCCGTCCGAGAGTCCGAAAATCTGGAAAGCATCGGTCTCGACACGTGGGGCGTGGACTTCGCCCTCCTCGACCGCGACGGATGTCTCGTCTCGAACCCCGTCCATTATCGGGATTCGACGACGGAAGGAATCTCGCAAAGAGCCGAAGAGCGTGTGTCGCGCGAGGAAATGTACCGCGTAACCGGCATCCAGTTTCTTCCTTTCAACACCGTCTACCAGCTTATGGCGATGAAGGGTTCACCCCTTCTCGAAGCGGCGGAGGACATGATCATGATCCCCGACCTCTTCGCATACTGGCTCACCGGAGAAAAGGCGTGCGAGTATACCGCCGCGACCACCACCGGACTCTACGGACTCGAAGAAAGAGGATGGGCCACGGCCTTGATCGAAACCCTCGGCCTCCCGACGAAGATCTTCCCGGCCATAAACCCGCCCGGCGAAACCCTCGCCCCACTCCTCCCCGCCGTCGCCGACGAAGCCGGAGCTTCCGGCCTCCATCTCACCTCCGTCGCCTCGCACGACACGGCCTCCGCCGTCGTCGCGGTTCCGGCGGAAGGCGAGGACTTCGCATACATCTCCAGCGGCACATGGTCGCTCGTCGGCTTGGAGACACCGGACCCGATCACGAACGAAGAAGCCCGCCGCTCGAATTTTACAAACGAGGGAGGCTTCGGAGGGACGAACCGCTTCCTCAAAAACGTGATGGGACTTTGGATCCTCCAGGAATGCCGCAGACAATGGATGCACGAAGGCAAGGAATACTCATACGAGGAACTCGCCCAAATGGCGAAAACCGCCGCTCCCGCGCAATCCTTCATAGACCCCGACCATCACACTTTCCTCGCTCCGGGAGACATGCCCTCTCGGATCGAGCGCTTCCTCGTCGCGACGGGACAACCGCCCGTCGAGGAGTCCGGGGATATGGCTCGCTGTGTGCTCGAAAGCCTCGCGCTCAAGTACCGATGGGTCGTGGACAAGGCCGAGTCCGCCTCCGGTCGGAAAGCCGGGGTCGTCCACGTCGTGGGCGGCGGCGCGCGAAACGAACTCCTTTGCGAACTCACCGCCGAAGCCGCCGGGAGGACGGTTCTCGCCGGACCGTACGAAGCGACCGCGCTCGGGAACGCGCTCGTCCAGGCATACGCGAGCGGTCGCCTCGGTTCTCTCGACGAGATGCGCGAGGTGGTTCGGAACTCCTTCGCGGTGCGCGTTTACGAACCTCGGGACGACCGGGGAAGGTGGGAAGAAGTTTATGGAAGGTTCACCGATCTTCTCGAAACGGAGAGTCGGGGAGTGGCCGCGGAATGAATCTTGCGCGCAAAGGAGTCGTGTGGAGAATGAGACATGGCCTCAGCGGATAACGGCATGAACGGCGACGGGAGCACATCCGTGGAGCGGGTGGGGATCTTCGCCCTCTCCGGAGCGACGAAGCGTTTCGGGGGCGTCGTCGCCGTGGACGGCGTGGACTTCGACCTCCTCGAAGGCGAGGTTCACGCGCTCGTCGGCGAGAACGGAGCCGGGAAAAGCACCCTCATGAAGATGGTCGGCGGCGTCCACGCGCCGGATGAAGGGAGCGTCGAAGTTGGCGGCGAGGCCGTCTCCTTCGCGTCTCCGGGAGAGGCCGAGGGGGCGGGGATCGCCATGATCCCGCAGGAACTCGACCTCTTCCCGGAACTCACCATCGCGGAGAACCTCTTCGTCGGGCGGAAACGCCCCCGCACCCGGTGGGGCGGCATGGACTGGAAAACGATGAAGGAGGAAGCCCGCCGGAGTCTCGGCTCGATGGGCGTGAGCCTCGACGTGGGCGCCACCGTCAAACAGCTTTCGACCGCCAATCGGCAAATAGTTGCCATCGCACGCGCCCTCCTCGGCGACGCGAAGGCCGTCATCATGGACGAGCCGACCGCCTCCTTGACCGAGCGCGAGGCCGAGAAGCTCTTCGAGGTCATCGCCGACCTCACCGCGAGCGGCGTCGGCGTCGTGTACATCTCCCATCGTCTCGAAGAAGTCTTCCGAATCTCCGACCGCATCACCGTCATGCGCGACGGGAGGCACATAAAGACCGCCCCGACCTCCGACCTCGACTCCGACGAACTCGTCCGGCTCATGGTCGGACGCGAACTCAAGGAACTCTTTTCCCGCAGCCGCCACGAAACCGGGGACATCGCCCTCGAAACACGCGGCCTCACCCGTGAGGGGGAGTTCGAGGATGTGGATCTCACCGTCCGCCGCGGAGAGGTCGTGGGACTCGCGGGCCTCATCGGAGCCGGGCGTACCGAACTCGCGCAAACTCTCTTCGGACTCCATAAGGCGGACGCCGGGGAGATCCGGATAGACGGCGAGGCCGTGAAGAGTCTTTCTCCTCAAAAGGCGATGGAGAAGGGCATTTTCTATGTGCCGGAGGAGAGGAAGTCGCAGGGGCTTATCTCGCCGTTCCCGATCTCCGCCAACATCACGCTGAGCATCCTCGACCGCATCTGCCGGATGGGGTTCGTGAAGCGGGGGCGGGAGCGCGAGACGGCGGAGAGGTTCGCGGCTTCGCTCTCCATCCGGGGAGCCGGGATGGACGACCCGGTGAGCCGTCTTTCCGGCGGGAACCAGCAAAAGGTCGTGCTTGCGAAGTCGCTCGCGAGGGAGCCTTCGGTTCTCCTTCTCGACGAGCCGACGCGCGGCGTGGATGTCGGGGCGAAGTCCGAGATATACCGTCTCATTGACGATCTCGCCGGAGAGGGGAAAGCCGTGCTTCTCATATCGTCGGAGCTCGAAGAGATACTCTCGATGTCCGACCGCATCGTGGTGATGCGCGAGGGGAAGGTGAGCGGCGAGTTCGAGCGGAGCGAGGCCGATCAGGAAAAGATCATGGCCGCCGCCACCGGAACGAAGGCCGGACAAACCGCCGAAGTCCGCGAGGAGCGGACATGAGCGGCGCCTCGACGACCACCACGGCGACCGAACACTCCGACGGCCCTCTGAAACGCTTCCTCACGCGACCGGAGGCTCCGGCCCTCATCTTCCTCGCCGCGCTCGTCGTGGTTCTCTCCGTCGTCGCGGACGGCTTTCTCGGGGCATCGAACTTCGAGGGGATACTTTCGCAGGTCGTCGTTATCGGGATCATCGCCCTTGCCGTCAACCAGGTCGTCCTCTCCGGGGAGATAGACATCTCCACCGGCTCCATGCTCGGCCTTTGCGCGATGGCCTCCGGAACCGTCGCCGTCGCGGGCGGGGGTCTCCTTTTCACCCTTCTCGCGGGCGTCGCCGTGGGCGCTCTCGCCGGGGCGGTGAACGGGTTTCTCGTTACCGTGGCCCGCATACCGGCGATCATAGTTACGCTCGGGATGCTTTACGCGCTGCGTGGCGTGCTTCTCCTCGTGACCGGGGGGACGTGGGTGACGGGTGTACCCGCCGAAGCTCGGGTACTCGGTATCGGGTCGGTGTTCGGCGTGTCGCTTCCCATAATCGTCCTCTTCGCGCTTTTCATCGTCATGGAACTCGTGAATCGCCACTCGGACTGGGGAAGGAATGTCCTCGCAGTCGGGGGGAATCGGCGGGCGGCGATGCTCGCGGGGTTGCCCTCAAGGCGGGTACGGTTTTGGGCGTTCGTGCTCGTCGGGGCGGCGGTCGGGATCGCGTCGGTCATATATATCGGACGGGCGGGTTCCGTCCAGACGAACGCGGGTACGGGACTCGAGTTGCAAGTTATCGCGGCGGTCGTTATCGGGGGGACGAGCATCGCGGGCGGGCGCGGTTCGACGCTCGCCGCGCTGACCGGGGCGGTTCTCATCGGCGTAATTTTGAACGGTATGGTACTTCTCGGGATTCCGGGCGTTTGGCAGGATGCGGTTCTCGGAGCTTTGATCCTCCTCGCCGTCTCCACCGACGTCCTCCGACGCAAACTTCTGGGAGACAAAGCATGAGCCAGTACACCGAAACCTCCCGCGGCTTCCTGAGCCGCATAAAGTTCTCCCGAGAACTCGTCCTCCTCGGCGTACTCATCGTCATAGTCATCGCCATGAGCCTCCTCTCCCCCGTCTTCTTGACGCTCGGGAATTTGCTGAACACTTCGCGGTACTTCGTGGAGATCGGGCTTATATCGCTCGGTATGACCTTGATCATCATAACGGCGGGCATCGACCTCTCGGTCGGCTCGAACATGGCCCTCGTCTCCGTCGTCGTCGGCTTCTCGTTCCTCGGCGGCGTGCCGCTTCCTCTGGCGATCGTCCTCGGCGTGGTCGCGGGCCTCGCAGCCGGAGTCTTCAACGGTCTCTTCGTCACGATGCTCGACCTCCACCCGCTCGTGGTGACGCTCGGCACGTTCGCGATGTTCCGCGGCCTCGCCTATGGCTTCTCCGACGCGGACGCGGTGTCGAGCTTCCCGGCGTGGTTCGCGTATTTCGGGCAGGCGTATTTCGGGCCGATTCCGGGGCAATTGATCGTCTTCGTCATCGCGGTCGCGGTGGTATGGCTGATCCTTTCCCGGACTCGCTTCGGACGGTACGTGTACGCCATCGGACACAACGAGGAGGCGGCGCGGTTCTCCGGGGTTCCTGTCGAGAGGGTGAAGCTGGCTATTTACGCGGGGACCGGGCTTCTCGTCGGGCTGGCGTCGGTCATATACATCTCCCGCGTCTCGACGGCCCGCGGCGACGCCGGACTCGGCCTCGAACTCGACGTCATCGCCGCCGTCGTCCTCGGCGGCGCGAGCATCTACGGCGGGAAAGGCACGATAGCCGGAACCGTCCTCGGCGTCCTCATCATCGCCACGCTGCGAAACGGACTCCTCCTCGCGGGCGTCCCGAGCACGTGGCAGCTTTTCCTCCTCGGCGTTTTGCTCCTCGTAGCGGTGTTCCTCAACGAGTTCTTCAGAAAGGAAGAAGGATAGACATATGTCAATCGAAGGGAAGGGAGAGACGATGTTGAAAACGTTGCGTATGACTCTGGCGGTGTTTCTGGCCCTCGCCGTCGCGGGGTGCGGGGCCGGGGTCGGGGAAGCGCCTGATGAAGGCGGAGGAGAAGGCGAGCAGGGAGGCTCCGGCGAGGGTGGGGCTAACAGCATTTGCATGATGCCGAAGCTCGTGGGAATCCCGTATTTCAACGCCGCCGAGGAGGGGGCGAACGAGGCCGCCGAGGAGCTTGGCGTGGACTTGACATACGACGGTCCGACGGAGGCGCTCGCGGCGGAGCAGGTGCGCCGGATCGAGCAGTTCACCCAGCAACAATGCGACGCGATCTCCGTCGCAGCTAACGACCCGGACGCCCTCGCTCCGGCCATGACTCAGGCCGGTGAGGCCGGTACCGCGACGAGCGCGTGGGACGCCGACGTGGCGGAGGACTCGCGCGAAGTGTTCGTAAACCAGGCGACCTTCGAAGCCATCGGGCAAACTCTCGTGGATATCATGGCCGAGCAGACCGGGGGCGAGGGCGAGTTCCTCGTCGTCACCGGCTCTCTGACCGCCCCGAACCAGAACTCGTGGATCGAGGAGATGGAGGCGCACATGGAGGCCGAGTACCCGGACATGTCCATCGCCGAAATTCTTCCCGGCGAGGAGGACCTCCAGCTCGGCATCGACGTGACCACGGACTACCTCCGCGCCAACCCGGACACAGCGGGAGTCTTCGGCATCACCACGGTCGCGCTTCCGGGAGCCGCCGAGGCCGTCCAGCAACTCGGGCGCGAGGGCGAGGTCGCCGTGACGGGCCTCTCCACGCCGAACGAGATGCGCCCGTACGTCGAGTCTGGCACCGTTGAGGAGTTCGCTCTCTGGAACCCCGTTGACCTCGGCTACCTCGCCGTTCACGTCGCGAACGCTCAGGTCGAAGGAAACCTCCCCGACTCCGGGACCTTCGAGGCCGGACGCCTCGGCGAGGTCGAGATGCTCGCCGAGGACGAAGTCCTCCTCGGCCCGCCCGACGTTTACAGCAGCGAGAACATAGACGACTTCGACTTCTAAACAACCACCGATCCGGGGATGCCGAACGTATACGGCGTCCCCGGCATCGTCGAGAGAGAAGGGATGGATTTGGAGAGCGACGACATGAGGGCTTACGAAACGTTCGTATCCGACCTCGAAGCGCGGGGCGTGGATGTGTCCGGTGTCGAGAGGCGGCTTCGGGGACAGAAGATCGAGACTCCCTCGTGGGGATACGGAAATTCCGGGACGCGGTTCAAAGTGTTTCCGCAGCCCGGAGTTCCGCGCGACCCCTTCGAGAAGTTCGAGGACGCCGCCGAGGTACACCGCCTCACCGGGGTCTCCCCCACCGTGGCGATCCACATTCCGTGGGATAGGGTGGAAGACTACGCGGAACTCAAGGAACACGCGCGTTCGCTCGGGATGGGGATCGGGGCCGTCAACCCGAACCTCTTCCAGGACGAGGAATACAAGCTCGGGAGCGTATGCAACCCGGACGCGAACGTGCGCCGAAAGGCGACCGACCACCTCCTCGAATGCGTCGAGGTCGCCCGAGAGGTCGGATCGGACATCGTCTCGCTATGGCTCGCCGACGGCACGAACTATCCGGGGCAGGATTTCTTCATAGAGCGCCGGAACCGGATGCTCGAATGCCTATCCGAAACGTATGCCGCGATGCCCGAACATATGCGGCTTCTCGTCGAGTACAAATTCTATGAACCCGCCTTTTACCACACCGACCTCGCCGATTGGGGAGCGGCGCTCGGCGTGTGCCGGAGGCTCGGGGAGAGGGCGCATGTTCTCGTGGATCTCGGGCATCACGCGCAGGGGGTGAACGTCGAGCACATCGTGGCTCTTCTCCTCGACGAGGGAAGGCTCGGCGGGTTCCATTTCAACAACCGGAAATACGGGGACGACGACCTCATCGTGGGCTCCGTGAACCCGTTCGAATTGTTCCTTATCTACGCGGAGCTTGTCGAGGCCGAGGAGGAGACGGAGCATCCCATCGCGTACATGATCGACCAGTCCCACAACATCGAGCCGAAGATAGAGGCCATGATCCTCTCGGTGATGAACTTGCAAGAAGCATACGCGAAGGCCCTCCTCATCGACCGCGACGCCTTGCGGAAGGCTCGACGCGAAGGAGATGTCCTCGCCGCTCACCGCGTTATGCTCGACGCATACAACACCGACGTTCGCCCATTGTGCGCGAAGGCGCGCGAAGACCTCGGAGCCTCGCCCGACCCGATCTCCTCGTTCCGGTCGAGCGGCTATGCGGAGAAAGCATCCCGCGAGAGGCTCGAAGGTTCGCAGGCCGGGTGGGGATGAGACGGTCGAAGTTTGCGTTCGGCGCCAACGGTTGGAAAGGGGATCGCCCATGGAGATAGGATTCGTACCCGGAACAAAAAGCCTGTGGAACGACGAGAAGGCGAAGGGGCTGTCCCCTTTGGAGGCGCTCGCATACCGCTCGAACCTCCTCGGGAGCGACCGCTCCGTCGCCAACTTCGGCGGCGGAAACACCTCGGCGAAATTCAAAGAGAGGGATCACAACGGCAAAGAAGTGGACGTTCTCCGGGTCAAAGGCTCCGGCAGCGACCTCGCCACCATCCCCCCGGACGGCTTCACGGGCCTCAAGCTCGAAGAGATACTCCCCCTCATGGAGCGCGGCGAGATGAGCGACGAGGAGATGGTCGCCTACCTCGCCCGCTGCCAACTTGCCCCCGACATGCCTCGCGGCTCCATCGAGACCCTTCTCCACGCCTTCGTGCCGTATCCGCACGTGGATCATACCCACCCGGACACCATAAACATGATTTGCTGCGCCGAGAACGGCGAGGCTCTCGCCCGCGAGTGCTTCGGCGATGAAGCAGTCTGGATCCCATACATCCGCCCCGGCTTTACCCTCTCGAAACAGGTCGGCGAAGCGGTCAAAAACAACCCGAACGCCCGGTTCATCCTCCTTGCCAAACACGGCCTCGTTACGTGGGGAGAAACCGGGGAAGAAAGCTACGAAGACACCATCGAAGCCGTGAACCGCGCCGCCGAGTTCCTCGCCTCCCGCGCCGGAGACAAAGAACCTTTCGGCGGCGCGAGGCTTCCCCCCATGAGCCGCGAGAAGAGGGACGAGCTCCTCGCCGCCGCGCTCCCGGCCTTGCGAGGCTCCCTCTCCGGCGAAGCGCCGAAGATACTCCGCTTCGACGCCTCCGAGGCGGTCATGGAGTTCGTGTGCGGCGAGGATTCGCCGGACCTCTCGCAGGTTGGCGCGGCGTGTCCGGATCACCTCGTGCACACGAAGATGCGTCCGCTGTGGATAGACTTCGACCCCGCGACCGAAGGAGCGGAGAAGCTGAAAACGAAGCTCCGCGAAGGAGCCGAAAGGTACCGGAAAGAGTACGAAGCGTATTTCTCCCGCAACGGCATCGGCGACGAAGGGATGTCCGACCCGAACCCCCGAGTGGTTCTCATCTCCGGCGTCGGTATGGTGTCCGTCGGCGGGAATCTGAAATCTGCCAACCTCGCCCGCGACCTTTATCATCGCGCCATCGCCGTTATGCGCGGGGCCTCGATCGTGGATTCCTTCGTCTCGCTCTCCGAGGAGGAGTCGTATGCCGTCGAATACTGGCCCCTCGAACTCTACAAGCTCACCCTCGCCCCGACCCCTAACGAGCTCGCCGGGCGCGTCGCCCTCGTCACCGGTGGAGCGGGCGGCATAGGCCGCGCCGTCTGCGAAACCCTCGCATCCGCCGGGGCGTGCGTGGCCGTCGCCGACCTCGACGAGGAGGGTGCCGTCGAGGCCGCGAATAAACACGGCGAGTCCGCGCTGGCGCTCGGGATGGATGTCACCGACGAAGACTCCGTGGCCGGGGCGTTCCGCGAGACGACCCTCTCGTACGGCGGCGTGGATATCGTTGTCTCAAACGCCGGGCTGGCTTCGAGCGCGCCCATCGAGGAGACGAGCCTCGCTCTCTGGGACAAAAACCACGCCGTGCTCGCCAGAGGCTATTTCCTCGTCGCCCGGGAGGCGTTCAAGGTTTTGAAGGGGCAAAATATCGGCGGCGGCATCGTCTTCGTCGCCTCGAAGAATGCTCTCGCTGCGGGGAGGAACGCTGCGGCGTACTCCTCGGCCAAAGCCGCCGAGCTTCATCTCGCCCGGTGCCTCGCCGAGGAGGGTGGAGCGCACGGCATCCGGGTGAACACCGTAAACCCGGACGCTGTGCTGCGAGGTTCGAGGATATGGGACTCCTCGTGGCGCGGCGAACGCGCCGCCGCCTACGGAATAGACCCGGACGACCTCGAAGAACACTATCGCCGCCGGAATACTCTCAAAGTGAACGTATACCCGGAGGATGTCGCCGAGGCCGTCCTCCACTTCGCCTCCGGGCGACGCTCCGCTAAGAGCACCGGCAACATCCTCAACGTGGACGGTGGCGTGAAGGACGCCTATTCACGCTGAATGCGGCGGTGGTGAGAATGGCATACCTCCACCCCGAGGTTCGACAGCTTGACGGTTCGTCTCGCACACATCTATCATTGACTCCGATCGGGGAATTGACTCTTGGAAGGGGTTTCGCATGAGATTGTCCGACGAACTCGCGTACACGAGCGCGACCGAGCTCGCGCGGCGCATCCGCGCCCGCGAACTCTCGCCGGTGGAGGTCGTGGAGGCGTACATCGAGCGCATCGAGGAGCGGAATCCGAGCCTGAACGCCCTCGTGTTCTTCGGCTACGACGACGCTCGAAAGAACGCGGTAAAGGCGGAGAAGGCGGTCGTCTCGGGGGAGGAACTCGGCATTCTCCACGGGGTTCCGACGGCCATAAAGGACCTCTTCGATTTCAAGCCCGGCTGGAAAAGCACCTTCGGCGGCATCCCGGCGTTGCGGGATCTCGTCATAGACGCATATTGCGCGTTCGCCGAGAGGATGGAGGAATCGGGCGCGATCCTCGTCGGCAAGACGAACAGTCCGGTGATGGGCTTCCGGGGCGTCTGCGACAATTTCCTCTTCGGCCCCTCCCGCAACCCCTTCGACGCCTCGAAGAACACCGGAGGCTCCTCGGGCGGAAGCGCGGCGGCGGTGGCGGACGGCCTCCTCCCCTTCGCCGAAGGCACCGACGGCGGAGGCTCCATCCGCATCCCGGCCTCGTGGTGCGGCGTGTACGGCTACAAAGCGTCCTTCGGGCGGGTGCCGTTCATGGCGAGGCCGAACGCCTTCAGCGGCGACATACCCTTCCTCACCGAAGGCCCCATCACCCGCACCGTCGAGGACGCCGCCCTCGCCATGACCGCCCTCTCCGGCTACGACCACCGGGATCCTTTGAGCCTCGACGAAGATGTTGACTTCCTCGGAGCCACCCGCCGCTCCGTGAAGGGTATGCGAATAGCGTACAGCCCCGACTTCGACGTGTTCCCCGTGGACGAACGTGTCTCGAATGTCGTCGGAAAAGGGGTCCGGGCCTTCGAGGAGGCCGGGGCGCGCGTCGAGGAGGTGAAAGTCGGGATCGGGCGCGATCAGCGCGAGCTTAGCGATTTGTGGTGTCGCCTCATCACGCCCGTCAACCTCGCGACCTTCGAGACTTTCAAGGAGCAGGGACTCGACCTCCTCAAAGACCACCGCGAGGACTTCCCGCCCCGGTACCTCGAATGGATGGATCGGGGCATGGGGATGAGCGCCGTGGATCTCTACCGCGACCAGGCGATGCGAACCGAGGTCTTCGATGCCATACAAAACGTCTTCCAAAACTACGACCTCCTCATAACCCCGACCCTCGCCACCCTCCCGGTGGACAACGCCGAAGACGGGGACACCATCGGCCCGACGGAGATAAACGGCGTGGAGGTCGATCCCCTCATCGGGTGGTGCATGACGTACTTCATAAACTTCTCGGGCCACCCGGCGGCCTCCATTCCAGCGGGCATGAGCGAGGACGGACTCCCGGTCGGCATGCAAATAATCGGTCGGAGATACGCCGACACCGACGTGCTCGCCGCGAGCGCCGCCTTCGAGAGGATGAGGCCGTGGAGTGATACATACGAACTCTGCGCGGAGAGACCTCTCGAATTAGCACCATCCGCCGAATACAAAGGATGACGCTCGACACGAAGCGATCCGGAAGGGAGACCCCGCGTCTCCACACGAAGCCCGCGAACGTGTCGAAGCCTTGATCGAGGAAAAGGTTTCCGAACTCGAGAGGGCGCGGCAAAACGAGTGTGTGGACGATTTCATGAGCCTGTTCACGCCAGACGCGGTATGACCGCCCACGCGGCAAGCGGCTGACCGGACGGGATCGAAGCGTTCACCCGAAAGGTTATTCCGGATGCCATGAGGGACTCGACCACCCGCTACGAGGTCGTCCACATCTCATTCATCCGGCCCCACGTCGCCATCGTGAACGTTCGCCAGCGCCCGGTCTATGTAATATCGAAAGATGAAGACTCATGGAAGATCACCGCCGCGCAAACCACCCCATATCGAAGTGCCGTGACCGAGTATCCTCTTCCGCTCGTAACGGCGGGGCGGACATTGCTCGGGAAGATTTTCCCGAGCCGATTTCTCTCGCCGACGACTCACTGGAACACATAATACTCCGAAAAGACACGAAGGAGTAAATTCAACCAAAAAGGGAGAAGGCAGGAGAAGCAATTAAGCAGAGTCAAAAAATAGAGAAAGTTCGGGAGCCACATTATTACGGGCCGTTTCAAGAAGTTGGGAAGAGAAGCGATCCTCGATGTATTGACGAGCGAAGTCGTTCGGAGCAACGAGGGTAAGAACCCCATCATCAAGAGAACTCGCCACCACGCCCTCGAACCACGGACCGAAGGCTTCATCCTCGGAGACACTGGCAAACTCGGTGACGAGCTTTTCCCAGACTGGGGTTGCAATCGGGTCGGGATCCGGCATCCTACCAGGCGACTCCATGGACGCCTTTGACTCCCCACCATCCCCCCCCGAGAAGTCAAGTGAGGCTTGGCCGTCGGGGGTATTATGTAAAGTAACGTCGAGTGCTTTTGGGGAGATGTCGAGTTCGGGGGCTGTCTGGATCGCCCATTTTAGCCACGGGCCTCGGCGGCGTATTTGCTTTTGGAATGGGAGGGCTTCAGCGTAGCGGAGACAGCGTTCGGAGCCGTGGTTTGCGACGAGATCTTCGGCGACGCTTCCCCACACGCCCTCGGTTTTCAAGCGTTCGAGAGCTATGAGGTTTTCGGGGGTGCGTTCGAGGCGAACCGCGGGTCTACGCTGAGAGAAGCCATCCTGTATTTTGTAGCAGACCGCATGGGACTTCTTCTTCGTCTTGGTGTATGAGACGCTTTCGAGGAAGCCCTTCTCCGTGAGTTCTTCGTGGGCGGGGGCGAGCTTTTCCTTGATCTTCGACGGGTATTTGTAGTTGCTAAGCGGGATGCGATCCCGGAGCGCGAAGAGATCCACCTCCCACCTGTGGCGGTGGTTCCGCTTTTTGTCTATAAACCGGTACAACCTCTTCGCGACGGCGGAGTTTAGCGAATAATAAAAATCCACGTCGAGGCCCTTCAGGTAATCCGAGTTATACGATTCGACGAAATAATCCGAGAGCTTGACGCGGGTGCGATCCGCCCTCGCGCCGCTCGCGTCGGAGGTTTCGGTATGCTGGACGTGGTCGAGGAGGCTGAAAGTGTCCGTGACGAACGACTCGGAACTCTTCCGGTAAAAGGCGTTCTTGCTCTGAATTCTCGTCCCCGCCAACCTGTCGAGGGACTGCTTCACCTGCTGATAATCCCGCCCCCCGTGCGACCGATTCAGAAGACTGACCATCTCATAAAGCGAAAACGAGAGCCAGCCATCCGACGGAACCTCGCCCTGCCTCTCGATGATCTGCAAAAGAGCCACATACACGTCCTGATCGAGCGTCCCCGGCAAACCGAGACCGCTCAAAGCCCGAACAGTCCACGTTTGCTTGAGAACTTGGCCGTTGCCGGAGCGGATCTCATTCCGGTACTCGATGACCCCGTCTCCGCGCCTCGCGTTGCCAACGCTGAAATACGGGAGATCCTCGAAGTTCCCCTCCGCCTTGACTATGTGCTTCTTCTCCACCTGCCCCGAAGCCTTCATAGAACCGTCCACGCCCTTTGCCCTTTTCTTTGCCTTTCCTTGTTGTTAAACATAAACATAAGAACAAACAGTAGTAAAACATGTGCGAGACCACTTTTTTCAAAAAACCCACTTTTGCAGGTAAAAACAGCACAAAACTTCCCCCGAAGCCCGGTACGACTATCCCCCATTGCCCGGTATATTTCCCCCGAAGCCCGGTATTCCTTCCCC
>JACCWD010000088.1 GCA_013697825.1 Rubrobacter sp.
CCACGTGTTACTCACCCGTTCGCCGCTTTACTAACCCCGAAGGGCTTTCTCGCTCGACTTGCATGTCTAAAGCACACCGTCAGCGTTCGTCCTGAGCCAAGATCAAACTCTCCGAACAATCCAATCAAAAGATCGAATCAGGTTTGCGGTCTTTCTCCGCGCGGCGACCTCCATTGAACTCCGGGGTCGCGAAGAGTCAGCTTGACGTTTAAAAAAGTGACGGGTCGTCACCTTGTATTTTGGTCTTTCGCTGCTATTCAGTTTTCAAAGCCTCCAGGCTCCTTGCCTCATCGGCGGAGCACTCATTTCGGCTGACTCTTTTGAGGCGATTAAAACGCCCGCCTATTCGGCGGGCTTCGGGTTTCGCTCCTGCTTTTCGAGGATTTCCGCCCTGTCTACCTCTTTCGTGTTTTCAAGTCTCAAGTCGCTTGCCTTAATGCCCGATGGAGTATAGCAACGCCCAAAGGCTTGTCAACGCGATTTCCCAAAGATTTTTTCACGCCCCGTTAACGCGCCGAAAACCCGATGTTCGCCCCTCATCGACGAGCCGCCAACCGCGCATACCGCCGCTTCCCAACCTGGAGAATCTTCCCATCGAGGGACTTCGTGTCGAGACTCGCCTTCTCATCGGAGACGACCTCCCCGTCCACTCTCACCGCTCCGCCCTTTATAAATCGCCTCGCCTCGCCGTTCGTCTTCGCGAACCCCGCGAGGGTTATGAGAACCACGATCCATACGTCGTCCCCATCCGGCAACTCGACCTCCGGCACATCCTCGGGAACCCCGCGACGCACGACGGTATCGAAAAGCTCCTCGGCTTCGGCGACGGCCTCCTCTCCGTGAAACCTCTCGACGAGGGCGCGAGCGAGGCTCCGTTTCTGCGCGACGGGTTCGCCGTCGGGCATCGGGCTATTTAATAGGAGCGCGTAATAGTTTCCCATGAGGCCGTCGGGGATGCTCATCGCTTTGCCGAAGACATCGGAGGGTGAATCCGTCAACCCTATATAGTTCCCCAGCGACTTCGACATCTTCTTCACCCCGTCCGTTCCGACGAGAAGCGGGGTTGTCAAAACTGACTGCGGACGTTTGCCATAAAACTCCATCACGTGGCGGCCCATGAGGAGATTGTAAAGCTGGTCGGTGCCGCCGAGTTCGACGTCCGCGCCTATGGCGACCGAGTCGTATGCCTGCATCATCGGATAGAGGAGCTCGGTGAGGGAGATCGAGTCCCCGGCTTTGAATCGCTTCGAGAAATCGTCGCGCTCCAAAATACGCGCCACCGTCGTCGAGCGCGTGAGGCGGATGACATCGGCCATGCCCATTTCTGAGAGCCATTCGGAATTGTGGCGGATCTCGATCCGCGACTCGTCGAGGATGAGATACGCTTGTTCGAGGTACGTCCTCGTGTTCGCCTTGATCTCCTCGGGCGTGAGGACGGGCCGCGTCTTCGAGCGCCCCGACGGGTCTCCGACGAGGGCCGTATAGTCGCCGATGATGAGGACGGCGGTGTGGCCGAGATCCTGAAATTCCCTCAGTTTTTCGAGGACGACCGCATGTCCGAGGTGGATATCGGGGGCGGTCGGGTCCATGCCGAGCTTCACCCGGAGCGGTTCGCCGCTTTCGAGCTTCTCCGTCAATTCCTTCTCGGGGATGACATCCACAGCGTTTCGGGAGATGCGTTCCAGCCCGGTTTCGATCTCATTCAATCTCGGAAAACCACCTTGCTATAAACCTGTATCTATTTGCGAAGTAGTGTAGTATACCGGGCCGATGGCTCGTACTTACCCACGAAATACGGGCAGGGGGGGCGGCGGTTCCAAAGACCCCAAACGATCGGCGCAAAAGCGCCCGTCTCGTCAACCCGCCAAATCTACGAAAGCCAAAGGCTCCAAAAACGGAGCCTCCCGCTTCAAACGGATCCGAAACATCGTTCTCCGCACGTTCGGGGTTCTCCTTCTCGCGGGCTTCGTCGCGGGGGTTTTCTTCCTCGCGGGCGGGTACCTCGGCCTAGTGCGGAGCGTGAGCCAGCTCGAAGCCCCGCAAAATGTCGAGACCCACCCCACATACATATACTCCGCCCCGCTCGGCGACTCGGAGGGTTCTCGCCGCGTCATCGGAACCATCTTCCAGGGCGAGAACCGGAAGACGGCCTCCCTCGATGAAATGCCCTCGCACCTCCTCAACGCCCTCGTCGCCAAAGAGGACGAGCGTTTCCGCGAACACGCGGGCGTGGATTTGTGGGGCATCATGCGCGCCCTTTACGTGGACATCCGGGCGGGCGAGGCGCGGGAGGGAGCCTCGACGATCACACAGCAATACGTCCGCAACGCATACCTCTCCCAAGAAGTCTCCGTCACACGGAAGATAAAGGAAGCCCTCATCGCCATTCAAATAGAAACCGTCGAGGAGAAGGACGACATCCTCGCCGACTATCTGAACACGGCGTACTTCGGAAACAACGCATACGGCATCGAGGCCGCTTCCGAGACGTACTTCAATAAATCGGTGAGCGACCTCACCGTCTCCGAGTCGGCGACGCTCATCGGACTCGTATGGTCGCCCTCGACGCTCGGAGAGGACAAAGAAGCGGCGCAGGCCCAAAGGGACATCGGCCTCGAAAGAATGTTCTCCACCGGATACATAAACCGCCAGGATTACGACGCCGCCCTCGCCGAGCCGATGCCCGAAGAATGGCCGACCGCGCCCATGATCGAGACCGGACTCACCGGCCCGCAAATCACGCGCAACTTCACCGAGCTCGTTCAAGAAGAACTCGTGAACCGATACGGCGCGAACACCGTCGTACAAGGCGGACTGAGCGTGAACACGACCCTCGATCTCCAGGCGCAGTCGGCGGCGCAGGAAATCCTCTACGGCCCGACAGGATACCTCCCGAACGAGTCCGACCCGGACGCCGCCCTCGTCTCCATCGAGCAAGGCACCGGACACATAAAGGCGATGGTCGGCAACCGCGATCAGGAAGCGCAATTCAACCTCGTCACGCAAGCGCAAAGACAGCCCGGAAGCTCCTTCAAACCATTCGCGTACATCGCGGCTCTCGAACAGGGACTCGACCCGTCCACCGAGTTCATCTCCGAAGAAAAGGAATACACCCTCCCGAACGGCGAGGAGTGGGAGGTCGAGAACTACGAGGAGAACGAGCGGGGCTCCATCAGCCTCACCGAAGCCCTCTGGCAATCCGACAACACCGTATTCACCGACCTCATAATGAACGTCGGCGGGAAAGGACTCCAAAACGGCCCCGCCGCCGCCGCCGACGTCGCCAAACGCCTCGGCATCACCGCCGACTACGGCGAGAACCCCCATCCCTCCATCGTCCTCGGCACGCAAGAAGTATCGCCGATGGAGCAAACGGCGGCGTACGCGACCATCGCAAACGAGGGCCGCCTCGTGCAGCCAACCGCCATCACCTCGGTCGTGCGCGACGAGGGACTCGAAAGCGAGGAAGTCCTCCTCCGCGACGAGCAGCCCGAGGGCGAGCAAGTCATCGAACCCGAGATCGCCAACGAAGCCACGGAAGCCATGATGGGCGACATCATGTGGGGCATCGCCGACGACGCGGCGCTCGACGGTGGGCGCGAAGCCGCCGGGAAGACCGGGACGAGCGAGAGCTTCTTCGACTCGTGGTTCCTCGGATACACCCCGACCCTCACGACCGGTATATGGATGGGATACGGCGAAGGCGGCGCGACCCTCGAAGAGATGATGAGCCGCGACGGCGCCCTCTACGGAACCATCGGCTCCCCTGACGAAATATGGAGCGACTATACCGAAGAGGCCCTCGAAGGAACCTCCGCCGAAGAGTTCGAGAATGTCGAGCCTCCCCCGCCCCCCGACGACATCGCCGCCACGCAAAACACGACGGTCGGACAGGGAGCGACAGCCGGACAGGCGCCGGCTCCTTACGCCACCGCCGCGGCTACCACCACCCCGTAGCCGACCTCTTCAAACTCCGCGCCGAAACCACCTTCGGCTTCACCGATACATCCTTCTCCCCCATTACGAGATAACGCCACGGGAGTTCGACCCCGCGCGTTATCCCGATCCGGGTCGTCGCGGCGATCTCCCCATCCGGCGCCTCCCCGCCCTCAATCCGGAGAGGCCCATCGGACAAATCACAGCCGTCGAGCGGCATCCCCACACCGAGCGACTGCGACAATTTCCCCGGCCCGTCGCACAATTTATCCGAACGACCGCGCCTCCGGGCCATTCCTTCGACACCTTCGGTCGGACGAAGGGCGCGTATGAGAACCGCGCTCCCGATTCCCTCCCCCTCGCAAACCACGTTTATGAGGTGGTGGATGCCGTATGACACGTATACATACGCAAGCCCCGCCCGCTCGAACATCGTCCGGTTCCGCATCGTCGGGCCTTTGTATGCGTGGCAAGCCGGGTCTTCGGGACGGTACGCTTCGGTCTCGACGATGACGCCGGAGGCACGGCCTTCGTCGGTTTCGTGGACGAGGGAGCATCCGAGGAGATCCACGGCGACCACCCGAGGGTCGCGGTTATAAAAGGCGGTCGGGAGCGTCTCGGCGCGCTTCATCGTCTCCGGTGAGGTCGGAAATTTGCTTGGAAAGAAGGTCGAGGTCGAGGCCCGCCTCCGAGCGGATCGAGGATTTCAGGAGCGGTCGGACTTGCGTAATTTGTATTTGAAGCTCGCGGAGAACTTCGATCGCCCCGCTCTCGGCCCCGACCATGTCGCGCAAAATAGTGTTCTCGGTGCGGCTCGCGACGAGCGGCTCGCGGATGTCCTCGATGTACACGAGCGTCCTTCTTCCGCTCCCGCGATCCTCTTCGATCGGGACGATGGCGGTGATCTTGTCGGAGCGAACGAACTTCCCGAAACCGAGGAAGACGAGTCTGTCAGGCACGATCTTCATATTTACAGTATATTCCACGAGTGCGACTTGGCGGAAGAACGAGAAAACTCGAAGGCGACCGCGTCGAACTGCGCCGCCACGAACGCCAAAACTTCCCCCTCTACGAGAAGTGGTACGCCGACCCCGAAATATGGCGGCTCACGAGCTGGCGAAGCTCCCCGATGAAACCCTCCGAGACGAGAAAGCTCTTCGAGGATCGAGAACTCTCCGGGGCCGACGACTCCTTCGCCATCCACGTAAAAGGCGAGCGCGACCCCATCGGCGTCATCGGCCTCATGAACATAAGCGACGCGAACACGTCGGCGGATCTCTCCATAATCGTCGGCCACCCCGACGACCGCCAGCGAGGATACGGGGCCGAAGCCATCGAAGTCATGCTCCGCCACGGCTTCCACGAACTCGGCCTGAACCGCGTCGGCCTCTCCGTCTTCGCCTTCAACGAAGACGCGATGTCAACGTACGAGAAACTCGGCTTCGAAGAAGAAGGCCGCCTTCGCCGCGCCATAAAACGCGACGGCTCCTTCCACGACGCGATCTTGATGAGCGTATTGAAAAGCGAGTGGGAAAGCGGATAGCCGTGAGGTCGCTTCGCTCATGCTCCCTTCGGTCGCGGTGAGGTCATGAAACCATGAGGTCGTGAGTCGAAGGACTCTCGACTTTCTCTTCCCGGATAGCCTTGCCCCCGACGGACATTCACCGTATTCGTCGGTGCGCGTCGGCCCAATATTCCACCCTCGCACTTTTCCCGACTCACGAAGCGAGCGCGAGCACCTCACTACCTCACGAACGGATGGAGGCTCCGAATTCTTCTTCGAGCTTCGCGGCGATGTTCGACATCTCACCGTTCACGACCTCGTCCGTGAGCGTTTCATCGCCCTGAAAGACGAAGCCGAACGCGACGCTCTTCTTCCCTTCGGGAACTTGTGCTCCTTCGTATACGTCGAAGACGCGGGATTCCGTGAGGAACTCTCCGCCGGACTTTTCGATGGCGGAGAGCATCGCTCCGACCGGAACGTCCCCTCCGACAACGACGGCGAGGTCGCGGTTCACCGCCGGGACGTTCACGAACGGCTCGAAGCGAGGCTCCGGGTCGGGGCGGCACGCCGAGAGGTCGAGCTCGAGCGCGGCGACCGTCCACCCCTCGATGTCGAACCTCTCGGCGACCTCGGGATGCACCTCCCCGACCCACCCGATATCCTCGCCCCCGACCTTCACGATCGCCGAACGACCGGGGTGGAGGAACGGCTCCCCGCCCGGCTCGAACTCCGCGCCCGGAACGAGCCGCTCGACGATGCCCTTCGCCTCGAAGAAATCGGCTTCGAACGGCGGGACGTTCCATCCGGCGGGGCGGACGGTTCCGGCGAGGATGACGCCGACGCGGGCTTCCTCGGCGACGCCCATGAGTTCTTCTTCGCTCCTCTCACCCTTCTCGCCCTTCGAGCGGAAGCGAAGGGCGGCGGCGCGGTCGGGCGTGTCGTTCGGAGCGAAGACGTGGCCGACCTCGAAGACGCCGTTTCCGGGCGCGCCGAACGCTCGGTTTCGGGCGGTCGCGTCGAGGAGGCCGGGGAGCATCGAGGGCCGAAGCTCGGACATCTCGCGGCTGAGCGGGTTCGCGAGGCGGACCGGTTCCCCGTCGAGCCCGAGGTCGTCCCGCCACCGGGCGGGGCCGAACGGATAAAGCATCGCCTCCGAAAGCCCGATGTCCGCGAGAAGGTGGCGGAGGAGGCGAGTCCTTTTTTGCATGTCCGTGAGTCCGCCGGGGAGGGAGGTTTTCGGGAGGACTTCGGGAACTTTGTCGAGGCCGACGAGCCGGCCGACCTCCTCGATGAGATCCGCCTCCCGGACGAGATCCCTCCGAAACGTCGGCACGAGGGCGGAGAAAGTACCGCCCTCATCCTCGACTTCACAGCCGAGCTTTTCGAGGATGGCGGCGGCGTCATCCTTCTCGACGGGCATCCCGAGGAGAAGCTCCGCCCGCGAGGCACGCATCGAAACCCGCCACGGCTCGACCGGGTTCGGGTACGCGCTCGCGGTGTCGGGGGCGATGTCTCCCCCGGCGTACTCCGAGATGAGTGAAACGACCCGCTCCATCGCGAAATCCACCATGTCCGGGTCGAGGCCGCGCTCGAAGCGTCCGGAGGCGTCGGTGCGGAGCCCGAGCCGCGACGACGTTTCGAGGACATTCCTCGCGTCGAAGTTCGCCACCTCGATGAGAAGGTCGTCCGTCGCTTCATTCACCTCGGAGTCCTCGCCGCCCATGACACCCGCGATGGCCCGGCCCCGCTCCTCGTCGGCGATCACGAGCATGTCCGTGTCGAGCTCGCGCACCGAGCCGTCGATGACGGTGAGCTTCTCGCCCGGAAAAGCCCGCCGCACGACGATGCCGTCCGAGATCCTCGCCGCGTCGAAAGCGTGTATCGGCTGTCCACTCTCCATCATCACGAAGTTCGTCGCGTCCACGACCGCGCCGATGGGACGCATCCCGGCCGCATGGAGCCACCGCCGGATTTTCAAAGGAGCCTTCGCTCCGGGGGCGATGTCGGAGACGCGGCGAAGATCATAACGCGGACACAAATCCTCGTCCTCGACGCGAAGGGAGTATTCCTCCGTCGGCTTTCCGCCCGTCTCGAACGAGATTTCGGGGATTCGGAAATTCGTGCGGAAAATGGCGGCCATTTCCCTCGCGACCCCGATCATGCCCCACAAATCGGGGCGGTTCGGCGTGACCTCGATGTCGAGGACGGTCTCGGAGACGGGGAAATATTCCTCCACCGGAGTCCCGACTTCATACGAATCATCGAGAAGGAGGATGCCTTCATGCTCGTTCGAGATACCGAGTTCGCGCTCGCTCATCATCATCCCGTACGATTCGAGTCCCCGGAGCTTCGCTTTTTTGAGCTTCGTCCCGTCGGACATCACGCTTCCGGGGAGGACAACCGGGATGCGGGCGCCGGAGTACGGGTTTGGGGCGCCGGCCACGATTTGAACCTCGCGCCCCCCGAGATCCACCTTCGCCACCGAGAGGCGATCGGCGTTTGGGTGCGGCCCAAACTCCACGACTTCTCCGACGACCACCTCGCCGTCAGCGACGCCGAAACGGTACACGTCGTCTATTTCCTGTGAATAAAGCGTGATCGCCTCGACGAGTTCGTCGGTGGGAAGGTCGAAGTCCACGTACTCGCGGAGCCATGTCAATGGAACTCGCAAAGGCTTTCCTTTCCGGACGGGTGAACTACGGTTTGTGGAGTCATGAGGCGCGTTGCGATCTCACGGGGAGCGAAGCGACCCATGCGGCCTCAAAATTGGCGCAAAAATCGGAGGTCGCCCTCGAAGAACATGCGGAGGTCGTGGACACCGTATTTGACCATCGCCATTCGGTCGGGGCCGAACCCGAAGGCGAAGCCGGTGTACTCCTCGGTGTCGTAGCCGACCTCTTCGAGGACGTTCGGATCCACCATGCCCGCTCCGCCGAGCTCGAGCCATCCGTCGCCCCAACTCACGTCCATCTCCACGCTCGGCTCGGTGAACGGGAAGAAGCTCGGTCGGAGCCGGACTTTGGCGTCCTCGCCGAAGACGTGGCGAGCCATCGCGTTCAAAGTTCCTTTCAAATCGGCGAGCGAGATGCCCCGGTCCACGACGAGGGCTTCGATCTGGTTGAACATCGGGGTGTGCGTCGGGTCGGAGTCGTTCCGGTACGTCCTCCCCGGACACACCACGTAAACCGGCGGCTCATTCTCGAGCATCGTCCGAACTTGAACGGGCGACGTGTGCGTCCGCATCACAAGCCCCTCGTCGAGGAAGAACGTGTCATGCTCGCTCCGGGCGGGATGCCCCTCCGGGAAATTGAGCGCGGTGAAGTTATTGTAATCCGTCTCGACCTCCGGCCCCTCCGCCACGCCGTACCCCATCCCGACGAAAAAATCCACGACATCGTCAATGATGCGCTGCGTCGGATGGAGGTTCCCTCGTTGAAACGGAACTCCCGGAAGCGTAACGTCCACGGCTTCTTTCCGGAGCTTCGACTCGCGCTCCGAAGAAGCGAGGTCGTTCTTCTTTTCGGAAAGCGCATTCTCGATTTCACGCGACGCGAGGTTCGAGGATTTTCCGACTTCTTTCCGCTCGTCCGGCGAGAGCGAGCCGATGCTCTTTTTTATCTCCGAGAGTTCCGCCGCGCGACCGAGGAAGCGTATCCGAATGTCTTCGAGTTCGGAGGTCGTGGCGGCGTCGGAGACGGCGGAGAGAGCCTCGGTTCTCAGCTTTTCTATGCGCTGCTCGGTGGCCGTCATGAGGCGCTATGTTAGCACACGCGAATGGGCCTCGTAGAGGAGGATCGAAGCCGCCACGGCGGCGTTCAAAGAAGGCGCCTCGGAGGGTATCGTGACGCGTCCGTCGCACGCATTCGCGACCTCCTCCGACAACCCTGAACCCTCCGACCCGACGACGATGACGAGCCTCCCTCCGGGAAGGTTTCGAGGCGGCCCGCCCCCTCCCACCGTCGCCGCGACGGATGCGAAGCCACTTTCACGAGCGGCGTGAAGGAAGTTCACGGATTCCACTTCGCGTGAGACCGGGACGTGGAAGATCGCGCCCATCGTCCCGCGCACGGTCTTCGGATTGTAAAGGTCGGCGCATTTCGCGGAAAGGGCCACGCTCGCCCCGAAGGCGTACGCGGAGCGGATGACGGTTCCGACGTTTCCGGGATCCTGAACGCCGTGAAGAAGAACGATGGTCGAGGGGAAGGGCGCGAATCGAGGGGGTTCGACGCGCGGCTCGCCACTCGTCGTTCGCGGCGTTCCGGACTCTTCCGATTCTCCATCGCTCCGGGAGCGGATAGATCCCCCCGAAAGAAGCTCCTCCGACGTCACGTCCACGAAAGGAAAGACCCCGACCGGATCGGTCGAGGTCATGAGCGTCGATACTCGCTTTATCTCCTCCGGCTCCTCGAAGACGTGGCGGGGAGCCACCGTCGCTTCACGAAGGAGAGATTCGCCCTCCGCGAGAAAGAGTCGCTCGGTTTCACGGTGCTTTTTCGCACCGAGTTTCGCGGCCCGCTTTATGGAGAACGGCGGATGTCCGGGGGACTCGGGGTTCATGATGAATCCGCATGAAGAGGTTTCCGCGAGCGCCCGTGCGGCAAACGGCTCGCCGAGCCGTGGGGAAGGCCACGGCGATGAAACGCGCTCGACTTCACAGTGGTTTCGGGAGCGCGGGCATCCCGCCCGCGCGAGGCTCGGTCGCGTCGCGGGCGAGGATGCCCCCGGAAGCACGCGACCGAAAATCCCCGCGCCGGGATACGAACGATCCCTCCGACGCGCTTTCCCGCCGGGGGAGCCTCCTCGTCGAAAGCGAAAGCACCCCGGAGTACGCACGTGGGGACGGAGAATTCTCCGTCCCCACAAAGTCGCGCTTCTTTTCGCCCGGAAAGCATTCCCCGAGCTTCGTTATTCTTCTTTGTCCTTCGCGGCCTTCTCGACATCTTCGACGGTTATGCGACCGTGCGCCCCGGTTCCCTCGACTTCTTCGAGGTTCACGCCGAGTTCTCCGGCCTTCTCTTCGGCGCCTTCGGTGGCGTTGACTTTTCCTTGCTCCTCGGCGGCGGCCTCGACGTCCTCGACGGTTATGCGGCCCTCGGCCCCGGAGCCTTCGACGGAGGAGAGATCCACATCGAGGTCTTCGGCCTTCTCAGCCGCGGCGTCGGTGGGGTTCGGAACTCCTTGCTCCTCGGCCTCCTCCTCGACATCCTCGACGAGAACCCGGCCTTCTTCGCCGGAGCCTTCCGCCGCGTCCTCGACCTCGACGCCAAGCTCCTCAGCCTTCTCCTCGGCGGCCTCGGTCGCCTCGACTTCCTCGGTCTGTTCGGGTTCTTCCTCGTCGCGATCCTGACGGAAAGCCGGAGGAGCGGCGGCGGTGGCGGCAAAGTCCGCCCTTCGTTGCTTGTTCCGCTTCGAGCGCGAGGGGGTTTGCTTCTTCGCGGCGGTGCGCGGCTGCGGCTCGGAGGGTGTCCACTCGACGTCTATGCTCGTCTCGACGGAGTTTCCTTCGAGGGCGTTCTTCGCCTGCGCGGCGACGGCTCCGAAGAGGGCCGACTCGGTGGCGGCGAGGTCGGCGAGGATCTTCCGGTCGAGGTCGATCCCGGCGAGTTTTACGCCGTGGATGAACTGCGAGTATGAGAGGCCATGCTCGCGCGCCCCGGCGTTGATGCGTTGGATCCAGAGACTCCGGAAGTCCCTCTTCTTTTGCTTGCGTCCCTCATACGCATAAACGCCGCTCTTCCAAACCTGTTCCTTCGCCCGCTTGTACGAGCTGTTCTTCGTCGCCCGATAGCCTTTGGCTTGCTTGAGAATCTTCCGGCGCTTTTTGCGGGCGTGGACGCTTCGCGGTGCCCTCGCCATGCTACTTCACCCCGAGGAGGCGCTCGATGCGCTTTTCGTCCGACTTGTGGATCACCGTCGGAGTGTTCAGACGGCGCTTCCTTTGCTGGCTTTTCTTTTCGAGGATGTGGTTGTGTCCGCTACGGCGCCTTTTCAGCTTGCCCTTTTTGCGAACCTCGAAGCGCCCGGCGGCGCCCTTGTGGGTCTTCATCTTCGGCACGAGTTTTCCTCCACGTTTCGTTTATGGACTTCTTCTTCATCGGACGCTGACGGCACGGGAGTCGAGGCCGTTTCGCGTCGGCGACCGCAAAAGCGGTCGCGGCGTAAAAAACGCCGACCGACCGATGCTCCGGCCAGCCAGCGCGATATTGTATCAGGTTGCTCGGAGTTCGTTGGCTCCGAGAGTTAGCTTTTCGCGGCTTGCTCCCTTTGCTCCTTCGCCTCCTGGGACTCCTTCTCCTTCTTCGGGGAGAGAACCATGATCATGTTCCGACCATCCAGCTTCGGCTGGCTCTCGATCTTCCCGAGTTCTTCGAGATCCTCCGAAAGACGGCGAAGCAGTTTCTCGCCGAGGTCGGGGTGCTGAACCTCGCGGCCGCGGAACATGATGGTTACCTTCACCTTGTCGCCGCCTTTTAGGAAGCGTTCGACGTGGCCCTTCTTCGTCTCGAAGTCGTGGTCGCCGATTTTGGGACGGAGCTTGATTTCCCGGACGTTGATGTTGACTTGCTTTTTCCGGGCGGCCTTTTTGGCCTGCTCCTTCTGGTATTTGAACTTACCGTAGTCCAGAGTTCGGACTACCGGCGGATCCGCATCGGGGGCGACCTCCACGAGGTCGAGATCCAAACGCTCGGCGTAGTCCATCGCGTCGCGGATGTGCTTGACCCCCATCTGCTCTCCGTTGGCCGAGATCAACCGCACCTGCCGTGAACGGATCTGTCCGTTGATCCTCGGCTCGTCTTCAAAAGCTACTGTGCATCACTCCTCTCAGAGTCCGCCCAAAACTGAATGAACCATTCGCCCACTCTATCCCGGACGGCCTTCGCGCCGATTCGACGCGGATTACATTGCAATGACTATTATACTCCGCATACCCTAACCAGTCCACGCACCCTACTTTTTGGCTTCCACTTCCACCGATACCCGACCCGCGAACTCCTCAATCGTCATCGCTTCCTGCTTCTTCCCCTCACCGCGCTTCCGCACGTTCACCGAACCTTCCTCCGCCTCCCGGTCGCCGACGATGAGGAGATACGGCACTTTCTGCCGGGCATTGTCCCGGATCTTCTTTTGCATCGTGTTCACCGAATCGTCCACCTCGACCCGGAGATCGCTCTCGGAGAGACGCTTCTTCACCGCCTCGGCATACTCGACGTGCTTGTCGGAGATCGGGATGACGACGGCTTGAACGGGCGAAAGCCATACCGGAAACACCCCCCCGAAATGCTCGACGAGAACCGCCATGAACCGCTCCGTCGTCCCCGTCACCGCCCGGTGGAGAAGCACCGGAGTCCGCCGCTCCCCATCCTCCCCGATATATTCGCACCCGAGCCTCTCCGGCTGGAGGAAGTCAACCTGGATCGTCGAAAGCTGCCACTCCCGCCCCAAAACATCCTTCGCCATGAAATCGGCCTTCGGCCCGTAGAACGCGGCCTCCCCGACCTCCGGCTCGTACGGGATCTCGGCCCGCTCCAAAGCGTCCCGGAGTTCTTGTTCGGCCCTCGCCCACTTCTCTTCGTTCGCGATGTACTTTCCGCCTTCGGGATCTCGGAGCGAAAGTTGCACGCGGTAGTCCGAGAAGCCGTACGTGTCGAGGACTTCGCGGATTATTTCGAGCGCTCGGGCGAACTCTTCTTGAACTTGATCCTCGGTGCAAAAAACATGCGCGTCATCCTGCGTCAACGCCCTCACCCTCGTAAGCCCCGTGAGTTGCCCACTCTTCTCATAACGGTACAAAGTCGCGAACTCCGCATACCGCACCGGAAGGTCGCGGTACGAATGCGCCCGCGCATTGAAGATCGTCATGTGCGACGGGCAGTTCATCGGCTTGAGACGGTACTTCGTCTCCCCATCCTCCATCGGCGGAAACATGTCGTCAATATAGTGTTCGAGATGCCCGCTCTTCTCGTACAATTTCTGGTTCGCGATGTTCCCGCTCCACACGTGGTCGTATCCGTGCCGCGTTTGAACGTCGCGCACATAGCTTTCCATGAGATGCCGGAGCGTCTCCCCCTTCGGCAAAAACAACGGAATGCCCGCCCCCACGTCCGGCGAGAACGTGAAAAGCTCGAGGTCTTTGCCGATCTTCCGGTGGTCGCGCTCCCGCGCTTCTTCGAGCCGCTTGAGATATGCTTTCAATTGCTTCTCCGTCGGCCACGCCGTGCCGTATATCCGCGTGAGCATCGTGTTCTTCTCGTCGCCGCGCCAGTACGCGCCCGCGAGGTTTTGCAATTTGAACGCCCCGATGCTCCCGGTCGTCGGGACATGCGGCCCTCGGCAAAGGTCAAAGAAGTCGCCTTGCCGATACACCGTGATGTCGCCGTCTTCGAGGTCGTTTATGAGCTCGAGTTTGTACGGGTTGTCTTTGTAAAGCTCCTCGACCTCGGCCTTCGACATCTCCTCGCGCTCGATCGGGAGTTCACGCTCGACAACCTCGCGCATCCTCTCCTCGATGCGCGGGAGGTCGTCGTCGGAGATCTTCCCGCTCACCTCGATGTCGTAATAAAAGCCGTCTTGGATCGGCGGCCCGATGGTGAGTTTGCTCCCCGGATAAAGCTCGAGTACGGCTTGCGCCATCGCATGGGCCGTCGAATGCCGAAGCACGTAAAGCCCGTCCGGCGAGTCTTTAGTGACGACCTCGAAATCCCCGTCGCCGTCCACGGGAGCGTCGAGATCCCTTATCTCCCCGTCGAGCTTCACCACGACCGCGTCCTTCAAAAGGCGAGGTCCGATCTTTTCGACGACGTCCCTCGCCTTTTCGCCTTTCTCGACATTCAATTCCTTGCCGTCGGGGAGCCGCACCGTCGCCATGTTCATACCTTCTTTCGCCTGTGGGAATAAAGAGAGGATAACGGGTTAAAGCCGGATAGTTCGAGAATCGAGCGCACGGCCCGCGACCTTCACGCTCCATGTACACGATATGTACGCGCCTCGATGACTCATAGAGTTTCATTATAGACAATGGAACATGGCAAGCAAACCCGACCACGCCGAACCCACGAGGTCGCTCCACCACCCGAAACGCCGGATCGTTTCCCGGTGGACGGATGCCGGATTCATGCGAGGATTCGAATATCCGGTGAGCGACTCATGTCCTCTCTCGAAGCCCGGATGAATGGTGGGACGTTCCGGCGATACATCTTCCTCGTCGAAGGACGCTCACGCGGGTTCGATGCTCGACGCATCCAAAACCTCGTCGAGGATGAGGCCATACCTCGTATACGCCCGGTCGGCGACGGAATGCTCGATGGTGCCGGACTCCGACTCGGCCATAACGCGCGCCCAGTGCATTTGCCGCCACCCGACGTACTCGGCATTCGCCGCCCCCGGAAGGATGCGCTTCGCAACCTCGCCGCCGTACAATCCGAGGAGGGGACGAAGCTCGGCGAGTTCGGCCTCGGTGAAGACGCCGTCCGAGGCTTCGAGTTTTTGGAGGGCTTCGAAGTCCTCGGTGTACTCGACGAGCTCGATGAGAAGGCCCCCGAGCTCCGCGTCGAGTTCGGCGTGGAGCCTCTCCACTTCAGCGATCCGGCGATCCGCATCGAGGCTCTCCCGCACGAAGCCTTCGAGTTCGAGGGCCGTTTCGGCATCGCCCCCACGCACGCGGTTTATGAAGGCGAGGAATCGGTCGAGGCGTGCTTTCTCTTTCCGCATGTCCTTTCGGAGCTTCGGGAGGTGGGAGTATCGGATTTCGCCGAGGGCTTCGCGGGCGTCGGCGGCGATACGGCGGCACCGGAGTATGTGGCCGCGCTCTATGAAGTGGCGGTTCAAAATCTCCGACAAAACCCCGAAGCCCGTGATCTCCTCCAAACGCCCCACCACCTCGTCGAGGGACAAACCCCCGTCCGCCGCCACCCGCGCGATGGTCGTGAACACCGCCCATTTCATATCCCCGAGAAGCTCTCGCCGCTCGTCGGGAGGAACCGGGGAATCCGGAAAATCGAAGTCGTTAGGACTTACGCAAAGACCGGATCTGCTACCCTGAAAACATGAGCTTTACGAATGGAGGAGAGCGCCCTTACCAGCGAGGAGATACGTTGGAGTGGAGCGAGCAAGCGCTAGACTCCGCTATGCTGA
>JACCWD010000116.1 GCA_013697825.1 Rubrobacter sp.
GCCTCCTTCAAACCGGGCTTCAGGCATCAGGTTTCAGGCTTCAGGAAATACTCCGCCTCACAGACCGTACTCGCCGACCGGGATCTCGCCCGTTGGGTGGATCAATCTTCATGAACTCCGCTGTCACAACCCCGTCGGGACGAGGATCCCGAGAAGGAGGCCCGTATGAAGGGAAGAGTCTTCCCCCGCGCAACGAACCCCGCATTGAGAAGTACGCCCGCAAACCCGCCCACGCATCCCCCCAAACACCGGGCGAACAAAACGCTCGCCCTCGGCATCGTCCTCTCGGCCATCGCGGCGATGTGCCTTCTCGCCGCGATGAATCCCGCCGACGCGGCCTTCCCCGGACAGAACGGGCGGATCGTCTTCGAGAGCAACCGCGACCGGGTTCTCGCTCCGGGCAGCGACCCGAACGGAGACTTCCAGTTCTTCGCCGCCGAAATCTACTCGATGAACCCCGACGGCTCCGGCCAACGCCGCCTCACGAAAAACGCCGCGAACGACAACTCCCCGACCTTCTCGCCCGACGGGAAGCAAATCGCCTTCGCCAGCGACCGCGACGGCGACTACGACATATACGTCATGAACGCCGACGGCGCGAACGTGCGGAAAATAACCGACAACGAAGCCTTCGACTTCGGCCCGGCGTGGTCGCCCGACGGACGGAGGCTCGCCTTCACGAGCGACCTCGGAGAAGGCGAGGGGCCGCGCAACTACGACATCTTCACCATAAACATACAAACCAAAGCCTTCGCCCGCATCACCGACAACGCGAACTTCGAGTTCTCTCCCGACTGGTCGCCCGACGGAGAGAGCATCGCCTTCGAGGCTGACCGCGACAACGCCGGGCAGCCCGATCAAGAAATCTTCTCGATAAACTTGGGCACCCGCGCTGTGACGAACATCTCTCAAAACAACCTCGACGACTTCTCACCGTCGTACTCGCCGGACGGGAGGAGGATCGCCTTCCAAACCCGCCGCCCGGTCGAGGGGGATCCCGAGAACTTCGAGATCTTCACGGCGGACGCCGACGGAGGGAACCCCATACGCCTCACCACCGCCGCCACCGACGACTATACGCCCGCGTGGTCGCCGGACGGGAAGAAGATCGCATACTCCGTCGCCAATGACGCGGCATTCAATTCGGTCGAGGTCTTCACGATGAACGCCGCCGACGGCTCGAAGAAGCGCCGAATAACCTCGAACACGGCCTCGGACTTCGGCCCGGACTGGGGACCGCGCCCCGCCGCGACTCCCCCTCCCAAACCAAAGCCGAACCCGAATAAATGCACCATCCGGGGGACGGCGAAGGGGGACATCCTCCGCGGCACGCCGGGCCGGGACGTTATTTGCGGCTTCGGCGGGAACGACATCATTTACGGTCTCGGCGGCAACGACCGCCTTATCGGCGGCGCGGGCGACGACATCCTCCGCGGTGGGCCGGGCAATGACGCCCTCCTCGGCGGCCCCGGAAACGACATCCTTCGCGGCGAGGGCGGAAACGATCGCCTCGCGGGCGGCCCCGGAAGGGACATAGTCCGCCAATAAAAGCCGGGAACCTCGCGCATCCACCCTCGCCGAGCCGTCTTCGGACGTTCGTCGGGGGTGGATTTTCGCGTCCCGGAGCCGGGCATTGGAAATGAGCGAACCGAAGCCGCTAAAATGCGCTCCGGGAGATAACGGCAAAAAGAGATCGGGAGGAACCCGCTGAATATTATGGCTAAGACCGTCACTGTGCATACCGAGCGAACGTTCGCCATCGCACGAAGCTCGACCGACTCCTTCGAGCGTGTCATCCTCGAACTCGAAGAGGACGGCGAACGCGGCCTCGGAGAAGCCGCCCCGACGAATTATTACGGGCAAACCGCGAACGATGTCGCCGAAGCCCTCGAAACCGTGGAGATCGCCGACCCGTGGGACATCGAAGGCGCTTTGACGACGAACGAGCATCTTCCTTCGACCGCGCTCGCCGCCCTCGACAACGCCCTTTACGACCTCGCCGCCAAACGCCTCGGCGTCCCCGTTTATAAACTCCTCGGCCTCGCGAAGCCCGAGACGCAAAGCGCGTTCACCCTCGGCATCGCCGAGCCGGAGGAGACGGTGTCCGAGGCGAGGCGCCTCTCGTCGTTCCCGATCTTGAAAATGAAGGTCGGGGGGTGGCGCGACATCGAGACGGTGAAGGCCGTCGCGGAGTTTTCGGAGGCCGAACTATGGGTGGACGCGAACGAGGCGTTCTCGCCGGACGAGGCGGTGGAGGCGGCCATCGCGCTCCGGGAGGCGGGGGTGTTCATGATCGAGCAGCCCATCCCCGCCTCCGCCGGGCCGCTCGCTATGCGCCGGGCGATGGAGGCGGCGCACCCCGTCCCTCTCATCGCCGACGAAAGCTCCCTCGTCGCATCCGACGTGCCGAAACTCGCCGGATGCGTGGGCGGCGTGAACGTGAAGCTCGCGAAGTGCGGCGGCATACGGAACGCCATGAAAATGGTGTATACGGCGCGGGCGCACGGAATGCTCGCGATGCTCGGGTGCATGGTCGAGACATCGGTGTCCATCGCGGCGGCGGCGCATATCTCCGGGCTTTTCGACTTCGTGGATCTCGACGGGGCGATGCTCCTCGCCGACGATCCGTACTCCGGCCCGACATACGAAAACGGAAGGATCACATTGACGGACGAACCGGGACTCGGAGTGTGGGAGCGATGATGCGAATGGAAGGCCCCGAACGACGGTATGCCATCCTCGCCGAGGGACGCTTCACCGACGGGAACGCGAAGACCGCCCACGGCCTCATCCGGTACGGCAAGGACGAGATCGTGTGCGTCATAGACTCGAAGCTCGCCGGAAAGACCGTTCGGTCGACCATGCCCCACCTCGAACGCGACGCGCCCATCGTCGCCTCCTTCGCCGAAGCCCTCGAACATTCTCCGACCTCCATCCTCGTCGGTGTCGCTCCGGCGGGCGGGAAATTGCCGATGGAGTGGATGGAGCTTCTTCGATCCGCCGCGGACTCCGGCGTCGAAATAGTGAGCGGCCTCCACCAAAGACTCGCGCCGGAGTTTCCCGGAGCGAACGTGTGGGACGTGCGCGAGCCGCCGGAGGAACTCCCTCTCTTCTCCGGCGAAGGCTTCGATGTCGAGCCGAAGGTCGCCCTCACCGTCGGGACGAGCGCCGCCATCGGGAAGATGACCGCCTCCCTTGAAATAGAAAGAGCGGCGAGAAAGTCCGGACTTTCGACGGAGTTCGCGGCGACGGGGCAAACCGGGATCGTGATCGCCGGATGGGGTATTTCGGTGGATGCGGTCGTCTCGGACTTCATCGCCGGGGCATCCGAGCAACTCGTCCTCGAAGCGGCGAAAACTTCTCCCGACCTCATCCTCGTGGAGGGGCAAGGTTCGCTCGGGCATCCGGCGTATTCCGGCGTCACCCTCGGACTCCTCCACGGCTCATGCCCGGACGCGATCATACTTTGCGCCGATGCTTCGACGGACGCCATTATGGCCGGGGTTCCGCGCCCGAAACCCTCGCTCGCCGCCCGGCTTTACGAGGAGGTCGCCGCGCTCGTGAAGCCCGCCCCCGTCGTCGCCGTGAGCGTGAACACCCGCGGCCTCTCCGACGAGGAAGCGAACTCTTTCGTCGCCAAAATCTCTTCCGAAACCGGGCTTCCCGCCGCCGACCCGTTTCGGGGTTCCGCCGCGCCGATCCTCGACGCCGTGTCGAAGGCTCCGAAAGCGAAGCCGCTTCGCGTGTGATTTCGATCACACGCTTCCCATGACCCGGATCACCGCCCCGCACAACCTCCGTCACCATGTCGTTGCGAAACGCACATGCGAAGAGTAAGATCAAGAACAGTTCTTGAAATTGACTGAAAGGAGAGAAAGATGGCGGAAGCGACACAGACGCCGATGAAGGGCGCGGTGCGGGAGGCGATGGAGGCGCAGGTGGGCAACGAGTTCCACGCGGCGTATCTTTATCTTTCGATGGCGGGTTCGTTCGACGCGGCGAACTTCCCCGGATTTTCGCATTGGATGCGCTCGCAGGCGAAAGAGGAAGTGGAGCACGCGACGAAGTTCTTCGACTTCCTCCTCGACCGTGGGGAGGCCGTGAGCCTTCCGGCGATACCCGCGCCGGAGAGTTCTTTCCGGTCGCCGCTCGACGCCTTCGAGCAATCGTTCGAACACGAGAAAAAAGTAACCGCGCAAATAAACGACATATACGCGCACGCAGTGAGCGAGAACGACTATCCGGCGCAGGTTCTCCTCCATTGGTTCATTGAGGAGCAAGTCGAAGAAGAGAAGTCCGCGTCGGAGATCGTGGAGCGTCTCCGCATGGCCGGAGACGACCCGACCGCGCTCCTCATGCTCGACTCGGAGATGAAGAGTCGTTAGGGTCGCTGTCGCTCCCGGTTGTTGGTTGGTGGTTATTGGTTGTTGGCAAATAACAAAACCAATAACCACCAACCCGTAACCAAAAACCGGAGCGGAGCCGAAGGCGAAGCGACCCGCCCTTGATTTCCCCGCCGCCGATGGCGTATCATCCGTTTACTTTGAAAACGGTTGTCATTAACGGGGTTTGAGGAGATGCGTTCGGGCGGGACGGTTCTCGCGTCGTACAGTTCGCGCAGCCGGGTGATGCTTCGGGGGGAAGTCGTCGAAGTTTCGTGGGGTTCTTTGTGTGTGGCGATGAGCCGGGTCGAGTTCGTCGGATTCGCGGGGATGCTCGTGGACGCTTTCGGGTGTTCGGCGCGGTGCGGGGAACTGGCGAAATGTCCGTGCGGTCGGGTGAGCCGATGCGCGATGGGGGAGGTTTCGCTCTCGCACAACCATCTCACGCTGTGGTTCTCGCCGGACGAGTTCGAGGAGTTCGGGCGGCTCGTCATCGCGGCGAGGAGGAAGCTCGCCGACCTCGCGCCGCCGTCTCCGCTCGGGGTTCCGTGGAAGCCGGGCGAAGAAGTCTTCGGCGCAAACTGAGCGGGGAGTTTCCGAGCATCTCCATCAAAAAGCTGAAAAGCTGACTCGCTGAAATGCTGATAAGCTCAGACGAGCGAAGCTCGTTCGTAAAACATACGTTAATTCTTGTAGAGAAGCGGATATGGAGGATTGCAATCATACGCTTATGCTAAAATTTTCGGCGTGGGACGATGCTTGACTCTAAATGCCAGTTTCGAGCCGGTGGCCCTCGTTCCAGTCAAACGGGCCATCGTACTCGTCGTTTCCGAAAAAGCCGAAATCGTCGAGGCGAACCTCGAAAAACGCTTTCGGAGCGAAAGGGCCGAATACCCGTATCCGCTCGTCATCCGTCTCATAAAGTACGTCGAGATCCCGAGGCGTTTGCGGAAACACGTCACGAACACCATCCTCTTCGCGCGCGACGGGTATCGCTGCCAATATTGCGGGAAGCACCGCGACGATTTGAATCGCCGCGAATGCCTCACCCGCGACCACGTGAAGCCGCTCTCGAAGGGCGGCGGGAACACGTGGGACAACGTCGTCACGGCGTGCGCCAAATGCAACGCGAGAAAGGGGAGCCGCCTCCCGATGGAGTGCGGCATGTACCCGAAGACGACGCCGAAGGAGCCGCGATACGTGGTGATGGTGTGGTATTCGCGGGGATTGAATGAAATACAACGACGTTACGTCGAGCAATTCTATGGCGAGGATTCGCTGGAACCTTCGCCATCGCCTTCGAGCGCGTAGGCGACCGCCTCCTCGGAGGGCACTTCTCGGAGGGCATCTTTCTTCCGCTCTCGACAAAGAGGCGCGTGTGGGGAAGGCGGGCGTTGAACTTTACGTGGACGGTCGGATCGCCCGGACGGCGCACGGTGGAAGGTGTCGCGAAGGACGCGAAGGGACTCGAGTCGGTGAAGGTGTGGGGGGTTGGGATCCTGCGATAATGGCCTTGGCGGTCGGGTCTCCGGCCTCCTCGGGTTTTTGGAAAGGGATTTCGATGGTTGGCGACGCAAGCATCGAGGATTGGATGGACAAGGAGTTCGGGCGGGCGCGGCGGCGGGCGCTCCTCCGTCGGATTTCCGCGTGGCTGCGAAGGAGCGGTTCGAGGCGTTTGGCGTCTTTCGAGGAGGCGAAGGCCGAGCTGCCGGGGGCGGAGAAGGTGCGGCTCGGGAAGAGGCGCGTGCGAGTGGAGAAAATAGTGGGGAGCGTCGGTCGCCGAGCGGACTTCGACCGGGACTTCCTCCCAACGACATCGAGTGGCGCGGAGCGGTGGAAGCGTGTGAACCGGACGTATCGGAAGTTCGGGAAACTTCCCCCGGTGAGCCTTTACAAAGTCGGTGGAGAGCATTTCGTACTCGACGGGAACCACCGTGTCTCCGTCGCCCGGTACCACGGCGAGGATTCCATAGAGGCCGAAGTCGTGGAATTTCGCCCCCGCCGGGCGAGCGGCGACAACGACGGCACTCGCCGGGCGGGCGCGACGGCGTAGCCGGGAGGAGGCTCCGCCCTCACTCCCCTCACTCCCCTCACTCCCCTCACTCCCCTCGATTGCCAACCACGGGCCGCCGTATATAATCCGAATCGTTGTCTCTTTACGCAACTCACGGGGTTTTTTTGGAATACAGCGATTTCGCGCAGAGGGTCGAGCGGATCGTCTCGAATGTCGAGCGGGCGGTGTCGGGTAAACGTGATGGAATCTTCCTCACGGTCGTCGCCATGCTCGCCGGAGGCCATATACTCATCGAAGACGTGCCGGGCGTCGGGAAGACACTCCTCGCGAAGTCGCTCGCGAAGTCCATAAAGGGCGATTTCCGGCGCATCCAGTTCACGCCCGACCTCCTTCCCGCCGATGTCACGGGGCTGAATATCTACGATCAGGCGAACCGGCGCTTCGAGTTTTGGGCGGGGCCGGTCTTCGCGAACGTCGTCCTCGCCGATGAGATCAACCGCGCGTCCCCGAAAACACAGAGCGCGCTCCTCGAAGCGATGGAGGAAGGCTCCGTCACGGTGGACGGCGACACGCGGAATTTGCCGCAGCCTTTTTGCGTCCTCGCCACGCAAAACCCCATCGAGCACGAGGGGACGTACCCGCTCCCCCACGCCGAACTCGACCGCTTCCTCATAAAAATGGAGATCGGATACCCCGCCAACGACGCCGAGATGGAGCTTTTGAAACTCGCGCGCGATCCCGCCGCCGAACTTCGCCCCGTGGTTTCCCTCGCCGAGTTCCTCGAAATGCGAAACCTCGTCGAGGAGGTTCATGCGAGCGAGGCCGTGCTTCGGTACGTCGTGTCCATAACGTCGGCGACGAGGGGGCATGATGAGATCTCACTCGGCGCTTCGCCTCGGGCGAGCCGGATGCTCCTCGCGGCGGCGAGGGCGAGGGCGGCGGCGAGCGGGCGTTCGTATTGCACGCCGGACGACGTGAAGGCCCTCGCTCCGGCGGTGATCTCCCATCGCATCATCCCCGCCGCCGGGGCCGCCCGCTCGGAGAACGGCTTCGGCTCGGACGGGGCGGCGAAGTCCATCGTCCGGGACATCCTCTCCTCCGTCCCGGTCACCGAGGCCGTTTAGAATTTTGCCGAGCGCCGGGAAGAACGCCCGCCTCTCCGCCCGCCCGACCGCCCGCGGCTGGCAGGCGATCATCATCGGCGTACTCGTCCTCGTCGTCGCCCGGCTGATCGGGACGACGCAGTTCCACCAACTCGGGTACGCGCTCCTCATCCTCCCCGTCGCGGCGCTCGTCCTCGGGATGGCGACTTCGCGGGGGCTTTCCTTCTCGCGGAGGTTTCCGAGGAACACGCGCATCACCGCCGGTGCGCCTTCGGGCATCGAGCTTCGCCTCGATAATTCGTCGCGCTTCGGAACTTCGGTCGTCGAGGTTTCGGACCGGCTCCCGGACGACCGGGATTTCGAGTTCGCGCCGCTCGGGGGCGAGAGCGGGGCGGGCGCGGAGGTTCCCATAACCTTCCCCCGGAGGGGCGTGTACCATCTCGGCCCCGCCTCCGCAGCCGTCGTCGACCCGTTCGACCTCGTCCGCTTCACCCGGAGGTTCGACAAACGCACGGAGGTCGTCGTGTACCCGGAGATACACGAGCTTCGCGGCTTCCCGGTCCGCGGCGGAAACTCAGACTCCGGCGGGCGCGGAACCATCGGACACCGGGGCGACGAGTTCGCCGGGCTTCGCGAATACCGTCGGGGCGACGACCGAAGGCATATACACTGGAAGAGCGTCGCCCGGACGGGGGAGCTTTACGTGAAGGAGTTCTCGCTCCACGCCCCGAAGCGGCACACCGTCGCCCTCGATCTCTGGCGCGGCGGGCTTCGCGCCCTCGACGGCCCCGTGGAGGACGCCGTCTCGACCGCCGCCTCCATCCTCACGCATCTCAAAGACGAAGGGCTTCCCTTCCGGCTAGTTTGCAACAACGAAGAATCGGAGGCGACGGAGTTCGGGATGGACGGAACGTCGTATTGGGCGGCGATGCGTATTCTCGCCTCCGTCCGGGCGGATGGGAGGGAGGACTTCGCCGATGCGGTTCTCGAAAGCGGGAATTCCCTCGGAGAGGGGGTCGTCCTCGTCTCGCGGCACCTCGATGAGGATCTCCCGGAGTGCGTGCGGAAGCTCCGGAGCGCGAACCTCTCCGTCGTCGTCGCGCTCGTCGCGTCGCACACGTACCGTCCGTCGGACGGGGCGTCGGGGCGGGCTTCGGAGAGGGAGTCGGCCTTCCTCCGCCACGCTGAGAGGCTCGACCGGGCGGGGGCGTCGGTGTGCGTCGTGCGCCATCCCGAGGGCGTCGCCGGGCTGTCCGGGGCCGGAATGCGGGGGGCGGTGTGACGAACGAGGAGATGGGCGCGCACCGGATGGAGAGGATATGCCTTTACGTCGCCGTGCTCGCGGCGGGTTCGGCGTTCGCCATGCTCTTCACGGGGGAGGGCGTCGCCTTCAATGCTTCATCGCTCGTGAACATCGGGGGCGGCGGGGCGTTCGTCCCGATGTTCGGGGCGGCCCTCGCGGCGTTGATCGTCGGCTCGGCGGGGCGCTTCCGATTCGTGCTTCTCTTTCCGGCGGCGATTTCGTATACGCTCCTCGCCGTTTACGGGTTCCCGCCGCTCACGTTCTCGGGGTGGCGGGCTTTGATCGATCAAATCGGGGGCGACCTCTTCGTCGCGGCGAACACGATGTACGCGCAGCCCGTGCCGTACGACGTGTCGCCGGGGCTTCTCGTCATCCTCATGCCGATGGTCATGGTCATCGTCGCGTTCGCCACCTCGGCGACATTGTATGAACGGACGCCGATCATCTCGGTCGCGACGCTCGGACTCACGATCGGGGTTCTCTCCACGATTTCCTTCGAAGACGGCGCGGGGCCGTTCTTTTTCGTGTTCGTCCTCGCCGCCCTCGCGCTCCTCCTTTTCTCGGGCGCGGCGGGGGAGAGCGGGAACCTCCTCCGGCCGGGGCTTTTCGTGGCGACGATGGTCGCGGTGGCGGTGCTTCTCGTTCCGAAGGCTCCGTTCTCGGACGCGACGGTGAGTTCGGGGGAGATCGACTGGACGCGCATCGGGACGGGCGGAACGTCTCGCCTCGACGTTCAAGCCGACGTCGGCGACTATCTCACGGCGGGGCGGGACGCGGAGCTTTTCCGCGTCTCCTCGACGGAGCAACTCCGGTGGCGCGGCGGAACGCTCGACCGCTTCGACGGGGTGAGGTGGACGAACACGACGCGCGGCGACGAGGAGGTCGGCGAAGCCGTCGAGGCGGGGGTTCCGACGAGGCCGGTCGTGCAAAGTTTCCAGATTCTCGATGCGGAGACCGATCTCATCTTCGGGGGATACAAAATCTCCGACGTGTCGAGCGACGTGCCGGATGCTTCGGAGAACTCCGACGGTTCATGGACTTCCGGCTCGCGGTTCACCGAGGGGGATTTTTACCGCGTCCTCTCCGAAGTTCCGCAGCCGACGACCGAGCAGCTTCAAGGAGCGGGGACGGAATATCCCTCGGAGGTTGGCGAGCGGTTTTTGCAACTTCCCGACACGACTCCGGGCGTCGTTGGGGAAACCGCCGACGAGATCCGGGCGAACTACGACACCTCGACACCGTACGACACGGCGCGGGCCATCGAGCAGTATCTCACGACGGACGGGGGGTTCGTGTACAACCTCGACGTGAGTTACCGGAGGGCGGACTGGGCGATCGAGGAATTCCTCGGCGACGGTCGCGAGGGTTTTTGCACGCAGTTCGCGACCTCGATGGCGCTCATTTTGCGAGACATGGACATTCCTTCGCGGGTGGTGTACGGTTCGACGCCCGGCGATGAGGTCGATGAGAACGTATACGAAGTGACGGGGGCGAACATGCACACGTGGGTGGAGGTGTATTTCCCCGGCGTGGGATGGTATCCGATGGATCCCACACCCGGATTCGCGATGCCCGAGACGATGCAGGCGAACGCGCCTTCCCCGGCTTCGCAGGCGACGCCCGAGCAACTCACCCCCGAGAACCCCGCGCTTCAGGGGGAGAGCGACTTTGACGAGCAAGAAACCCTCGAAGCCCCGGAGGAGGAAGAGGACGCCGCCGCGTCCGGCGCCTCCGACGAAGGAACCCCGGCGTGGCCTCTCCTCGTTCTCGCCGCCGGGGTTCTCGTGGCCGTCCCCCCCGCCGCGAAGCGGATGCTTCTTTCCCGCGGTCGGCCCGAGGATTTTTACCGCGATCTCTCCGGGAGGCTTCGGGACTCTCTCCCGCCCGGAAACGGAGCCACCCTCGCCGACTCGCCGTCGCTCACGGTGAACGAGAGGATGGCGCTCCTCGCGGGGGAGTGCGGCCTCGACGAGAAGCCGTTCACGGAGTTCGCCCGCTCGTATTCCGACCATCTTTACGGGCCGGAGGGAGAAGCGAGCCGGAGGCACATATCCCGAAGCCACAGGCGGGGCGTCAAAGAGTTCGGGAAATTGCCTTTGTGGAGGAGGGTTCTCGGGGCGGTGAATCCGGCCTCGCTCCTCGCGCGGCTCGGGAGGAGCGTGTCCTCGGGGTGGTCGCGGCTCGTCAAGGAAGGTTCTTTGAGAACACGTCGTCTTCTTCGGCGATAATGCCTTCTCGTTGAACAATAATGGCGGCGGTGTAATAATCCCCCCATATAAGACAGCTATGTATTTCAGGAGGCGATGATGGACCAAAAGCAGGCCATAGTATCCATCACGGACAACGCGGCGGAGAAGGTCAAGGCGCTCATGGAGCAGGAAGGTGAGGAAGACCTCGCCCTTCGCATCGGTGTCCGGCCCGGCGGATGCTCGGGTTTCCAGTACTCGATCTACTTCGACGACGAAATTAACGACGACGACGAAGTGATGGAGGACAAAGGCATAAAGCTCGTCATAGACGCGATGAGCGTCCCGTACATCGGTGGAAGCGAGTTCGATTACGTGGACGGCCTCATGGGCGCGGGCTTCGCCGTGAACAACCCGAACGTGCAAGGCGGCTGCGGCTGCGGAAGCTCGTTTACTTGCTAAGTTAGAAACAAAGAAGCATCTTCATTCGCCCGGAGTTTTCCGCTCCGGGCTTTTCTTTGCCCGGAAGGGTGCGTAATTTCTGGTTGTATAATCCTTTGTGGTTCGAATGGTTCGAATGGTTCGAATGGTTCGATTCGAGAGGTGGAAATATGGAAAGAGTCGGGACGCATGAGGCGAAGACTCGGCTTTCGGAGTATTTGAATCGGGTGCGGTACGGGGGGGAGAGGATCGTGATCGAGCGTCACGGGCGTCCGGTCGCGGGGCTTGTCGGCATCGAAGACCTCGAACGCCTCGAAGGGCTTTCGGCCTCGGAGAGGAGCGTGGAGGCTCGATACAAAGAATCCCTCGAACGAGCCGGGGTCGAGGTTCGGTGGACGGAGGGTCGGAGCCGCGAAGGCGCTCGTCGTCGGCGGGCGCGGACGAGTGGATCGCCCGTGTCCGAGCAAATCGTCTCCGAGAGGCGGTGAGGCGTGGCGGAGGCGCGCTTCCTCGACGCGAACGCGGCGGTGAAGGCTTACGTCGAGGAGGCGGGGAGCGGGCGCGTCGAGGAGATTTTGGATGGTTCGGGGGAGGTTTATGTGAGCCGGGTCTGATCGGTGGAGGTTTCGGCGGCGATCTTCAGGAAAGCGTCCGCCGGGGAGATGAATGCGGGAGAGGCGGCTCTCGCGGTGGAGGAGCTTCGCTCCGACGTGGAGCATGTCTATCAAACGGTGGAGGTGGGCGAGGTCGTGGCGGAGCGGGCGATGGAGGTGGCCGAAAAGCATCGGCTGCGAGGCTATGATTGCATCCAACTCGCATGCGTCCTTCTTTTGAATGAGCATCGCGTGGGCGCGGGTCTGGAGAACTCCATCCTCGTTTCGGCGGATGGGGAACTCAACGAGGCCGCCAAAGACGAAGGGATCACGGTCGAAGAACCAACCGGATAGCCGGAGTTTTCCGCTCCGGGCTTTTTTGTCGCTTCGCTCCGGTTTTTGGTTTTGGCAAACGCCGGGAACTCCGACCGAGCGCGTCGAGCAGCTTTTCCGCTCTCACGCCCGTTTTGTGGAGGCCGCTTTACCGCTTCAATGTTGCTAAAATTTCGCCCGAGGTTGTCGTCCCACTTTGTGTGAAGGGATCGAGCGCATGGCACACCGCCGGAGAGCGGGCGTCGAGCGAGGTTTTTCGGGGGATGGGGGCGCTTTTGACGGCGCGCCGGATGTGGTGCGTGTGTGGATGCTCGGGGGGTTCCGGGTTTCGGTGGGCGGGCGGGAGGTCGGGGAGGGAGAGTGGGGTTTGAGGAAAGCGGCGAGCCTCGTGAAACTCCTCGCCCTCGCCCCCGGACACCGGCTCCACCGCGAGCGCGTGATGGATGCTCTTTGGCCGAACCTCCCACCCGCCTCGGCCTCGAATAATTTCCACCGCACCCTCCATGCCGCGAGGAAGGCTCTCAAATCCGGCTCCGCGCACCTTTCGCTTCGCGGCGAGGAGTTCGCGCTTTGTCCGGGCGGGGAGGTCCGGGTGGATGTCGAGGCGTTCGAGGAGGCGGCGAGGGCGGCTCGCCGAAGCCGGGATGCATCGGCGTACCGGACGGCTGTGGATCTTTATGCGGGCGACCTCCTCCCCGGCGATCTTTACGAGGAGTGGGCGGAGGGACGCCGCGAGTCGCTCCGAAGCACGTACGTCGAGCTTTTCGTCGAGCTAGCGTCCCTCCACGAAGCGCTCGGCGAGAACGAGGCGGCCATCGAAGCCCTTCGGAGGGCGGAGGACATCGAACCGGGTCGGGGCGAGGCGGCTTTGACGCACCTCCTCGACGCTTCGAGCCGGAGGCCGGCGCCGCCGACGGAAGGGAATGGGCTTCACAACCTCCCCGCCCCGCTCACGAGCTTCGTCGGGCGCGGGCGGGAGATGGCGGAGGTGAAGCGTTCTCTTTCGATGAGTCGCATCGCGACCCTCATGGGGCCGGGCGGCTCGGGGAAGACGAGGCTCGCGACGGAGGCGGCGAGGGAGCTTTCGAGCCTCTTCGCGAACGGGGTGTGGCTCGTGGAGTTCGCTTCGATCTCCGACGGGTCGCTCGTGGCGAACGAGGTGTCCGGCGCGCTCGGCGTGCGGGAAAAGCCCGACCGGACGCTCGAAGCCGCCATCATCGAAAGCATGCGTCCGAAGAGCGCGCTCGTGATTTTGGATAATTGCGAGCACGTGGTGGAGGCGGCGGCGCTCTTGGCGGAGTCGCTCCTTCGCGCATGCCCGAACCTTCGCATCCTCGCCACGAGCCGGGTCGCGCTCGGGGTTCCGGGGGAGGTTCTCCACCCCGTCCCGCCCCTCGACCTCCCCGACCCGTCCCGCCCGGCGGAGGAGATGGAGCGCTCGGAGTCGGCGCGGCTTTTCGTGGAGCGGGCGACGCGCCACGCCTCGACGTTCGATCTCACGGAGGCGAACGCGGCGACGGTGGCGAATATATGCCGCCGCCTCGACGGCCTTCCGCTCGCCATCGAGCTCGCCGCCGCGCGGGTCGGGGTGCTCGACGTCGAGCAAATTTCCACACGCCTCGACGACTCTTTGAAGCTCCTCACCCGCGGAGGCTCGACCGCCCCGCCTCGCCGTGATGTGATCTGCGGCCTCGGCGGCAACGACATCATTCGCGGCTTCGGCGGCAACGACATCCTCCGCGGCGGCCCCGGAAACGACATCCTCTACGGCGGAGGCGGAAACGACATCCTCGTCGGTGGAGCGGGCAAGGACATCCTCAAGGGCGAGGGTGGAAACGACCGCATAAACGCCCGCGACGGAGTGCGTGGCAACGACATCGCAAACGGCGGGCCGGGGCGCGACCGATGCGTCGCCGACCCGAGGGACAGGAGGGTTAATTGCCCGTAGGCGAATAGTCGAGCGCGAAGTTGGCGCGATCCCCGAAACGGGGTTAGAGTGAAGGTCGGGGCTTATGCGCTCCGGCCTTTTGTTTGTCGAGCGGAGGAGACCGAGGTTGCGGATAGATCGGATAGACCATGTGGTTCTCACAGTTTCGGATGTCGAAAGGACGTGCGAATTTTATTCCACCGTACTCGGGATGAAGACGGTCGAGTTCGACGTCGGACGGAAGGCTCTCTGGTTCGGGGCGCAGAAAATAAACCTCCACGAAGCCGGAAACGAGTTCGAGCCAAAGGCCGGGACTCCGAGGGCCGGCTCCGCCGACCTTTGCTTCGTCGCTCGCGGTTCTTTGGAGGATGTCGTAACGCACCTCATGGCGTGCGACGTGGAAATCATCCACGGCCCGGTCAGAAAAGAAGGCGCCCTCGGGACTATGAAGTCGGTCTATTTCCGCGACCCGGACGCGAACCTAATCGAGGTGTCGAGCTACCGGGCCGCATACCGGAAACTCTCCCCGCCGAACTGACAGCGGCTCGCGTGGGGAATGGTCCCTCCGCAATCCGGGTTTCAGGCATCGGGCTTCAGGCATCGGGTTTCAGGCTTCAGGAAATACTCCCCGACCGAGCCGCCCCCGCCGATCGAGACCTCGGCGGCGGGGTGGATCGATATTCACGAACTCCGCTGTGAGACGATTCCGCCTTCGATGAACCGCAAACGCGCTTCGCTCGTCGGCTTTTGTCCGGGCGCATGCCGTTCGCCTCGGAGGGTTCGTCCGCCCGCTTCGGGAAACTCTTTTGCCCGGACAATTCACGAGACCCCTTCGACGCCGGGAGCCGGGTTTGACCCCGGCCTCCCTCTCCCGGATGCATTCGCGTTCCCGCCCCACTCACTCTCGCCGAGCTCGACTGCGGATTTCGACGGCGGACGCTCCGATATCGTGCCTTCCCCGACTCCCGTTATCTTTCGACGTTCGGACAGCCGTGTCCCGGCGGACGCTTCGCGGATGATCCGCTTCGCTCCGGGAGTCGGAAAAGGCGCGGTGCGATGCCCGCGTCCGCCGCCGAGTCCGGCGAGGGTTTCTCCGGCGGGTCGGCGGCGGACGGGCGAAGCGAGTCGAGAATCACCCCGAATCCCGGTGTTTATGGAGCACACCCCGTCGCGGATGCTTCGCGGATGATCCGCTTTGATCGTGCTTATCCGGCGCTCGCCTCGGGCGGGGGGGCTTCCCTTTCGAGTTCTCCCTCTTCGATGACGGACTCCATCACCTCGCATGAATCCGGGCATAGTTTTTGCCCGCTTTCCTTTTCGAGGATGGAGAGGACTTTCTCGGTGGGCAGCGCGTCGCGGTACGGTCTCGTTTGCGCGAGGGCGTCGTATATGTCGGCTACGGCGAGGATGCGCGATGAGCGGTCGAGGCTTTCGGAGCCGACGCCCCGATGGTACCCCGATCCGTCGAGCTTTTCGTGGTGGTTGGCGGCGGTTTCGGCGAGGCTTTGGAGGTGGGGGACGCGGCGGAGTATTTCGTATGTGAGGCGCGGGTGGGCTTTTATGCTCTGGAATTCCGCGTCGGTGAGCTTGCCGGGCTTGTCGAGGATGGCGTTCGAGACGCCGAGCTTGCCGACATCGTGGAGGAGGGCGGCCCGCGAGAGGTTTTGCATCTCGCGCGGCGAAAGCTCCATCCTCTTTCCGATGGCGAGGGCGGCTTCGGCGACACCTTCGGAGTGGCGGAATGTGAAGGGGGATTTCGCGTCGATGATCCTCGCGAACGCCGTGGCGGTGAGGTCGAGGAGATCCGGCGTAACCTCCATCACCCGATCCTCGGGCTCGAGCATCGAAACCGCGAGCTTCACATCCGAAGCGCCGAGAACCTCCCATATCCCCCGCGCATCGGCGAGAAAAGCATCCACGAGAGCGGGGTCGAACCACTTCTTTCTTCGCGAGCGGGCGACGTTCTCGGCGCGTTCGGGGCCGTGCTTCGCGTAGAAAACCTCGACGGTCTGCGCGAGGCCGCATATCCTCGCGAGGAGCGGGATCTCGTCTTTCTTCAAACCGTCGGGGTGGCCGCTCCCGTCCCAATGTTCGTCGAGGGAGCGAATCGCCTCCGCCGTCTCCTCCGGGAAGCCGACGTGGCGGGCGATCTCCGCTCCGCGCTCGCACCGGATGTGGATGAGCTCCCTCGTCGCCTTCGGCCCGTCTTTGCCGACCGCGAGGAGCCTCCTCGCCTTCGACCATATCGTGCCGTCGGGGCTGACGGTGCGGGCGGCGTAAAGCGCGGTTTGCGGGAGGCGGCTCCAGTCCACAGTTTTGAAGGCCCGCTTCGCCGTCCGGTCGTCCGCGTCGAAGAGGGCCGCCGTCTTCGACGAGTTCGCCGAACACCCCGCGTCTTTGAGGAGGAGAGCATAAAAAAGAGCCGCCCGCGCCTCGCGGTCGAGGCCGATGCGGTTCGCCACCGTCATCCCGATAAAGCACGACCGGAGCGAATGCCCCTCCGGCTGCCCCTCGACCATATCCAAAGCGAAGGACAAAGCCCCAATGACATCCGAGTACTTCACAAGCGCAATATCCCGCACGCCCCGCAGCGCAGACTCCATGATCCCGCTCTCTATCCGGTTTTCGGCACTCCACTCGAGGTTATCGGACGAGGCGTATGAAACTTTAGCCGGGATTGCTCCCTTCGGTCGCCCCCGTTCTTGGTTCTTCGTCTTTAGCCAAGAACCAAGAACTAAAAACTAAGAACGTTTGTGAAGCGACCCTCGCTTCATTCCCGGCTTTCAAGCCTCTCCATGCAAACCATGATCGCCGCCACCCCGCTGGAGCTGACGATGGCCCCAGAGTAAACGAGGTCTTTCAACTTGTCCGTCGGAATTATTACAATCTCCAAACGCTCGAACTCGTCCGGGTCGAGCGGAAAGCTCTCCTCGACGCCCTCGGCGAGGAAGACGTGCGCCCAATTATTTTTCAGCCCCGGCGAGGAGGCGAGCGAGACGACCTCTTCCCACTCCCCGCCGCCATGTCCCGTCTCCTCGGCAAGCTCGCGCCTCGCGGCCTCGATCGGCTTTTCGCCCTCCTCGACGAGGCCCGCCGGGAGGCAAAGCTCCATCCGCTCGATGGCCGGGCGATATTGCCGCACGAGCACGACCTCGCCATCCTCCGTGACCGGGAAGATGAAAACGGCGTCCTCGCGCTCGATGACGTAATACGGGTCTTTCACGGCCCCGTCCGGCAGCCGGAGCGCGTCCGCTCGGAGTGAGAAGTACGGGCTTTCGAAGAGCTTTTCTGAGGAGAGCCTCTCCCATCTCTCGTCAGCCAATTTCCTCGGCGCCTTCCGCATCGGCTTTGGCTCCGGCGAGGACTTCCGGCAGCTTTTGCGTGAACGCGCTCCTCGCCATCACCCGGTCGCACCCGTATTCCTTCGCCGCGACGGCGAGGTCTTTTTGCACGTGCGAGAGGAACCCGACGGTCGGGATGTTTTTCAAGGCTTCGTCGGCTTCGATCTCCGCCAGTATTTTCAACGGCTCGAAGCGAGCCGAATTCAAGTCGAGGACGAGGAGGTCGGGCGGCGAGGAGCGTAAGCTCTCCATGAGCTTCTTCGGCGAGCGTGGAAACGCCGCTTCGACGCCTTCGAGGTTTTCGGCGGTCTCGTTGATTTTGCTCCGAAACAAAAGGTCTTCCAACGCCGCCACGACTCTTCTCTCCGCGTTTTCCACGTGTCCTCCGCTCTCTCTTCGATGGCATCTTCGATGGTATCTCCGCCACATTCTAAACCGCGTCGTTGCGGTATCCTAAAATCGTGAAGAGACGATTTTCGGGTTTTCGCCACGGACTGAAACGAACGAGGGAGACGGTCGCGGACTTCGCGCCGTTCCTCTCCCCGCGCCGGAAGGGGCTCGCGTTCGCGCTCTTCGTCCTCCTCGCGGAGACGGCGGCGAGCCTCGCGCAGCCGTGGCCCCTCGCCCTCACCATCGACTATGTTCTGAGTGGCGAGTCGCCCCCCGCGTTTTTGCCGGGCTTCCTTTCCGACCCGGCGATGCTCCTCGCGGGGATCGCACTCCTCACCGTCCTCGTCTTCGCCGCGACCCGCTCTCTGGCGGCGTTCAGAAGATGCCTCCTCCAAAAACTCGGGCAAGAAACTGTCTTCGACATGAGGGAGTCTTTGTACGGCAAAGTCCACGCCCTCGGCCTCGACTTCCACGGCAAAAGGCGAACCGGCGACACCATCACCCGCGTAACGAGCGACGTGAAGGAGGTGCGGACGCTCCTCGTGGATTCCGTCGTCGAAGTGTTCTCCTCCGTCCTCATCCTCATCGGGATGATGGTGGTGATGTTCTGGCTGAACTGGCAACTCACCCTCCTCGCCCTCGCGACGGTTCCGTTTCTTTTCATCGCGGTGGCGAGGTACCGGAGATCCCTCATCGAGCGCATGCAAGTCGTGCGAGCGAAGGAGGGAGCCATCGCGTCCGTCGTTCAAGAAGCCATAACGGGGATTCGGGCGGTGAAGATCTTCGGTCGCGAGGAGGAGGAGATGGAGCGGTTTCGGGGCGAAAGCGAAGAGTCGCTTCGGGCCTCCATCGGCTCGTCGGCCATCGAGGCGCGGTTCTCGATCATGCTCGGCCTCGTCGGCGGAGCGGGAACCGCCCTCGTCACGTACTTCGGCGCGAGGCAAGTTCTTTCCGGCGGACTCTCTGTCGGCGACCTCACGGTGTTCATCGCGTATCTCGGCTTATTTCTCTCGCCATTGTGGGCGCTTTCGCGGCAGGCGAACCAGATCGGGAAGTCGCTCGTCTCGGGGGAGCGGGTCATGGATCTCCTCCGCTCCGACCCGACGGTGAAGGAGAGTCCGGACGCGGCGGAGGCTCCCGCGCTCGCCGGGCGCGTCGCCTTCGAGGACGTCCACTTCGCATATGAAGAGGAGGAGATATTACGCGGCGTGTCGTTCGAGGCCGAGCCGGGGAGCCGGGTCGCGCTCGTGGGGGTGAGCGGGTCGGGGAAGACGACGATCACGAGCCTCATCGCCCGTTTGTATGATCCGCAAAGCGGGCGTGTCGTCATCGACGGCCATGATATACGCGATTTCACGATAAAGTCGTTGCGGGGGAACATCACCTTCGTACCGCAGGATCCCATGCTCTTCCGGGCCTCCATCGCCGAGAACATCGCGTACGGAAAGCCCGGCGCGACGATGGCCGAGATCGAGCACGCCGCCGACCTCGCCGGGGCGAGCGGCTTCATAAACGACCTCCCCGAGAAATACGAGACGATCCTCGCCGAGCGCGGCGAGAGTTTATCGGGCGGGCAAAGGCAACGCATCTCCATCGCACGGGCGATGCTCCGGGAGAGTCCCGTCCTCATCCTCGACGAGCCGGCCTCGGGCCTCGACGCGGAGGCGGCGGCGGCGGTGGAGGAAAGCTGGCGGAGCCTCACGGCGGGACGGACGACGTTCCTCATCGCGCACGAATTGAGGCTCGTCAAAGACGTGGACAAAATCCTCATGGTCGAGGGCGGTCGCATCTCCGAGGCCGGAGTCCACGAGGAGCTTCTCGCGCTCGGCGGAAGCTACGCGAGGCTGTATTCCTTGCAAGAAAGCGAAATGATAAAACCGTGAAAAAGACCGGGGGTCGGCCACCTCGTCGGCGAGGTTCCGCTCGTCGAGCACGGTCTGCGCGGAAAGTATTTCCTGAAGCCCGGCCCGCGAGAGGATCATTCCCTCGCAAGCCGCTGCAAGGAGGTGTCATCCTTTGAAAGAATTGCTTGCCATATGCGTCATTCTGACTTTCGTTGTCGCGTACATATACATCGCGTTCGCGCTTAATTAGGGGAGTCCGCTTTTAATCCGGGTGGGAGACGTTGAGTCCCTCGGAGGGGAAGCGCTCGTCGAAGGTGTGGAGCTTTTCGACGGCGTTGGCCCGGGCATCCGCGTTGATCAGCGCGTCGGCGTAGTTGACGCGACCGGATGGGCGGCGCAGCATGAGGGAGCTTGCCGCGAGGTTCTTGTCCACTCCGAGCATGTGTATATTGCGCTTTCGCAGAAGCTCCACCAGCCGATCCACGACCCCTTCTCGCGGCACGTTATAGTTCCTCGACAGGACGAACGTGGTCTCGGCGAGTGCGACGAGGCTTATGCCCAAATTAGTTTCGCCGTCTATGAGCTTCGCCGCCGCGTGGCCTTGTTCGGGGTCGTCTTGTATCAAATAACGCACAAAGGATGTTCGTGTCCACCGCGTCCACTAACCGGGGTTCCACTCCTCGTCCACGTGCGACTCCCATGCCGCCCGCTCCTCATCCGCATGGGGAGGCGTGTTTCCGTACTCGCCGAGGCTCCCCGCCAGCGAACGATCGTGTTCGGGGGGGGGGAAGCGAAGCTCCAAACGATCCCCCACCACCGTCTGAACCGCGACCCATCCGGGGCGGACACCGAGCTTCCTGCGGGCATCGCGGTCTATGATCACCTGATATTTCGTTCCGACGGTCGCCATATGTTCATGCCTCCGGGGGACGTATGTCACCCATGCATATTACCATGAGGCTCGGTGCCGCTATTCGTCCCCGCTTGAGGGAGGCTCTTGATCCAGCCCCGAGCTTGCGAGGACTTGCGCGACCCGCGAGCCGTCCACGTCGTCCACGCGGAGGGTGTGTTCTTCGAGGCGGACTTCGTCGCCGACCTCGGGGGCGCGGCCTATGTGGCCGAGTACGAGGCCGCCTATGGTGTCGAAGTCCTCGCTCTCGAACTCCGAGCCGAGCGCCTCGTTCACCACGTTTATCGGGATGCGCCCGTCTATCGAGAACGAGCCGTTGGAAAGTTTGCGGATCGCCGGTTCTTCCTCGTCGAACTCGTCCCGGATCTCCCCGACTATCTCCTCGATGATGTCCTCGATCGTGAACACACCCTCGAAAGACCCCCACTCGTCTATGACGACGGCCATTTGTATTTCTTTGGTTTGGAAGTCTTCCAAAATACCGTCTATGCGGCGGTTCTCCGGGACGACGAGGACGTCGCGCACGAGGTCTTTGGCGGTGATCTCAGATTCGAGGGTTCCTTCTTTTTGGACGGCTCGAAGCACGTCTTTGGCGTGAACCATGCCGAGGATGTGGTCCGGCGAGTCCTCCTCGTAGACCGGGTAGCGCGTATAGTGGCCCGCCGAGGCGACCGAGACGAGGTTCTTGAGGTCCATGCTCGAGTTCACCGAGACAACGTCGGGCCTCGGGACCATGATCTCGCGCGCGGCTTTGTCGTTCAGCTCGAAGACGGCCCCGATCATCTCCTGCTCGTCGTCTTCGAGGATGCCTTGCTTGTTCGATTGGGCGACGAGCGTCCGGATCTCATCCTCCGTGTGCGACGTCTCGCCCTCCGAGGCGGGAGCAACGCCGAACGCGCCCGTTATGGCGTTGGCGGTTCCGTTGAAGACGATGACGAGCGGACGGAGGAGATAATAGAAAAACAGCATGAACGGCGCGACGAAGAGCGAGGTGCCTTCCGGTTTTTGGATGGCGAGCGTCTTCGGCGCGAGTTCCCCGAAGACGACGTGAAAGAACGACGCGACGGTGAGGGCGATGCCGAGGGCGATCGGGTGGACGAGACCTTGCGGAACGCCCCACGACTCGAAGGAGGGCTCGATGAGGCGGGCGATCGTCGGCTCCGCCAAAGCCCCGATCCCGAGCGAGCAAATCGTGATCCCAAGCTGGCAGACCGCGAGATATTGGTCGATCTTCGCCGTGGCCGTTTTTACGAGGCCGGAGGAGGCTTTCCCCTCCCTCACGAGCTTGTCGACTTGCGTGGCGCGTATCTTGACGAACGCGAACTCCGCCGCGACGAACAAGCCATTCAATGCGACGAGCAAGAGCGAGGCGAAGATGCGTAAACCGGGGGCGACTAAGGCTTCCAGAACGACTCCTTGATAAAGATGGGATTACATGGGGAAGTTACGCGGACGCGCCCCCCGCCGTGAGCGAGGGACGCGCTGGTACTGGATGATTCGCTAAGTTCCATATTCAACCACTCGCAAGATATACCATAAAGATTGCTTTGGCAATCATGCGGTTTCCGCCGTCACCGAAAACCGCCCTCTTGGCTTTTGGCGATTAGCCGTTGGCTGAAAACCTGAAGCCGAATGCCAGCGGCTTTAATAAAGCAATTCTTTGTCGAGGACGTTGCGGAGTTTCTTCCCGCCGAGATACCGCCGCAAATTTTCGCAAAACAACTCCACGAGCTTCTCCTCCATGAGCCTCGGAACGTTATCCGTCGAATGCGGGCTGATGATTACGTTCTCGAACTCCCACAATGGGCTTCTCTCCGGCAATGGCTCCTCGGCGAAAACATCGAGCGCCGCGCCGGAGATGCGACCGTCCCGAAGCCTCTCCACGAGCGCGTCTTCGTCCACGACCGCCCCGCGCCCGACGTTTGCGAAGTACGCGCCCGGCTTCATCGCGTCCATCGCCGCCGCGTCCACGAGGTTCTCGGTGCTTTCGGTGTACGGGAGCGTCACGGCGACGTAGTCAGACTCGCCGAGCGCGGCGTGGAGATCCTCCGTCGAATAAAGCTCGTCGGCGTATCCGTGAGCTTCATCGTCTTTCCGAACCGTCCGTTTCACGCCGAGGACTTTCATGCCGAATGGCCTCGCCCTCTCGGAGATCGCCTTTCCGATGCTCCCCGTGCCGATTATGCACAATGTCTTCCCTTCGAGCGTTCCCGTCTCCTCCTCGCTCCATTTCTTCGATTCCTTCCGCTTCCGAAGCCTCTCGAAGTCTTTGGCGTGGGAGAGCATTCCGGCGAGGACGAACTCCGCGAGGGGGTTCGAGAAGACGCCGCTCGCCGTCGTGACGACGATGTCGGTTTCGAGAATCCCGAAGTTCCTCGCGACCGGGCCGGCCCCGGCCATGCCGCCTTGAATCCACCGCAGCTTCGGAGCGGCCTCGGTGAGAGGCTTCGAGAGTCCGCGGGGGAAATCGAGGAGGATCTCGGCCTCGGCGAGGAGTCCGAGGAACTCCTCGTTTTGGGCGTCCGTTCTGCGCCAGTCCGCCTCGCCGACGACGTCGCCTTCCCACCGGGGCGGCGGGACGAGGTCTTTCCGGTATGACACCTTGAAATCCCCGTCCACCTCGCGGACCCGCTCTATGTTCTCTTCTTCGAAATAGCTCGCCACCACGATTTCGGCCATCGTTCCTCCCCGGTTTTTGGTTTCAGGCTACATGTTTCGGCTTTCGGGTTAAAGTCCTCGGATGGACGAGTGGATCGACGTTCTCGACGAGTCCGGCGCGAAGACGGGCGAGAGTGTTTTGAAGAGCGAGGCGCACCGGGCGGGGCTTTGGCACCGATGCTTCCATTGCTGGGTGTTGTGGGAGGACGGCTCCGGCGGCGCCCATCTCCTCGCGCAGCGGCGGGCATTCGGAAAAGACACGTGGCCGGGATGGCTCGACGTGAGCGTCGCCGGGCATCTCGGGGCGGGGGAGGCACCGCTCGACGGGAAAAGAGAGATCGAGGAAGAGATCGGACTCTCCGTCCCGCCCGAACGCCTCGTCCCGCTCGGAGAGCGCCGCGTCGAGCACGAGATTCCACAAGGACTCGACCGTGAGTACCACGACGTGTTCATTCTTTTCGACCGCACGCCGCCCGAGCGCATGATCCTCCAGAAAGAGGAGGTGGACGCGCTCGTCTCCGTAAAGCTCGACGACGCGCGGGCGATGGCGGAGGGCGAAACCGTCTCGGCCACGGAATACAAAGACGGTGAAACGTCGGACATCAATGTGTCTCTCCCGGATTTCGTCCTCGGGAGCGGCGACTATATCCGGCGGGTCGTCGAGGCGGCGCGGAGGCTTGCCGCCGGGGAGTCGGTCGGGAGGGTTTTCTAAAGCGGCTCGCCAACCGACCTTACGAAACACCCATTTGCCGGGCGGCGAGCGACGCTTTCCACGACGCGCTTCGGGCGTCGCGCCGGACGAGGTCGCTTCGCCCGTCTTTTGCTTCCTCGTCGGATGGAACCCTCGTTTCCACCGCGCGCCGGAGGGACTCGGTCGCTTCGGCGGCGAGACGTATCGCCTCGGCAGCGTCCGAATAGTCGATCTCGTCGGCGTTGCATGCGGCGAGGGTGGCGAGGTCGGCGCATTTCTGTGCGGCTTCGGCGAGGAGGCTCGGGTTCGGGTCTTCGGCGGCGAGTCCGGCGAGGTGGCGTCCGAGGTCGAGCGCGAGGCCGCGGACGGTGTCGAGTCGGAGGGACGGCGCTCCTTCCGCGGGCGGCTCGCACGCATCGGCGAGGCGTTTCGCGGCGGAGGCTCCGGTGAGCATCGCTCTTTCGGCTTTCTCTTCCATAAAGCGTGGATTCTATCCGAAAACGTGAACCCGAAACCTGAAACCTGAAACCCGAAGCCTTATCATAGCCACATGAGAGTCGCCCTCGCCCAGATAAACACCACCGTCGGCGACATATGGGGCAACGTCGAAAAGATGTCCGACGCCCTCGAAAAAGCGGTGGAAAACGGTGCCGGACTCGTCGCCTTCCCCGAACTCGCCATCACCGGATACCCCCCCGAAGACCTCCTCATGCGCCCGAGCTTCATACAAGAAAACCTCCGCGCCCTCGAAGAGTTCGCCGCGAAGGTTCCGCCGGACGCCGCCGCCGCCGTCGGCTTCGTGGATCTCGGCTTGGACCTTTTCAACGCGTGCGCCATAGTCTCCGGCGGCGAAGTCCTTCACCGATACCATAAACGGTATCTCCCGAACTACGGTGTCTTCGACGAGAATCGGTACTTTCGTGAGGGGGAGGGCGCCCCGATAATCCGCTGCGACGGGGCGATGGTCGGCGTAAACGTGTGCGAGGACATATGGTATCCGGGCGGCCCCGCCCGCGAGCAAGCCCTCGCCGGAGCGAGTGTTTTATTGAATATCTCCGCCTCGCCGTATCATCGGAGCAAAGGCGCTTCGCGGGAGAGGATGCTCTCGGTGCGGGCTTCGGACTACGGGTGTTATGTGCTGTTTTGCAACCTCGTCGGCGGGCAGGACGAGCTCGTCTTCGACGGCCACTCCGTCGTCTTCGACCCGGAGGGGCGCCTCGTCGCGAGGGCGAGGCAGTTCGAGGAGGACATCCTCTTCGTCGATCTCTATCCCGAGGAAGCCCTCATGCAACGCCTCCACGAGTCCCGCCCGAGAAAGGAAGAACTCGACCACGCCCCCCTCATCGTGGACGTTCCCGGATACAAAGAAAAAGTATCGCCCGCCGAGTCGAGGGGGCCGAGGATCGAGAAACTCCTCTCCGAAGAGGCCGAAGTCCTCGAAGTCCTCACCCTCGGACTCGGCGACTATTTCCGGAAGAACGGTTTTTCACGCGCCGTTCTCGGGCTTTCGGGCGGCATAGACTCTTCGCTCACCGCCGCCATCGCCGCCAAAGCCCTCGGCCCGGAGAACGTTACGGGCGTCCTCATGCCGAGCGAATACACCACCGACCTCTCGAACACCGACGCGCACGATCTCGCCGAAAACCTCGGCATAGATACGAAGGTCGTCCCCATCGCGCCGGGCTTCGACGCATACCGGGCGATGCTCGAAGAGAGTTTCAAAGGCATGCCCGAGGACATCGCCGAGGAGAACATACAAGCCCGCATTCGGGGGAACATCGTCATGGCCCTCTCGAACAAGTTCGGCTGGATCGCGCTCTCCACCGGAAACAAAAGCGAGATGAGCGTCGGATATTCGACGCTTTACGGCGACATGGCCGGGGGCTTCTCCGTCCTCAAAGACGTGCCGAAGAACCTCGTGTACCGTGTGAGCAGCCACATAAACGAGGTCGAAGGAAGGGAAGTCATCCCCGAGTCCGTTCTCACGAAGGAGCCGTCGGCGGAGCTTCGTCCGGATCAAAAAGACTCCGACTCGCTCCCGCCGTACGATGTCCTCGACCCCATCCTCGAAGCGTACATCGAGGACGACAAAGGCGTGGGGGAGATAGTGGCGATGGGTTTCGGCGAGGACGACGTGCGCCGCGTCGTCAAACTCGTGGATCGGGCGGAATACAAACGCCGCCAAGCCCCCGTGGGCATAAAAGTCACGGCCCGCTCCTTCGGCCGCGACCGCCGGATGCCGATCACGAACCGTTATACGGAGGGGTCGCTTCGCGAACGTTTTTAGTTCTCGGTTTCTAGTTTTTAGCCGAGAACCGAGAACCGGAGCGAAGCGACCTCACTTCTCGAAACGAATTTGCACGGTCGTTCCGCTCAAAGCGTCGGAGATGATGTCGAGGCTTCCGCCGGAGCTTTCGGCCCGGTCGCGCATGAGCGAAAGCCCGTAGCCGGAGGCGGTGTCTTCGCCGAAACCTCTTCCGTCGTCCCGGATGCGGACGATGGTGAGGGGGCCGACTTCCCGCGATTCGAGCCACACGTTCCTCGCCCCGGAGTGGCGGGCGGCGTTCCATAGTGCTTCGCTCGCTATGCGGTATGCGGCGGCGAGTTCGTCGGGGCAAAGTTTCGTGAGGTCGGCGCGGAGGTCTTCGTGGGGCCGGATGGAGAAGTGGGTCTCGAAGTCGGTGAGGAGTCGTCCGAGGAGTGGGGAGGGATCTTGTTTTTCGCCCGCCCACCGCGCCCGAAGCTCGTCGATCGGCCTCCCGACCTGGAAATTCGCCGCGTGGGACGCTTCGATGGCGTCGGCCAAAACATCCTCCGCCTTCGGGTCTTCTTTCTCCCTCGCCTTTTCGTATGCGTCGAGGAGCGTCGAGACACTGTATACGCTCTGTTTCAATGTGTCGTGGAGTTCCTCGGATATTCTTCCCTGTTCGCCCCGGACGGCGAGGCTTTGGGAGTCGAGGCGGATGCCCCGGCTCACGTACGTGGTGAATGAGATCCGGAACGCGAGATAAAGCGTGATCGCCGCCCCTCCCCACAGAACGTACGAGGGCAATGGAGGGTCGGTGGCTCCCCATCCGAGCAGAAAAGCGAAGTGGACGGCGGGCGAGAGCGGCCCGAACCAGAAAGAGAAGACGCGCCACGGGCTTATCTCCCCGCTCCTTGCGCTCGTCTCTCCGGGGGTGGAGGCGAGCGCGGCGAGGCCGAAGAGGACGAGGCCGAGCGCCCACACCATCTCCGGCCACCCGCCGGGCGTGTACGGCCCGGACGCCCGCGAGGCGAGATAAAGCCCGTCGGCGAGGAAGAACGCCCCGAAGGCGGTGGCGAGGATTCCGGCGAACGGCGGCCTCCGATCCGCCGAGAGGATTGTGAGGCATAAAAAGAGGAGTCCCGCGCCGCACGCGAAGGACGAGAGGATGGCGATGGAGCCTTCCCAGCTTCCGTTCCCGCCGATGGTCGCCGGGCCGAGCGCGAAGTACCACGCGAGCACCCCGACCGAGAGCATGATGGACGCCGCGTCGAGGGCGACGATGAAGAGGATCCTCCGCGAAGCCTCGTACACGAGCTTGAGAACCGCCGCGAGGAAAAGAACGTACGAGGCTCCATATATGCCATACACCGACCATAACGGGAGGGTTCCGAGTCCGAGCGCCGCCCCGACCCCCCAACTCGCGTCCCCGAAGAGGCGGAGGAGGAGCGCCGCTCCGAGAAGAACCCAAAAAACACTCCTCGCGCCCCCGGCTCGAACCGCCGAAAACACGCAGACGAGGGCGAAGATCGCCCCGAAGCCATAGGCGAAGGCGGAGACCGTCGGTCGCCAGCCCGAGAGGGCGGCGAAAAGAAGGGCGGCGAAAAGCCACGCGGCAACCACGAACAGCGGAGCCGCCCACGACCCGGCCGCGCCGGGCAGTCTCGTCAAATAAGGTTTCATGTCCGCCCCTCCAGGCTTCTCTATTCGACGCATCTTAACAGCGTATGCCTCTCGCAGTAAACTTTGGCGGTACATCCAAAAAAAGGGGAAGCGACTTGAAACAAAGAAAGCTCGGCGGCGAAGGACTCGCCGTATCGGAGATGGGCCTCGGGTGCATGGGGATGAGCGAATTCTACGGAACCCCGGACGAAGCTGAATCCACGGCCACCATCCACCGCGCCATAGACCTCGGCGTAAACTTCATAGACACCGCCGACATATACGGCCCCTTCACGAACGAGAAGCTCGTCGGTGAAGCGATAAAAGACCGCCGAAGCGAGGTCGTACTCGCGACGAAGTTCGGCAACGTCCGCGACGATGACGGAAACTTCCTCGGCGTGGACGGAAGCCCCGAGTACGTGAGGAAGGCGTGCGACGCTTCGCTCTCGCGCCTCGGCCTCGAGTGCATAGACCTTTATTATCAGCACCGCGTCGACCCCGACACCCCCATCGAGGAGACCGTTGGCGCGATGAAGGAGCTCGTCGAGGCGGGGAAGGTTCGTTTCCTCGGACTCTCGGAGGCCGGGGCGGACACCATTCGGAAGGCCCATGCCACGCACCCCATCTCCGCCCTCCAAAGCGAGTATTCACTCTTCACCCGCGACGTGGAGGACGAAATACTCCCGACCGTCCGGGAGCTCGGCATCGGGTTCGTCGCATACAGTCCACTCGGGCGCGGCTTCCTCACCGGGGCGTACAAAAACATTTCCGACTTCGGCGAGAACGACACGCGCGAGACCCGCTTCCCGCGTTTTCAGGGAGAAAACTTCGAGAAGAACGTCGCGCTCGTCGAGAAGGTGCGTGAAATAGCCGCCGAGAAAGATGTCTCGCCGGGGCAACTCGCCCTCGCGTGGCTCCTCCATCGAGGGGATGACATCGTCCCCATCCCCGGCACGAAGCGTCGGAAGTACCTCGAAGAAAACGTCGCGTCCGCCGACGTCGAACTCACGGAGGACGACCTCTCGCGCATAAACGAGGCGATGCCGAAAGGCTCGGCGCATGGAGACCGATATTACGAGTCGCAGATGCGGGCCGTCGGAAGATAAAGGAGGCAATATGGCCGACACCGAAAACAAAGCCCCCGAAAGCGGGGCGGGCATCCCCGTAAGCTGGTTCCCCGTCCCCGAAGAGTCGGAGTTGCCGGAGGGTTTGCGAAGACTCTTCTCGAAGGCGAGGGAGACGGTCGGGTTCGTGCCGAACGTTTTCCGGGCGTACAGTTTCCGACCGGAGAGATTGTCGACGTGGTTCTCGCATTTCAAGATGCTCCACGAGCCGACGGACAATTTGAGCGTGGCCGAAAGGGAGATGATCGCGGTCGCCGTCTCGATGGAGAACGGGTGCCTTTATTGTTTGGTGGCTCATGGGGCGGCTCTCCGGGAGGCTCTCGGAGACCCCGTTCTCGCCGACCGCATAACCCTCGACTATCGCCGCGCCGGACTCGACGAGCGGCGATGCGCCATCCTCGACCTCGCGGTGAAAATAACGAACGAGCCGATCGAATGCTCCCCGGAGGACATCGAATATTTGAAGGGACACGGCCTCACGCTCGAAGAGGTGTGGGACGTTATCGAAATAGCTTCGATGTACAACTTCACGAACCGTATGTCGCTTGCTTGCGGGAAGATCCCGAACGAAGAGTACCATGCGCTGGCGCGATAGTTTCGGATTGTATACTCGCGGGGACGGTTCACGAGAGAAGGGGGATTCGTCGTGGCGGAGATCGCTTACGTATCGCGGGTGAAGGTCGAGCCGGTGGAAGGGAAGATCCGGCGCGCATATGTCCCCGCCGAGGACGAGCCGGTTCACTTTGGGGTTCATGGCGAGGTCGCGGAGCATTACGGCGTTTCGCCGGGCGAGGAAGAGCCGCACTCCACGACGCTCGACTATCTCGTGGCGGCGGCGGGCGGGTGACTGCTCGGCACTTTCGCGGGCGCGCTGGCATCGCGTCGAGTGTCTTTTTCGGATCTCCGCGCCGACACGGTCGGTGAGGTCGAGGTCGAGGGCAAGGTTTTGGTGGTGAAGAGGATCCGCCAGGTTTTCCACCTCACGGCGAGCGAGGATGATCGGGATACGATAAACTGCGTCCTCGAAGTCTATGCGGATAGTTGCCCGGTGGCGAGATCCGTCAAGGATAGCATCGAGATCATGAGCGGACTCGAGATGAACGCCGGCTAGAGCGTTTTGCGGGAAGGCTGACACCTTTCCGCAAAAGCAGTCAGCGATTAGCAGTCAGCCGTCAGCAAAGGCAAAAAGAGCTGAAAGCCGATTGCCAAAAGCTAACGGCGCGGTTTTCATAAAGGTCGGCCTTTCCGCAAAGTGCTTTAGAGTTCCAGCGTCGAGCCTGCCGCCGCGTGTTCGACCGGGCCTTCGAACTCTTTTCGGGCGGCGTCCGCCGCGGCCTTCGCCAGCGGCTCCGCGACGTGTGTGAGGGCCAGTTTTTTCGCCCCGGCCATGCTCGCGAGGCGGCCGGCCTCGGGAGCAGAGAGGTGGATGTCGGGGTTGCCTTCGCCGTCGGCCCATGTCGCTTCGCAGATGAAGAGGTCGGCCCCTTCGGCGAAGGCCGCAAGGGAGTCGAGCCATCCCGTGTCGGCGGAATAGACGACGGTTTCGCCGCCTTCTGAGGTGAGCCTCATCGCGAAGGTGTCCACCGGGTGGCGGGTTTTGTGGAAGGTGATGGAAAGGCTCCCGATACGCAGTTCCCTTTCCGGATCGTACGCGGAGGCATCGAAAACGTCCGTGAAGAAGCCCGGTGTTGGGTCTATCGGCTCGACGACCTTCCGTAGTTTCTCGGAGGCGCCCGGCGGGAGGTGGAGCTTCGGGGGATGTTCGGGGCGTGCCTCGAAGGCGAGATAGTAGCGGAAGGGGATCAAGTCGGCGATGTGGTCGAAGTGGGGGTGCGAGACGACGATGTCGCCCACTTCCTCCGGGGGAATGGCCGCCCGGAGCCTCTCGAAGATTCCCGTGCCACAGTCTATAAGGAGGCGACCCCCGTCAGCCTCGATGAGAAAGCCCGTACAGGCGCGCGAGGCGGAGGGCCACGCCGCTTCGCTTCCAAGCACCTCGACGGATATGGACATGCGGGAACCTCCATCCACCCTCCGGAAAACGAACCCGGCAATTATGTCATAGCGGGGCGGGGGATGGGTTCGCCGGGAAAACATGGCCCGTTATTTCTTTAAAGATTCTCAAAAATACGTAATTTGAGTGATGCGCGGCTCGGGGCGTGGGCGTTAGCATGGCCATGCGGAATGAGTTGGAGATGTTTTTGGGGTTTGTCAAGGGCATACCTCGCAAGGGAAGGAGGTGGATCGGCGTTAGCGGTAGTTTGTTGACGAGGGATCGTCTCCGTGTTCCAATGGCGGCGAGGAGGAGATGCCGTCATGACCAAACGCTTGCCCGCCGACCCCGCCCCCGGCCCACTCGAAGAGTATGCAGCCCGCTTCGA
>JACCWD010000166.1 GCA_013697825.1 Rubrobacter sp.
AAGACGGGCGCGGCGACCCTTGCTACTCGACGGCATCTGCTTCGGGCCCAGTGTTTTCCGGTCTACCGCGCCCCTGCTGGCCGCCATTGTGGACGACCGCTTTCAAGATACAAGTTTTTCTATTCGCTATTCGCTACTCGCTCGGGGAGCGAAGCGACCCTCCCTTATCCGGCTATAATAGCCCGATGGAGATTTTGCTTTTAGTCGGGATCGGCGTTGGCCTCGCCTCGGTGGCGGGGCTTCGCGCCTTCCTTCCGCTCGCGCTCGTGGGGGCGTTCGCCCTCGGCGGACTCTTCGAGCTTCCGGTGTCCTTCGGCTTTTTGTCCGACCCGGTCGTGGTCGCGGCTTTGTTCGCGCTCGCCGTCGCCGAAGGGTTCCTCGATAAAGTCGCCTCTTTCCAGACCGTCTCGGATGTGGTGATGACCCCGCTTCGCATACTTTCGGGTGCTTTGCTTTTCGCGGCGGCGACGGGGGCGGGGCTTGACGCGGCCTCCGCGCCGGAGCTTGCGGCGGGGGGCGCCATCGCGGGGGCGGTCGCGGCGGCGAGGATCTTTTTGCGCCCGGCTTCGAGCGGGTCGGGGGTTTCGCCCGCGTTTTTGAGCGCGATGGAGGACGCGGTCGCGGTCGTCGTTGGGGTCGTGGCGGTGTTCGTGGCGTTTTTGCCGCTCGCGTTGGTTGCGTTCGTGCTTTTCTTCTTCTACCGTGTGCGGAAGCGGCGGGGGCGGAAGTACGAAGGGCTTCGCATCCTCGGCGACTGAGATCGTAACAACTTCGGACTCCCGGAGGGAACGGCATGGAAGAGCGGGAGATCATGATAGTCAAAGGGGGCCGCCAAACCCCGTTTTCGCGCGGCATCCTCGCCCAAACCCTCTCCCAGGCCGGCGCGAAACTCGACCTCGCCCACAAAATAGCGGGTGAGATCCGCTCCGACCTCTTGGCGGAGGAGATTTTCACCGTCGAAGAAGAGGAAGTCCTCGCCCGCGTCCGAGACAAACTCGTCCGCGCCGACGCCATCGTCGTCGGAAGGCTCGACAAATGGCGCATTTTGCGCGAGTCGACCGAGCCCGTCGTCGTCCTCATCGGAGGCGCGACGGGGGTCGGGACAAGCACTTTGGCGGCGGACGTCGCCCGACGTTTGAATATTCAAAGCGTCATAAGCACCGATTCCATACGCGAGGTTCTCCGCCACGCCATAAGCCCCGACCTCGTTCCCGCGCTTCATAAAAGCTCGTTCGACATAAAGCCGGAGGATCTCCGGGTGCATGCCGAGGAGGGGGAGACGGTTCTCGACGGGTTCCGCGTTCAGGCTTCGCAGGTCGCCGTCGGGGTGGAGGCGATCGTGGATCGCGGTCTCAAAGAGGGGACGAACCTCGTGATCGAGGGTGTTCATCTCGTGCCGGAGGTGATCCTCGGTCGGTACCGCGACCATCCAAATGTGTGCTCCATCGTGGTGTACCTCTCGGACGAAGCGTCGCATCGGTCGCGGTTTTATATACGCGCTCTCGGGACGGCGATGCGTCGTCCGGCTGAGGAGTACATAAGCCACTTTCGGGAGATACGGAAGATCCACGACTATATCGTGGGGAGCGCGAGGCGGGCGGGGGTTCAAACGGTGGAGAACCTCTCCATCGAGAACACCTCCGACGCGGCGGTGGAGATCGTGGCGAATCGGGTCTCGGGGATCGCGGAGCGTGCGGAGAAACGGCCGTCGCTCCTTTTGGACGCGAGCGGGTCGGACACGTCGGAGATACCGGTATCGGAAATTCGGCGCAACCTCGGGGGCCATAGCGGTTAGAATGGGCTTTCAAAAGAGCGTGCGGGGTTTTTGGCGCGAGGAGGTATGATGCTCGACAAGCAGCGTGTGCGGAGTTTTCTTTTGGGTGGCCTCACGGGTATCCTCGCCGGTATTCTTTTGGCTCCGAAGAGCGGCCGGGAAACCCGCGGAACCATCGCCGACCGGGTCGGGGAGACCCGCGAGAAGAACCGCGAGAGGTACTTCGACACACAGGAAAGCATGCGTGAGCGATTCTCCGCATCCCGCGAGGGAACTTTGCATCGCGAGGCTCGCGGCGAAACCGTCTCACCGCGTTCCGGCGCGGACGATGAGCCGCCGGGCGAAGAGATCCGCGAACGCCCCGTTTTGAGGGATGTCTCCCGTGACGCTCCGGCGGAGGATGTCGGCGGCGAGGAGGCGAGCCGCTCCGAGGAGGCGAGCCGCTCCGAGGAGCTTCGCCGGAAGGTTCGGGAAACGCGCGAGCGGCTCCGGTCGCGGGCGGACGGCCCGGCGGGAAAAGGCCCCGCGGGCGGGGACGAAGATGAAAAATAGGCATCATCGGCTGAAAGCCCCCTCGTTCGTGCCGACGATCTCGGAGATAACGCCGAACGATGTCGGGCGCGTCGCCGGACTCGAAGCGGTCGTTCTCCATTGGACGGACGGATGCGGCGCCGCTGAAGGCTTCGCCGAGGAGCGCGTCCGCGAGATGCGCGAGGACTTCGGGAGCGCGGGCCTCTTCGTCGAGCGGGGGGGCGATGTCCTCGGCTTCCTCGTGTACGGCCCGAAAGCCCATTTCCCGAAGGCCGGGGAGTATCCGGTCGGGCCTCTCGATGAGAATGCCGTGCTTCTCGCGTACGTCGAGGGGGATACGCGCACGTGCCGCCGTCTTCTCGTGAGGATGCTCCGCGACCTCCGCCAGCGGGGCTTCGCGAAGGTCGAGGCGGTATCGAGCGACACCGGGGCTTCGCGGCACGTGCCGACGAGGCTTCTCATGGAGAGCGGATGGCGCCCGGTGCGGAGTGGACTTTACCGGGGGAGGCCGTACACGCTCGCCCGCACCGATCTCGGGAGCGCGGTGGAGGTCGGGGAGCTTGCGAGGGGTTTGATCGGGCGCGTCAAGCTCCCGAAGCTCGGGCGGCGGGCGCCATCGCCGGGGATCGTCGCGGCGGATTTCAAGAACCTGCATGAGATCCTCCGCGAATCGGGCGGCTCGGAGGCCGGGGTGTTCTCGACTCCTTCGTCGTAAAGCGGTTTTCACCGAAAGACGCGCACGCGCTTCGGGCGCACTCCATTCGCGCCGAATACAGTCTCACACCGGATTCGCCGACCGGATTCGACCGTTTGGATTACCCTGGCTGGAAGATCACGGTCCGTATGGCCGACGTGCCGCCGGGGGTCGTCGCCCTTATCTCGACGATGTTGCGCGGCTGCTCGGGGCCGGGGTATTCGTCCGCCGCCTCGGGCGGGGAGAGGTCGAGGTCGAAGAAGACCTCCGCCGACTCGCCGGGATCGAGGGCTTGTATCGTCTTTCTTTGCCTTTGCCCCTCCGGCGCGGCGGTGTCCTCGGAATAAACCTCGACGGTGAGGTTCACGTCCGAGAGGCCGTCGCCGCCGCCGTTTCGCACGCCGAGGGACATGTTTTGCTCGGGGGCGGCCTCGAAGGAGGCGAGCTGATTCTCGTCGAGGGCGAGCTCGAGGGGGGCGTTCGACTTCGGGGCCGACTGGCGTTGCTCGAGCCTCACCTCCGATGGATCCGTCCCGAGGTTCGCGAGCAAAAGAAACGCCGCGGACGTGACGAGGAAGGCGAGAACCGAACCCACGGCCCACGGCGCCACCCCCCTCATTCCCCCACCGGTACTTCATAGAGGTTGTAAAACTCTTCGAGGAGGCCGTCGGCGGGGGCGGATCTCACCCGCGGGCTCGAGAACGAGCTTCGGGCGACGATGGCGACGCTCTCCCCGTCGGGCGACCACGACATGTCCCTCGGGTTGTTCCGGATGTCCATGTCCTCGCTGCTCGTCGCGGCGGAGAGCGTGTCCGCCGCGAGGTCGAGGATGTGGAGGTTCGTCGGGGAGTTCGCGTGGAGGCGCCCGATGATGGCGAGCTTCGACCCGTCCGGCGAGAGCTTTATGCCCGAGGCGGCGAAGTCGCTCCCGATTCCGGGCGCGGACTCCGGCTCGCCGGAGCCGTTCGGAACCCGGTAAAGCCTGTAAAGCGAGGAACTCCCCCCGCTCCCGTCCTCCGTCCCGGACACGAAGTATATCCCGGCCTCCGTCCACTGCGGCGCGCCGAAGACTTGCCGACCTTCCTCGAGGCTCACAAGCTCGCTCTCCGAGCCGTCCGAAAGCTCGAAGATACGGATCTCCGACGCCGCATCCTCCCCCGGCGGTGCGACGGAGATCGCGAGCCGCCGCCCGTTGGGGGAGAGCGAGATTCCGGCGACGCTCCCTTCGACGGCGTCCCCGAAGGTTCGCTCCACCTCATCCCCCCGCACGAGGAGGAGGGAGCTTTCGTCTTCGCCGCTTTCGAGGGCGGCTATGATGGCCCCGCCTTCTCCGACTTGCTCGGCGGTGAGGATGCCCGGCGCCACCTCGGAGACCTCGGTGGAGTCCTCGGAGGGGAGCGATCTATAAAGTGAACCCGACCCCCCCGACTCGTCGTCCTCGCCGAGTATGAGCATGCTCCGCCCGGTGTTCGCCTCGATCTCCCTCGCCCCGAAGTCGCGGGCGGTCCACCGCCTCGTGTCCCTTCCGCGAAGCGGCTTGTCCACGACGTATCCGTCTATGGTGAAGGAGATCCTCTCCCCGTCCAAACTCCACGCCGGAGACCCTTTATACCCGGGGCCGTGGCTGAGCGGACGAACCCCCGCGCCAAGCTCCGACCCCCGCTCCCCACTCGGAAGCGGAGATATGGAAACCTCCCCGGACGCCGCGCACCCGCCGAGAAGCACGGCGAGAAAGGCCGCGAGCATTGCCGCGAGGGCGGGTTTCGAGAGCTTTCTAAACTGCATGCTTGCCGGAATGTTGCGGAACTTTCGGGAGGCGGACGGTGAAGGTGGTCCCGACGCCGACCTCGCTCGCGACGGAGATCCTCCCCCCGTGCAGCTCGACGATTTGCTTGCTTATGGCGAGGCCGAGGCCGCTCCCCCCGGTCGAACGCGAGCGGTTCTTGTCCACCCGGTAAAAACGCTCGAAGAGGTGGGGGAGATCCTCCTCCGGTATGCCCATGCCGGTGTCCTTTATACGCACGATGTGGTCTTTTTTATCCTCGCCGACGGTGATGTCAACCCGCGCCTCGGACTCCGAATACTTCACGGCGTTATCCAAAAGATTCAGAAAAACTTGCGAGAGTTTTTGCGTGTCGCACGTGCATTGAACGGCGGCGTCGTAAAGATGTACATCGATCCCGAACCTTCCGGCCTTCACCTCCACCGAGTCTATGGCGTTCTCGATGATCCTCGAAAGGTCGGTCGTCTCGAGCTTGAGCGAGTACTGCCACGAGTCCATCTGCGCGAGCGTGAGAAGCTCCTCGACCATGCCCCTTATGCGGGCAAGCTCCCCTTCGGCGAGCTCGAGGGCGCGGTGTTCGAGCGGGTCGAGCCTCTCCTCCGCCCGCTCCAAAAGGCTCACCGCGCTTTGTATCGTGGTGAGCGGGGTTCGGAGTTCGTGCGAGACGTCGGAGAGGAAGGCGGTCTTCGAGCGTTCGAGGGCGCGATGCTCGGTGATGTCGCGCACGGCGAGCATGACCCCGGTGTCGGGCGTGGAACCGTTTAATTCGGGGTCTTCGGAGCGATCCATCTTCGCGGCGTAAGCCCAGTAAACTTTGTCCGCTATCTCGACCTCTTTTATGGCGAAGCCTTCGTCGGCGGCTTGTCGGGCGCATGCGATGACCGACTCGTTCACGCCGAGCTCCTCGAGTGTCCGGCCTTGATCATGGGCGTGGACGCCGAGGATCTTCGCCGCCGCCGGGTTCGCCATCGTCACGCTCTCCATCGTGTCGGTGGCGACGAGCGCTTCGGGGGAGGCTTCGAGGACGGCTTCGAGGCGGCGTTTTTGTTCTTGGATTTCCCCGACGTAGTGTTCGATCTCCTCGGCCATGTAATTCACGGCGCGGGCGAGTTCCCCGAGTTCGTCGCGGCTCGTGACGGGGACGGGCGTCCCGTAGTCGCCGGAAGCGATGCGGATCGCGGCATCGCGGGTGTCGGAGAGGGGGCGTGTGATCTGGCGCGTCATAATGAGGCTCGCCACGCTTCCGAGGATGACGCTCGTGAGGATCGCGCCAAGCACCCCGAACCGGAGATACGCGAGGGTTTGCTGGAGTTCGTCCTGCGGAGCGTCATAGACCATGACCCCCCTCGATGAGCCGTCCGACACCGAGAGCGGCCACACCGTGGCGTACGAATCCTCGCCTCTCACGAGCCTCCCGTCCCCGCTCGACGATCCTTGCGCCCGCTCCACGGCCCCCTCCGGTATTCCGAGACGTTCCATCGTCCCCTCCGGCGAAACCGACTCCCCGAGGCCGTCGCGGGCGGCGAGCGGCCTCCCGCCCGGCCCGATATACACCACACCGAGTCCCGTCGGGTCCGCGACGATTCGCACGAGCTCCTCGGCGTACGAGTCCGGCGACGGAAGGGTTTGATCCTCGGGACTCCGAAGCCCTTCGAGGAACGCCCCCGCCCCGGCGTTCGCCGTCCTCGACCTTTGAACGAGCAAGTTATTCTCGGCCTCGATGAGCCGATTCTGCGCGAAGTAATAAAGTACGAGGCCGATAATGAGGCTCGCCACCGACGATATACCGACGAGCGCGATGAACACGCGCCACTTGAAACCGAGCGTCGAGAGCCGTGTCCTCATCCGCATCATAGCTGCCCGGCTTTACCTTCCCGGACGGGCGGCCCGATACCCGACGCTCGGGACGGTCTGTATGATCTCCGGCTTCGACGGGTCGCGCTCGATCTTGCCCCGGAGACGGCTTATGTGGACGTCAATATACCGACTCGCCAGATAGTGAGAACTCGTGGAGACCGACTCGGAAATCTGCGCGCGGGTGAAAGCCTGCCCCGGCCTCCGCATGAGCATGGCGAGGATTTTGAACTCCGTCGGCGTGAGGTCGAGGTTCTCCCCGTTGCGGCTGACGGTGTACCCGTTCGGGTCGAGCTCGAGTCCCCCGAGCTTCATGACTCCGCCCCGGCTCTCCCCTTCCTGCCGACCGAACCGACGGAGTATGGCCTTTATCCTCGCGAGAAGCTCCTTCGTGTCGAAAGGTTTGGTTATATAGTCGTCCGCCCCGAGCTCGAGCCCCACGATCTTGTCCACCGACTGGCTCTTCGCCGTGAGAAGCACGACCGGAACGTCGCTTTGCTCCCGGATCCTCTTCAAAACCTCGAAGCCGCTGAGATTCGGCATCATGACATCGAGGACGACGAGGTCGAGCCTCTCGCGCCCGACTTCCTTGAGAGCTTCATACCCGTCCTCCGCCGTGAGAACCCGGTACCCCTCCGAAGAAAGCACGATGGACGTTACCTCGAGCAAAGCCGCGTCATCGTCAACGAGTAAAATAGTCTCTTCCAAACTCCCGAGAACCTTCTCTCCGACTTCATGAAGCCTACGCTTGCTAAGAACCGTATCCTACCGTATTTAGCCCTCAGCTTATAGCCGTCAGCCGTCAGCTTTCCGCCGAAACAACTCGCGCCGAATACGAAGCAGGCACAATCATTCGAGACCCCGGTTTTCGACTCGCGACGGAATATACGCCGACGAAACTACGCTTCGCCCACACGAAAGAAGCCGATAGCTGAAGGCTGACAGCTAACAGTTATAAAACCTTGAAGGTCTCACGCTTAGATTTTATACTATAAGCACTTTAGATCACGCTCAAACTTCTCAGAGAGGAAACCGCATGGCGAAGAGCATTGGGATAGACCTCGGCACGACGAACAGTTGCGTCGCTGTTTTGGAGGGTGGCGAGCCGGTCGTCATCACGAACGTGGAGGGCGAGAGGACGACTCCTTCAGTGGTCGCGTTCGACCGGAAGAGCGGGGAGCGGCTCGTCGGACAACTCGCGCGGCGGCAGTCGGTGACGAACCCGGATCGCACCGTGTACTCGATAAAGCGCTTCATGGGGATGCGCTACAACGACGTGAAGAACGAGCGCACGAGCTACGAGGTCGCCTCGGGCGACGGAGGCGAAGTGAAGGTCAAGATCGAGGACAACGAATACTCCCCGCCGGAGATCTCCGCGATGACCCTCCAGAAACTGAAGCGCGACGCGGAGGAGTACCTCGGCGACGAAGTCACCGAGGCCGTGATCACCGTTCCGGCGTACTTCGAGGACGCGCAAAGGCAAGCGACGAAGGACGCGGGCCGGATCGCGGGCCTCGACGTGAAGCGGATCATCAACGAGCCGACCGCCGCCGCGCTCGCCTACGGCCTCGACAAGGAGGAAGACCAGACGATCCTCATCTTCGACCTCGGCGGCGGGACGTTCGACGTTTCGATCCTCGAGCTCGGGGACGGGGTCTTCGAGGTGAAGGCGACGAGCGGCAACAACCACCTCGGCGGCGACGACTTCGACGAGAAGGTCGTTGACTGGATGGTCTCCGAGTTCAAGAAGTCCGAGGGCATAGACCTCGGCGCGGACAAGATGGCGTTCCAGCGGCTCATCGAGGCCGCCGAGAAGGCGAAGCGGGAATTGTCCTCGACCACCTCGACCTCGATAAACCTCCCGTTCATCACCGCCGACGCGAACGGCCCGAAGCACATGGATCTCACGCTCTCGCGGGCGCAGTTCAACCAACTCACCGCCGACCTCGTCGAGGCGACGGCGAACCCGGTCCGCCGCGCCATGCAAGACGCCGGGCTTCAAGCCGGAGAGGTTGACCAAGTCATCCTTGTCGGCGGCTCGACGAGGATTCCGGCGGTTCAAGAGCAAGTCAAGGAGATAACGGGCAAAGAGCCCCATAAGGGTATAAACCCCGACGAGGTCGTCGCCATCGGCGCGGCCATCCAAGCCGGAGTCCTCGCCGGGGAAGTGAAGGACGTGCTCCTCCTCGACGTAACGCCGCTCTCGCTCGGCATCGAGACGAAGGGCGGGGTTTTCACGAAGCTCATCGAGCGGAACACGACTATACCCACACGCAAGGGTGAGACTTTCACTACCGCCGACGACAATCAGGGAAGCGTGGAAATCAAGGTTTACCAGGGAGAACGCGAGATCGCCTCGTATAACAAGCTGATCGGGAACTTCCAGCTTGTGGGGATACCGCCCGCTCCGAGGGGTGTACCTCAGATCGAGGTTTCGTTCGACATAGACGCGAACGGGATAGTTAACGTCGGGGCGAAGGATCTCGGGACGGGCAAAGAGCAGCGGATCACGATCACGGCTTCGAGCGGCCTCTCGGACTCGGACATCGAAAACATGATGCGCGACGCGGAGGCGCACGCCGACGAGGACAAGAAGCGGCGCGAGGAGGCGGATGTTCGAAACAACGCGGATAACCTCGTGTACTCCATCGAGCGCTCGATGAAGGACGTGGATGGCAAGGTTGACATGGCGACGAAGAACGACATCGAGCAGGCTCTCAAGGAGGCGAAGGAGGCACTCGCCGGGGAGGACATCGAGGAGATAAAGACGAAGCAGGAAGCTCTCGTCAACGCCTCGCACAAGCTCTCCGAGGTTCTCTACGCGCAGGCGCAGGAGCAGCAAAGCCAGGCGACCGACTCCCGCGCCGACGAGGAGGATCTCGTCGAGGACGCCGAAGTCGTTGACGAGGAGACCGACGACGGGGATCGCACGGACGACGAGCGGAAGGACGAGGAGCGCAAGTAAGCTGCACCGTCCGCACCGGGGCCGGGGGCGAGCGAGGCTCCCGGCCCACTTTCATGACGACGGGAGGGACTCACCGAATTGAGTGACGAACAGAACAAGCGTGAGCCGGATCGGGAACCCGGACGGGAACCCGACGAAGGCCGGGTAGGGAATCCGAATCCCGAGGAGGAGGAGGTTTTCGAAGAGGCCGCCGAGCCGCCTGTCGAATCCGTGGACGAGCCTCGGGGTTCGCCGCAGGATCCATCCTCCGAGGAAGAGGAGATCGAGGCGGAGGCTTTCGAGGAGGACGTGGAGGCTTTCCCGTCCGGGGAGGTCGCGGATCTGGAGCGCGAACTCGAGGCCGTCCGGCGCGAGCGGGACGAGTACCTCGACTCGCTCCGCCGTTTGAAGGCGGAGTTCGAGAACTCGCGCAAGCGGCAGGAGCGCGAGCGCGAGCGGATTTATCAGACGGCTTCGGAGCGGTTGATCCTCGCCCTCCTTCCGGTCCTCGACAACATGGATCGCGCCCTCGACTCCGAAGGCGACATCCGCGACGGTGTCCGGGCCACCCGCGACCAACTCGCCGACGCAATGAGCGAGGAGGGACTCCTCCCAATAGCCTCCGACGGGCAGCACTTCGACCCGAACGTCCACGAAGCCGTGATGAGCCAGCCATCCGAAGACCACGAGGAGGGCATGGTCCTCCAAACCTTCGAGAGCGGCTATCTCCTCAACGGTAAACCTATCCGTCCGGCTAAGGTTGTAGTTTCACAATAGGGTAAAACTTATGGAAACGAAGGATCTCTACAAAATACTCGAGGTGAAGCGGGACGCTTCGCGTGATGAGATACGCGGGGCGTACCGCAAGCTCGCCCGCAAGCACCACCCCGATGCGAACCCGGGCGACCCGAACGCCGAGACTCGTTTCAAGGAGATCCAGCACGCCTACGAAATCCTTGCGAACCCCGAGAAAAAGCGGGAATACGACGAAGGGCCGCGCGCTTTCTTTGGGAGTCGGGAAGACCGGGGGGGTGCCTCCGGGGGCGGGGGCTTCTCGGATATGTTCGACGGCTTCGGCGGCCTCGGGGACGTGTTTGGGAGATCCGTACGGCAAGAGACCGAGAGGCTGAAAGGCGACGATGTAACTGTTAGCGTGAACTTGAAGTTCAAGGACGCGCTGGAAGGGGTTACGACTCGGGTTGGGGTTTCGGCGGAGGAGGCTTGCGGGGATTGCCGGGGTTCGGGCGCGGCTCCGGGGACTTCGATAAAGAGGTGTCCGGATTGCGGCGGCCGGGGGGTTCGGAGCCGGGATCAAGGTTTCTTCGCGTTGTCGGAGCCGTGTCCGAGGTGCGGGGGCGCGGGTACGTTCATCGAGAGTCCGTGTTCGGGTTGCCGGGGGAGCGGGAGGGTGAGGAAGAACCGTCAGGTTACGGTGCGTATTCCGCCGGGGGCGAGGGACGGGATGAAGGTTCGGGTTCCCGGAAGGGGAGGCGCGGGGAGGAAGGGTGCTTCGGCGGGGGATCTCTACGTGGTTACCCGCGTCGAGGAGCATCCGGTTTTCAAGCGGAGCGGCGACGACTTCGTGGTGGAGGTTCCGGTGAGTTTCGTGGAGGCGGCGCTCGGGGCGGAGATCGGGGTTCCGAGGCCCGACGGCTCGACGGTGAGGCTCCGCCTTCCGGCGGGGACGCAGGATGGGCGGAAGTTCAGGGTTCGCGGGGCGGGCGCGCCGAGCGTGAAGAAGGGCGGGGGAGGGGGCGACCTCATCGTGGAGGCTTCGCTCGTCGTGCCGACGAAGCTCCGGAGGCGGGAGCGTGAGATACTCGAGGCGCTCGCCGACGAGCGGGATGAGGACGTTCGGGAGGAATTGTTCAAGAAGGCGGAGTCGTCGTGAGTTTGAAGAGGCGGCCGGTGTTCATGATCGGGGTCGCGGCGGAGCTTATAGGGGTGCATCCCCAGACTTTGCGGATGTACGAGCAAAAGGGGCTCCTTTGTCCCCGGAAGAGCATAAAGAACACTCGGCTGTATTCTCAGGAGGACATCGAGCTCGGGCAGCATATACAGAGGCTCACGCAGGAGATGGGCCTCAACCTCGCCGGGGTCGAGAAGATTTTGAGCCTGGAGAGGCGGGTCGCGAGGTTGGAGGCCGAGAACCGGAAGCTGCGCGAGGAGCTAGATCGGCAAAGGCTCGAGCACAGCCGGAACGTCGCCGAGGTTCACAGGAGCTATAAAAAAGAGATCGTCCTTATGCCGCGGGGGGAATTGTCGCGCCGGGACTCGAAGGGATTTTGATGTCAGAGCCGATGCGTTGCTATCGCCACCCTAATAGAGAGACACGCCTCTCGTGCGCGACGTGCGGACGACCGATTTGCACCGAGTGCATGCGCCAGACCGACGTCGGCATAAAATGCCCCGACGACGTGAAGCTCCCCCGGAGCGCCCGCGTCGGCGCGATGCGTACGAGCCAGATCGCGAAGACCGCCCTCGCCGGGCTGGCGGTGGCCGTCGTCGGATACTTCGTCGTCCTCGTCATATTCCAGATCGGCTTCGGGCGGCTCATCCTCTCGGGGCTGGCGGGCTACGGGGCCGGAACCCTCATACACCGCGCCGGAGGCCGAAACGGAGGCCCGATCGCTATGACGACCTCCGGAGTCTCCACCGCGATCCCGTTCCTCCCGTTCCTCGTTCCGCAAATCCTCGCTGGGGGCTTCCCGTTCTTCATCTTTCTCCCCGCCGCCATCGCCGTCGGCGTCGCCGTATATTTCAGCCGCTGACAGCGGCTTGCGTGAGGATTGATCCTTCGGCAAGCTGGGTTTCAGGCATCAGGCTTCAGGCATCAGGAAATACTCCTCGACCGAATCGCCCTCGCTGATCGAGACCTCGATGGCGGGGTGGATCGGTACTCATGAACTCTGGCGTGAGGCGATCCGCCGAAAGCACGGTTCCGAATGAAGGGCTTTCCGCAGCCCGTCGTGAGATCCGGAGCCGAGCCTCCCGCATCCTCCCGGCGACCGGGATTTTTGCGGGAACGACGCGATCATGGCTGCGCCCCGCCCGCGGCACGCCTCTCGCCGCCATCGGAAAGCACCCTTCCGAGCCGGAAGTCGCTTGGCGCGGAAGCCCGCCTCGAAACCGCGCGATATAAATATAAATAACAAATTTTATAATTAGCGTTGAGTGTTATAGACTCCAATTTTCGGACGTATGGGGTCGAGGTTCGGAGGCGACGTGATAGTGAGGGAAGCGGAGACTGGGGACACTGTTGGGATCGTCGAATTGAGCGCGGCTTTGTTCCGGGAGGACGCGGGGAGCCGCGACCCTTCCACGAACCTCGGCTGGCCCGAGGAAGAGGGACATGAATACTTCTCCGCCCTCGTCGCGGATGGAGACTACGTTTGCCTCCTTGCCGAGTCCGGGGGAGAGAGGGTCGGGTACCTCGCGGGCCGGATCAAGAAGGGCGATGCCCTCCGCCCGGTGAAGGCCGCCGAGTTGGAGAGCATGTACGTCCGGGAGGGCTTCCGGAGCTGCGGCTTCGGCGCGGGGCTGGCGGGGGAGTTCTTCCGATCGGCCGCTGAAAAAGGAGCCGAGAGAGTGTCGGTCACGGCCCACGCGGCCAACGGGCGGGCGATAAAGTTCTACGAAAGTTTGGGATTCCGTCCCATGCGCGTATCTCTGGAAAGGGAGGTTTGAGGGTGCTTCCGCACGCCGGAGGCGCTGCGGCTCGAAAATCGCGCCGCGCCCCCGTCCGCCGAAGGCTCCCCGATGCGGCGCTCGCCGCCTCGCAAGCATGCGCCGAACAACCCCGCCTCAGACTGTGGATAAATGCCAAGAATCTCCCTAAACCACGGGGTTTAGGCTGTGCCTCAAGCACATGCGGCCTGTGGATAACTCATCAGCGTTTTGTGAAAACCGCATGGGAAGGCCGAATATTCACACGCGTCTTACTTCGGCACAGGCAACCTTAGCCTCAGATAAAATTACACTTAACCCTAAGATCATATTCAACCTCGACTTTAGGTAAAGTGTCAAAAATTTCTTTCGGAAAGGCTAGCGTAGCCTGAATACCCGTGCTAGGGTTGTTGACCATGAGAGAGGACATGCAGTACATCAGCGAAGTATTGGACGAGTTGGATGTGATCGTTCAGGATGCATCGGGGGTTCCGATGCGGAGGAGTTTGGCGGTCGTTGACCGCACGGACGTACTCGGTGTCTTGGACGAGTTGCGAGGGACTTTGCCTGGGGAGCTTTCGGAGTCGGAGTCGATCCGGCGCGAGAGCCAGGCGATAATCGCGGCCGCTCAGGAGGAGGCCGAGCGCATTGTCCAGGAGGCGCACAGGCGCGCCGAGGAGAAGGTCGAGTACACCGAGGTATATGCCCGCGCCCAGAGGCGCGCGGGGGAGGTCATAGACCGGGCCGAGCAGTACGCGCAGGAAGTCGCCAGCGGCTCCGAGGTGTACCAGGATCGCGTGATGGGCCAGCTCGAGGGGTGGTTTCAGGATTCCCTCCTCTCGGTCGCCGAGTCGAGGCAGGAGTTGAGCGGCACCCCCGCCCGAAGGCCGGAGCCGGAAGAAGTCGAGGCTCCCCCCGAGGACGATGAGGACGAAGAACGGGGCTGGAGGGTGAGTTCGGCTTAAATCCTTCGCTGGCTTCATCGCCTCCACCGCTGCGATGGATCGGCGACCCTGCGAATCCTCTCTTCGAATGTATAGCCGACGGGCCTTCGGGCCCGTTTCTTTTTGCCGTGCCTCCCGACTCTATGAATAGCGTATCGTGTCGCCCCTTTGGAAAACCGTTCATTTCCGTCGTTGAGACGCTCCGGGTGGGTGTGGGTTTTCGATCGGGTTCGGATGGCGAGGAATGGCGGCTGACAGGGACTCACGGAAGCATGAGCCTCCGCCATCCCGCTTCGCTCGTCAAAATCGCGGCTTTTCGCCTTTGCCGAAAAGCTGGCTGGTGGATCGGATTCGGGTGGCGGCGGGGGAGCCGGGGTTTTATTGAGAAGTGTCTGAGAAAGTCTCGTTGACGGCTTCGAGCCGGAAGTTTAGTTCGTCGAGGGAGGCGTTGAGGGAGGCGGCTCGCGTGGCCGCTCCCGCGCTGTCCATCGAGGCCCGGACGGCTTGCGCCCGGAGGGTGAGAAGCTGCTCGGAGATGCCGGAGATCTCCCCGTCGGCTTTTTCGATGTGCCTCTCGAGCTCGCGGAGGCTGCCTTCGCGCTGCGGCTCATCCTCCGGCGTCCGGCGGCCCCGGAAGTCCCGGAGCGTCTCGGCGGCCTTCTCCCGGTTCGCGGCGACGTCCACGAGTCTCTCGGCGGCCTCGTGGAGGCGCGGGATGGAGCCTTCGAGGACTTGGCGTGTAACGTCGTCGGACTCCTCGATGGCGATTATGACCTTCCGGTACGTCACGAGCGCGTCCTCGACGCTCTCGCGGGTTTCGCCCCGCGGGAGCCACCGCGCCCGGCGCTCGGGGGGGATGTCCCGGGAGGGGGCGCCGATCGGCTCCGCCCTCTTCCCTTCCACGACGCGGCGCTCGAAGACCGGGTCTTTCGCGGCGAGGAACACGAGGGCCGCGTACGTCGCGAGGGTGAGGATGAGGATCCACCACGTCAAAGTCGTTATGGCGATGCCGAGGCCCGCGATGAGCGTGAGGACGTTGAGCGGCTTGAGCGCCGCCGCCCGCACGACTTTGCCCCGTTTCGAGGGCGGCTGCGGCGGTCTCTCCATCATCGTTTCAAACTCACTTTCGTCCCGACCGAGAGGGAGAGAGCCTTCGCCGCGCTCCCCTTGTTTATGGAGACGCTAAGGCGCCAGTGCGAGTCCGGGACGAGGATGAGCTCGCCCGCGCCCGCCGCCCCGAAGGTCGCCACGTACCGGATGCCCATGCCGCCGTCCCCGATGTCGAGCTTCAATTCGTCGCCGTACTCGAACCCCGAGCCATACTCCCGGATCGAGAGCCTCGCATTTCCGAACCGGTCTATGTCTATGACGCGGGCGGCTATCTCCCCGCCGCTCGCCTCGTCCTCCTCGACATCCAGCCGCGCCAGCGAGTCGAGTGGAATTTCGCTTCCAAGCTCCCTCAACCCCACCCCCACCGCGAGATATGCCGCCACCGGAGAAAACACGTCGCGTCCGTGGAACGTGTTCGAGACCGGGTGGATCCTGTATTCCTCGTTCGTGAGCTCGACGACGGACGACGCTCCGCCGAGAGCCTCCGCCGCCGGGATGAGGAGGCCGTTGTCCGGGCCGACCATGGAAGCACCGCTCGACGTTTCGAGGGCCACCTCGCGCCGCTCGGTTCCGACGCCGGGGTCCACGACCGCGAGGTACACCGAGTCCTCGGGCATGTACCGGGTCGCGTGCTGCAAAATCTCCGCCCCGGCCTCGACCGCGAAGCTCGGAACCTGGTGCGTGAGATCCAGAATTTGAACTCCGGGGGAAATTTTGAGCATCACGCCCTTGCACGTCCCGACGAAGTCATCCGCCAGCCCAAAGTCCGAAAGGAAGCAAATAGTTCTCATACGAAAACCTTCATGCCCTCATTATAAATCCCGCCGCCCTCCGGGGTCGTTGTTTTCGATCCGGAGAATTCCCTCCCGCGCTCGCCGGGGAGCTTCGATTCACAGCGCATTCTCCGAAGCGAAGCTGACTGTCCGACGAAGGAGAACCGCTCTCAGTCCGAGACCGGCCCCGATCCCCGCCCCCGGAGTTTTTGAAGCGCGGCGTACCCCGACATCCCGGCCTTGAAAATTCCGGCTTGCAACGGCCGGAGCCTCTTCTCGTGCGTCCCGGCGTACTGCTCCTCGCGCCCGCCGAACTTCTTCTTGAATTTGTACACGCCCCAAAGCGGATGATCCTCGGTCGGGGCGCACGGGACGCCGTACATGTCGTACCGCTTCGCGCCCGCCTCCCTCGCCGCCGAGAGAGCTTCGGACTGCGCGAGGTACGAGGCGTAAAGATTGTCCCCTTGCCGCGTGGACGCGCCGTACAAATAAAACGCCTCCTCCCCGAAGGTGAGTATGACGGCCCCCGCCATAAGCTCGCCTTCCCGCTTCGCCACGATGAGCCGCGACGGAAGCTCGCGCATGAGCCTCCGATAATACTCCCTCGGCCTCACCGCGAAACTCTGCCGCTCCGCCGTCTCCTCATGCAAGCCCATGAACGATTCGAGGTCTTCGTCGAGGTTCTCCGTCGGCCCGGCCTCGACGCCCTCGCGCCCCGCCCGCCGAACCCCGTACCGCGTGTCCTTCGGAAAGGCGGCGAGTTGTTTCTCCCCGTCTTCGAGAACGTCCAAAACCAGCGTGCAACGCGGCTGTATGCTCTCGATCTTCTCGAAACCCGAACCCGCCGGGAACTCCCCTTCGGAGATCCGAGGCTCCACGTCTATGAGATGCGCCCCCTCGTCCTTCGCCCGCTCCGAAACCGCCTCGATGACCGCTTCGAGGCTTCCCTCCGCGAGCGGTCCGTGCGGAGCGTACGCGATCGCGCCGAGGCCCGGAACGCTCCTCAAAAGAACTTGCGCCGCGCCCGCCTCCCCGAGAAGCCGCATCGGCCTCCACCCATGATGCCGACGGAACTCGCCCCACTCCCACGACTGGAGGACGCTCCCGCCAAGCCCCTTCACGGCCCCGTTCCACTCCTCGCTATCTTTCACCTCTCGAAAAACTTCGCAACCCCCTGTGAATGTTTCATCCTGTCCGCTTCGCCCGCCAATGCCGCCGACAAACCCGGCAATTATCCATAAACCATACCGCTCCATCAACGACTCGGCGATCCACGACGGCAAACCCCGGCTTGTCTAACCTTGAACTTCAAGAACACATCACCTTCGATCAATGGTGAAAGAAAAATTTGCTACAGACTGTACCCGTGATCGAGGCGCAACATATTGTGTGTAGTTCGCGGTGCTTGCGGATATGTCGCTATATTTGCCGCGAATCGGCTTATATATAGGAAATACAGCAAGTTGCGCCGTGCGGGGCCGGGTGCTAGTTTCGGGCTGTAGCGGAGTTTGAGCGCCTGGGGCTCGGTTCTGAATCCGGGGTTTAAGCATCAAGCCGCTGCGGGGGCTTCGCTGGTCAGGGAGGGGCGGCGGAGTCTTGATCGGCCTCTTTGCAGGAGAGGTCATCGTGAGTGGGCGGCTCGTTTGTATAACGGGCCGCCTTCTTCTTTTGTCAGGATTTCGTTCTTTGGTCTTCGAAGACGGGGGCGGCGGTGCTCACGTAGGCGGTGAGCCAGTGGAGGTCTTCCTCGGTGAAGGGTTCGGTGGAGCTTCGGGTGGCGTATACGACGCCGACGGTGTCCTCCCCGCTCGACACCGGGACGGCGAGCGAGTTCGCCCACCGGGCGTTCATTCGGGCTTGCGGGAGGCGGCGGGGGCCGGTGAGGGTGAGCATCGGGTGGTTCGTCTTCACGGCGAGCTCGATGACGTTCATGTCCGGGCGGAGGAGCTGGCAATGCGGGCCGCCGTCGAGCGGCGAGAGGCCGGGCACGGAGATGAGGGCCACCCGGTCGGCTTTCAGTTCGCGGCGCATGCCTTCGGCGAGATCCTCCTTCGGCATGTTCGGGTCGAGGTTCTTCGGGAGAGACGGCTTGAAGACGAGGCGCGAGCTTAATATGAAGTTCACGGCGGTCGCCGCGATGATGCCCATGAGGTTGAAGAGGAGATAGTACGGGAAGGCGTCCGTCACGTATTTGAGGAGCGGGTAATACACGGCGAAGTTCGCGCCGATTCCGGCGATCGCAACCGGGTATGCCAAAGCGCCGCGCAGCAGGAAGTGGATGCGGCTCGAGTGCCGTACGTCCCGCCACGTGAAGGCGTTGTTGAGCAAAAAGTTGCTCAAAATCGAAAGCCCCACCGCGAACATCCATGCGATCACAAGATCCGCATCCACATACTCCGCGAGGAAAAAGAGAGTCGCCATGTTCACGAGAACGCCCGAAGCCCCGACCATCGCGAACTTCCAGAAACGACCCGCCGACGGGACGTACCAAAAGAGGCTCGTGATGTGTGTCAAATAATCCATTCCCTGCCGCATGGTCGCCTTCGAGACCCCGGCGTTCCGGGCCTGGAAGCGGAGCGGAACTTCGATGACCTTGAGTTCCGGAGCGCACACGAGGATCTCCAGCAAGATCTTGAACCCGGTCGGGCGGAGTTGTATTCCGGCTATCGCCTCGTTCTTCACGAGGAAGAACCCGCTCATCGGATCGCTCGTCTTCCGGGCCTCTTTGAAGACGATCTGGGAGAGGCTTTTGCTCCCCGCCGACACCGCTTTCCTCATCGGCCCCGACAGCCCCGAATAGTCGCCTCCCTTCACGTACCGGCTCGCCACCACGACCTCCGCGTCCGACGCTTCGGCGGCCTCGAGCATCTCGCGCACCTTCTCCGGCGGATGCTGGAGGTCGGCGTCCATCACGCACGTGTACGCGCTACCGCCCGACACCGCGTCCATCCCCATCGTCACCGCCGTCGAGAGGCCGCCCTCGCGATCCGCGCCCTCGCGGTGGATCATGGATATCCGCCCGTCTTCCTCGGACATCGAGCGCACGATCTCCGGGGTTCCGTCGTTCGAGTCGTCAACGAAGACGATCCGGTAATCCACTCCTTCGAGGCCGCGCCGCAGTTCCTCGACGAGCTTCGGGACGTTCTCCGCCTCGTTGAACGTCGGAACCACGATCGTCAGCCGAGGACGAACCTTCTCCGCTCCGTTCCGCTCATCCCCCGCCATAGTCCGTCTCTCCGTGTGCATGATCGCACTAGGCTAGCATATCGGGCGATTGGCCCCAATCCCACAGCGTTGTAAACTCCCCGAGTTCCCGTAAACGCACCGGAGGCGGTATTGCAAAGCGAAGGAAACGAAGGCGCGCAAAGGGCGCGGGTCCGCGTCTCGGGAAGGGTTCAAGGAGTCTTCTTCCGCGACTCGACCCGCGAGAAGGCCGAGTCCCTCCGACTCACGGGATGGGTCGAGAACCTCCCCGACGGAAGAGTCGAAGCCGTCTTCGAAGGCCCGCCCGACAAAGTCCGCGAAATGGTCGAATGGTGCGAAGCCGGCCCCCCGCACGCCGAAGTCGAGGACGTCGAAACGAACCACGAACCCCCCGAAAACGACCTCTCCGCCTTCGAGGTGAGATGAAGCACGCCGTCCCCGAAGACCTCATGCGAAAGCTCTCCGCATACGGCGCGACTGTCTCCGAAACCCGCGAGATAAACCACGCCACCCAATACAGAATCGTCAAAAACTCCGAAACCGCGACCCTAAACGTGTACTTGACGAACAAGGTTTCCGAAGGCGGCAAGGAGTCCGGCCTTAAAAACCTCCTCCGGGAATGGAGGCTCTCCGGGAAGGGTGGAAAGAAGCCGGGGCCGAACAAAACGACGGCGAAGCCCACCCATTCCGCCGCTCCGAAGCCGAACGCGACGCCCCGCATCGGGACGGACGAGGCGGGGAAGGGCGAATACTTCGGCCCGCTCGTCGTCGCCGGAGTCCGCGTTTTGAGCGGGGAAACGGACAACGAACTCCGTTCCCTCGGCGTTCGCGACTCGAAGGACATCGGCCTCGCCGAGGTTCGGAAGCTCGCCGCCGAGATATCCGCCCTCGTCGGAGAAGCGAACATCCGGACCGTGGGCCTCCCGCCGAGGGAGTACGAAACTCGCCGGGCGGCGGCGAAAAGCAACGTCAACCGGCTCCTCGGAGAGATGAACGCCGGGATCATAGACGACCTTAAAGCTGAAGTGGAAGTCACGGTCGTGGACGCCTTCGGGGTGAAGGCTCGCGAGTACGTCGAGGCTTCTCTTTCCGGCGGCGTGAGGGTCGAGGCCCGTCCGAGGGCGGAGGACGACGCGGCGGTCGCGGCGGCTTCCATTGTGGCAAGGGCGAGGTATCTCGAAGAGATGGACGTTCTCTCAGAGAAGGTCGGCTTCGATCTTCCGCGAGGTTCCACGCACGTCATCGAGGCCGCGAGGAGAGTATACGCCGAGCGTGGCGAGGAAGGTTTGCGGGACGTGGCGAAGGTTCATTTCTCGACGACGGAAAAGGTGGTCGGGTGAAGGCCGGGGCGATACGGAATACGGATGATCACTCCCCGCAGAGGAAGGGGGAGCGTCCGCTCGTGGAGAGACGCTCCGACCATGCGGAAATCATCATCCGGGTTCCGTGCGATCGGGCATCGCGTGATCGTTCGACCGGGAAACACGGGTTTTCGTCCGTGCCGCCGGATAGAAAGAGGCGCAAACACATACGAGAAGATCTTCGGAAGGAAGCGACGATGAGACGCTCATCGTTTTGGCGAAAATGCTCGCGGGTTTTCGGTTCGCACAATTCGAAACAGGGAGGAAGCGCATGATCGATCTGAGAAGCGACACCGTCACGAAGCCGTCGGAGGAGATGCGGCGGGCGATGGCGGAGGCTCCCGTCGGGGACGACGTTTACGGTGAAGACCCGACGGTAAATCGGCTCGAAGAGTACGTCGCCGATCTTATCGGGAAAGAGGCGGCGATATACGGGCCGTCCGGAACGATGACGAACCAGATCGGGGTTCACCTCGGCACCCGGCGCGGCGAGGAGATCCTCCTCCACGAACAATCCCACATCTTCAATTACGAGGCGGGCGCCCCCGCGCTTCTCTCCGGCGTTCAATCGCGGCCATTGCTGGGAGATGGCGGACTCATATCCCCCGACACGCTCCGCGCCGCCGTCGGCCCCGAGAACGACCACTTCGCGCCGCCGACGCTCCTTTGCCTCGAAAACACGCACAACGCCGCCGGGGGGGCGGTGTATCCGCTCGATGATTTCGCGGAGGTCGCCGCCGAGGCGAGGGGACTCGGACTCGGGGTGCATCTCGACGGGGCGAGGCTCTTCAACGCCGCCGTCGCTGCTGGGATCGAGGCCCGAGAGTGGTGCGAGCATGTGGACACGGTCTCGGTGTGTTCGTCGAAGGGGCTCGGTGCCCCCGTCGGCTCGCTCCTCGCCGGGGATGAGGCGACGATCCGGCGTGCGAGGCGCGTTCGGAAGGCGTTCGGGGGTGGCATGAGGCAGGCGGGAACCATCGCCGCCGCATCCCTCTTCGCCTTCGAGAAAAATGTCGAGCGTCTTGAAGAGGATCACGACCTCGCCCGCCTCCTCGCCGAGGGGTTCCTCGAAGCCGGATACGAAGTCGAAGCCCCCGAGACGAACCTCGTCCTCGTGAAAGCCGACGATGAAAACGCCCTCCTCGAAGCACTCGCCAAAGAAGGCGTCCTCGCCGGACACGGACGAAAGGGATACGTCCGCTTCGTCACCCACCTCGACGTGGCCTCCGAAGACATCGAGAAAGTCGTCGAAGCGGCGTCGAGGGTCTTCGCGAGTGTGTGATTCCGAGTCCGGGCGTAGGTAACGCCGAAGCGAACACCCGGACTCGGTATGACGGCGGTTCGTCGGTTTTGGAGAAAGTGCTTCGCCATGGCTCGGAGCGCCGCGTTCTCTGACCGGATCGAGGCTCGTTCATGGGATTCGAGCCGGGATGTTTCGGGCGATTCCGAGGTTTCGCCCCGCTCTGAAAAACCACCGATGAGTCGCGGACGCGACGCTCCGCTGTCGGAGTCGGGGAACGCGGTGGGGCGAAACATCCACCGCCGAGGAGTACGGTCGCTCCCAGAGAGGGTTCGCCGGGCGGGGAAGGGCGGGAAAGGGGAGTGGGCGAAATCCACGCCCGCCGATGTCCCGGTCGAGTTCGGTGAGGGTTTGTCGGGCGGGATGGTGAAAAGATGAAGAAGCGGATAGTCGAGAACCTTCCGATTCCGAAAACGAGCGGAGGCGGGGCGAGCGCCTCCCGGCTCCCCGCTCCCGAATGCGAAGCGGCCCGATGAAGATCGAGTCCGTGTCCGGGGAGGGTATCCGGGAGCCTTTACGGCTCCTCGAAAGTTCCCTCCGCGACGGAGAGCCATTGCCGGATGAGTTCGTCTCTCGAATGGCCCGGCTCATCGAGTCGGGCGATATCGAAGTCCTCGCCGCGAAGGACGACGACCGCTCCCTCGGCGAAGCTATCGGCGTCCTCGTCCTCGCCTTTCGCCCGAACATCTCGCTCGGCGGAGACTTCGCGAGCATCGAGGATCTTTACGTGGAGCCGAATTCGAGGCGGCGGGGCATCGGACGAAAGCTCCTCGAAGAAGCCGCCGAGCGATGTCGAGAGCGCGGTGTCTCATACGTCGAAGCGCATGTCGAGGAAGACGAAGCGAAGGCTTTTTACGCGAAGCTCGGCTACGAGGAAGAGGGGGGTGTCCGCGTATTCAGCGGCGAATATCCGCTCTAAAAATCGAGAACCTGATAAATCGAGACCTCGCGAAATCCGATGTCCCGGTAAAATTTTCGGCCTCGTTCGTTGGCGGCGGCGACTTGCAAAGAGACGCCGTTCGCGTTCCTCTCGGCGGCCCATGCGCGGACTTCTTCGATCATGGCCCGCCCCGCCCCGAGGCTCCGGTGTCCTTCGGCGACGAAAACGTCATCCACCGAGGCCCACGTTTTCGGGTGGAAGGTGGGGGAGCCTTCGCGGAGCTCGCCGGAGATGAAGCCGACGACCTCGCCCTCCGACTCGGCGACGAAGAGAAACGAATGGCTGCTCGACGAGAGGTCGGCGAGGAAGTTCCGCATAGTTTTCTCGGCCTCGCCGGAAGTTTCGTACACCGGGTCGTAGCGGGCGTGCTCCTCGGCGCTTTGCATCCAGAGCCGCGCCGCCTCGCGCGCGTCCTCTCGCTTTCCGGGCCGTACGGTCAGGTTCGATCCTCCCATGCCCGCATCGTACAGAAAATCGGGCGCGTTACCGCGTGAATCGAGGAGTCACGGCTTTATTCGCGTATCCGGTATCATCCCCGAAGGCGCGGAAAGGAACGCGACGATCGCCACAAGCTCCGCCAAAACGCAACGTTTCTGGGAGGTGGACGCCTCCCGAGGCGTCGCCATCCTCATGATGGCCGTGTACCACACCGTATACGACCTCGACTCCTTCGGCGGGTACGCCGTTGACTCGACCGGGGGTTTCTGGGCGCGTTTCGCCGACGCGACCGCGACCTCGTTCCTCCTTCTCGCCGGGGTCTCACTCGCCATAAGCCACGCGAGGGCCGCCCGCTCCGGACGCGGCTCCTTCCGCAAATACCTTCTTCGGGGGCTTCGGGTTTTCGGATACGGAATGCTCCTCACCGCCGTATTCTGGATCTTCGGCCTCGGATACGTTGTGTTCGGGATACTCCATCTCATCGGCGTCTCGATCGTTTTATCGTATCCACTTCTTCGATACCGTTTCCTCAACTTGCTTCTCGGCCTCGCCGTCCTCGCGGCCGGTTTTTATATGATGAGCGTCGGCGCGTCCTCGGAGAGCCCGTGGCTCCTTCCACTCGGGGTCGTGCCGGAGAATCTGCCCATGCCGGATTATCGTCCGCTGTTTCCGTGGTTCGGGATGGTCCTTCTCGGGCTGTTCGCCGGGAACGTGGTTTATGGAGGGGGGAGGGCTTTGACGGAGGGGCGTGCGCCGTTCTTCGTTCGTCCGCTTCTCCCGCTCGGACGGAACTCGTTGTTCATATACCTCGTCCATCAGCCGATCATCATCGCGGCTCTCGCGGTGCTCGGGATCATAAGCCTCGGGCTGTGATCTCTGGAAAATCACCCCGCGAGAATGTAAAGTGAGGCGGTCGTGAAAGATGAAGAGGGGAGAAGATCCCGAAGAGAACCGTGGTTTTATGTCCGTGAAATCCCCGGCGGATATGCGTTCGGAAGATGCGGAGAGAAAGAAACACAAAGCGCCAGAACTCCATAGTTCCAAACTTTGGAGTTGACGAGGAAGACGTTCATCGAGGTTTCGGCGGGTGCGTCTCGGCTTTTCAGGCGGTCGTGAGGAAGGCGACAAACCCCGGCGGCGACGCCGGAGACAAAACGCCATCCGCGCCTTAGTTTTTATCCGCTTTCTCTCTTTTTTTATCGCCGCATGTCCTCGCTCCGGGAGCGTGAGAAGGGAGATGTCTATGTGCGGTATCGTTGGTTACGTCGGAAGGGAAGGCTGCGTCGAAGTCCTCATGGACGGCCTCGCCCACCTTGAATACCGGGGCTATGACTCGGCGGGACTCGCACTGCAAAAAAACGGCGCGATCGAGCAAATAAGGAAGGTCGGCCCCCTCGCGAGCCTCACGAAAGAGGTCGCCGAACGAAACGGCCATCTCTCCTCGCTCCGGGCGGGCATCGGCCACACGCGGTGGGCGACGCACGGGAAGCCGAGCGAGGCGAACGCCCATCCCCACCTCGGGGGCGGGAGCCGCGTCGCCGTCGTCCACAACGGCATCGTCGAGAACTTCTCCGAGCTCAAGGAAGGTCTCGAAGAGAGGGGGCGTGTCTTCCGCTCCGAGACGGACACCGAGGTCATAGCGCACCTCCTTGAAGAGCGGGTCGAGGCGGGCGAAGGTTTGAGGGAGGCCGTCGCCTCGACGCTCCAGAGGCTCGAAGGGTCGTTCGCCATCGCCACCGTGTGCGCCGACGACCCCGATGTGATCGTGGCCGCGAGGAAGCAAAGCCCGCTCGTCGTCGGTCTCGGCGAGGGGGAGAACTTCCTCGCGAGCGCGCTCCAAGCCCTCCTCGACCGGACGCGGAAGTTCCTCTTCGTCGAGAACGGTGAGATAGCCGTGGTCACGCCGGACGGCGTGGATCTCTTCGACGCCGCCGGAAATTCCGTCGAGCGCGAGCTTTTCGAGGTGGACTGGGACGCCGAAGCCATCGAACTCGGCGGCTTCGAGGACTATATGGAGAAGGAGATCCACGAGCAGCCCGTCGCCCTTCGAGCCACCCTCGCCGACCATCTCGACGCCGACGGGAACGTCTCCCTCGGACTCTCGCTCGACCTTTCGGAGGTGGATCGGGTCGTCGTCGCGGCGTGCGGGACGGCGTACCACGCGGGCATTCTCGGGAAGAGCGTCATCGAACGCCTCGCCCGCGTCCCCGTCGAGGTCGCGGTGGCGAGCGAATACCGATATTCGGAACCCGTCGGGGACGAGAACACGCTCGTCGTCGCCATCTCGCAAAGCGGCGAGACGATCGACACGCTCGCGGCCATCGAGGCCGCTCGGGAGTTCGGCGGAAAGGTCGTCGCGCTCACGAACACGCGGGGTTCGCTCGTCACCCGCGAGGCGGACGAAGTGCTTCTCACGAAGGCGGGGCCGGAGATCGGGGTGGCCTCCACGAAGGCATTCACCACGCAAATCGCCGTCATGAACCTCCTCGCCCTCGAACTCGCGAAGTCGAAGGGGACGCTTTCGGAGGACGAAACACGCTCCCTCGGACGCTCGCTCCGCCGCGCCCCGGAGAAGGTCGAGGAGACGCTCGAGCTTCTCTCCGGCGCGGGGAACCCCATCGAAGAAGCCGCCCGGATTTTCGAGGATGCGCGGTGCGCGCTTTATCTCGGGCGGGGGGAGGCGTATCCCATCGCGCTCGAAGGGTCGCTCAAACTCAAGGAGATCTCGTACATACCCGCCGAAGGATATCCGGCGGGGGAGATGAAGCACGGGCCGATCGCGCTCGTGGACGAGTTTTGCCCGGTCGTCGCCGTCCTCGGGGAGGGGCTCATCCGCGAGAAGACGCTCTCGAACGTCGATCAAACCGCCGCGAGGGGCGCGAACGTCATCTCCGTCGCGCACTCGGACGACAAAGAGGCGAAGCGGATATCCCGCGTCGTGCTTCCGGTTCCGGAGGCGGACAAGCTCACCGCCCCGATCGTGGCGACGGTTCCTTTGCAACTCCTCGCGTACCGAGTCGCGAAGGATCGCGGCCTCAACGCCGACAAACCGCGCAATTTGGCGAAGAGCGTGACGGTTGAATAAAAACGGACGTTCCACGGTCGAGGCCGTCGTCTTCGATTGCGACGGCCTCCTCCTCGACACCGAGAAATGCTGGACGAAGGGCGAGGCCGCCGTCTTCGCCGCGCACGGAATGGCCCTCACCCCCGAACACAAACGGAACCTCGTCGGAGCGAGCGGGAAGCGGGCTTCGACGTACATATGCGAGGTTCTCGGGATTCCGGGACGCGAGGATGAGGTTCTCGAAGAGCTCATCGCGCTCTCGTGGCCGGAGGTCGTGAACGGGGCGAACCCCATGCCGGGGGCCGAGGAGCTTGTGAAGGAGCTTCACGGGAACTTCCCCATCGGGGTCGCCTCGAACTCACCGGGCGGGATGGTGAGGGAGGCTCTCGCGAAATCCGGACTCGGAGGGGCTTTCGACGTGGTTCTCGGATCGGATGACGTGGCGAGTCCGAAGCCCGCCCCGGATCTTTACCGGACGGCGTGCGAGCGCCGCGGCGCGGAGCCGAAATTCTCCGTCGCGCTCGAAGATTCGCCGCCGGGAGTCGCCGCCGCTCGCGCCGCCGGGATGTACGTCATCGGGGTTCCGTCGGAGCCGGGCGTGGAACTCGACGCGGATCTCGTCGTCGAGTCGCTCGAAGACCCTTCGGTTTTGGAGGCCGCCCGTACGAAAGAGCGGTGAGCCGGGAAGGCCGGGTCACGGGCCGTGCGTTTCCCCGAGGAAGTCCTCGATCTCCTCGTTTATGTGCGCGAAGGCGCTTCTCGATGGGATGTGGAGGCTCCCTTCGAGAATTTCAGCGAAGACGAGGTTCGGAATTATTTCCCGCGCCCGCTTTATGACACCCTCGCCGGGAAAGAAAATGTCGTCCTCGGCGGCGAAGACCATCGTCGGCGAATGGAAGCGCGAAAGCTCCTCTTTCGTGGCGGCGCGGGGGAGATCCGAGTCGAGCTTCACGTGACGGTACACGGCTCCGACTTGCCGGGCGAGGAATTCGTCCTCTTCGGTCAATAACGGGCGAGACGCGCGGCGGAGGCGTTCTTCGTTCGGAGAGAGGCGGTACTTCGCCATCGGAAGGACGACCTCGACGAGCATGCGTGGGATCGAACCCCGGACGAGGCCGGAGGGCGAGACGAGAACCGCGCGAGAAACACGTTCCGGCGAATATCCCGCGATGCGGAGCGAGATCCCCGCCCCGTAAGAAATCCCCACGAACGGAACCCTTTCGAGGCCGAGTCCGTCGAGGACTTCCTCCACCCACTTCGCATGCCCGTCGCCCTTCGAGGATGGACGGGTTCCCGCGCTCCTCCCGGGTTGTCCGATGATGTCGGGGGCGTATATCCGGTGTGTTTTCGAGAGCGGCAAAAACCATTCGAGGCAGCTTGGATTCAAGAAATTCCCGCCGGGAAGGAAAAGAAGCGGCGGCGAGTCCTCCGGGCCGACGGCGAGGACGTGTGTTTCGCCGAGGCCGGTGGGGATGGAGCGGCTTTCGTGGTTCGCGGCGAGGCTGAAGAGGGCTTCGCCGTAGAGGTTCCGTATCTTCGTCTCGCCTTCTTTGCTTTTGTATATGGAGTCGGGCATCGCCTCCTTTGGCGAGTTATGGGGAGTATACGGAACCTCTTTTCCGGCTTCGCGTGGAATTCTTCCGCTCGCCCCCTTCTCATTTTCGCCTTCGCTATGGTAATTTTTTCCGGGATGCATTCGTTTTCTATGAGTTCGGTCGAGAAGTTCGTGCGTTTCCGGGGGGGCGGGGTTTCGCTCGGCGCGGTGGGTGTGGGGATCGCGGCATTCGTAATGTATTTCGCGACGCTCACGCCGACGGTTCTCGACTACGACGCGGAACATCTCAAGGACGCGGCGGTGTTTCAGGCGGTGGCCGCGCTTCCGGGGGTGCCGGACTATACCGGATACCCCACGTACGCCATGCTCGGACATCTCTTCACGTATTTGCCGTTTGGGGACGTGGCGTACCGGGTGAACCTCGCGTCGGCGGTGTACGGGGCGGTGGCGGTCGCGCTCGTGTTCCTCATCGCGCACCGGATCACCGGGAGGATCTCCGCTTCGGTCGCGGGGGCGGCGGCGTTCGCCCTCGGCCCGACTTTTTGGGGGCAGACGGCCATCGCGGGCGTTTATACGCTCAATGCGATGCTTGTTTCGCTCGTGGTGTTCACGCTCCTCGTGTGGCGCGACACGAGGAAGGACGGGCATCTCCTTCTCGCGGCCTTTCTCATGGGGATTTCCCTCACGAACCACATAACGAGCGGGCTTCTCCTTCCGGCTGCGGCGGTCTTTGTCGGGCTTGTGGACTGGCGGACGGTTTCGAGGGTCGGCCTCGTTTTGAAGGGGGCGGGATGTTTTCTTCTCGGGCTGCTTCCGTATTTGTATATCCCGATCCGGGCCTCGATGGACTATCTCCCGGAGGGCTTCACCCCGTGGGGGCCGCCCGCGCTCCGCGAGAACCCTCCGAACACCCTCGGGGGCTTCGTCGAGCTCGTGACGGGCGGGCATTGGACGGGGAGCATGTTCGTCTTCGGGGTGGGGGATTTTCCGGGACGCTTCGAGATTTATATAACGTACCTTTACGGGGAGGAGGGGCAGTTCGGCGTTTTGCTGGCTCTCCTCGGCTTCGCGGGGTTTTGCGTCTTCGCGCTGCGCGACCGCGCCGCCGCGGCGCTCCTCGGCTTCCTCTTCCTCGGGTGGCTCGCCTTCTCCCTCCAATACAACATAGACGACATATACCTCTATTTCATCCCGACGTACCTCATGCTCGGGGTGTTCATGGCCGTCGGGTTCGCTTCGCTCCTCGACGCGGCGGAGAGGCTCTTTGGGGCGGTCGGCTCCTCCGCGAGGATGGCTTTCACGGCGGTGCTTTCGGTGGCGGTGATGGGGATGCCTTTCGCGGGGGCCGGGGAGACGTTTCGGGCTGTGGATCGGAGCGGGGACTTCGCCGGGCGCGAGGTCATCGAGACCGTCGAGAGGGAGGTCGGGCCGGACGCCGCCGTCATGCACCACCGAAGCCCGCTGTTTTACATGGTTCTCATCGAGAACCGCCGGGAGGACATCGAACTCGTGAGCCACGTCGAAAACCGCGCGAGCATCGCGGGCGCGCTCTCCACCCTCGGCGAGGGGCGACCGGTGTATAAACTCTTCCCCGGCTCCGAGGACACCCACTATTTCCGGGGCGTCGAGTCGGCGAGGGCCGTGTACGCCGAGTATGGCTATGAACTCGTCGAAGTCGCCGAAGACATCCGCCTCTACGAAGTGGTGAGAGCGGAGGGCCGGTTCCTCGGCCACGAAATAATCCCATAGCCCGACGCGGTCGGCGCTATTTGACGACCTTCAAAGACGCCGGCTCGACCCGGAAGCTCATCGGGAGGTGGCTCCATATCTCGCCGTCGAGTTGTACGGGGACTCTCTCGTCGGAGGTCGCTTCGAGTTCGGTGGCGGCGAAGCGGGTCGCGTCCTTGCTGAGCGGCTTCTTCGCCAAAATACGTCCGAAGATGTCCGGGCGGAGGAGTTTCGAGACTTTTTCGACCATGATCACGTCGAGTTCGCCGTTCGTGAGGGAGGCCGAGTCGGAGGCTTTATAGTCGCCGCCGTAATAATGGCCGTTCGCGATGATGGCGAACTGGGACATATGCTCGCCGCCGTTTTGTATCCGGATCCACGGCAAATCCCTCACCGCCAAAACTTTGAAAGCCGTGAGCGCGAACGCCATCACACCGAGATCCCTTTTCATCCGCGCAGGCACTTCCTGAATGACGTTCGCGTCGAAGCCGATCCCCGCCATGCACGAGAACTTCCTCTCGACGCCGTCCCCGTCCGTCGCCACCCCGAGATCCATGCGAATCGTCTCGCCCTCGACGATCCTCCGACACGCCTTCCCGGCGTCGAGCGGAATCCCAAGCTCCCTCGCGAGCACATTCGCCGTCCCGAGCGGAAGCACCCCGAGCGTCGCGTCGGCGTGGAGTCCGTTAATGACCTCGTTCACCGTGCCGTCGCCCCCCGCCGCGACGACGAGGTACGCCCCCGCGAGCGTCGCAAGCTCGGTGGCGTGCTCGGGACGCTCGGTCGGCCATATCTCGACCTCGTCGCATCTCTCCCGCAGCGACTCCGCGCACCGCTTCAAATTGTCCATGTCGCCCCGCCCGGAGGCGGGATTCGCGATGATGATCGCATCCATGCCGGATAATATACGCGCTTTCATGGACAATGATTCTGTTTTGACACGAACTTTATGGAGAAATGAGCCTATGGAATCGAGAGAGTTCATCGTGCCGGGCGTCGGGGTGGATGTCGTTGACTGCGAGCGTATGAAGTTCGCCCTCGAACGCACTCCGCGCATAAGGAAACGCCTCTTCACCGACGACGAAATCGCATACTGCGAGAAGTACCGCTTCTTCGAGCGCCACTACGCCGGACGGTGGGCCGCGAAGGAGGCGGTTTGCAAAGCCCTCGGATGCGGCCTCCTCCAATGGAACGGCGTCGAGGTCATCCGGAAGCCCCGAAGCGCGCCATACGTCCGCATCTTCGGAAAGATCGAGAAATTCGCCACCCTCGTCGGAGTCCGCGAAGACGAACTCTTTATCTCGATCACCCACTCCGAACTCTCCGCCGTCGCGGTATGCACCGTCCGCCGAGGTGTCGAACCCGTCACGATTCCACTCCCCCCGGTCGAGTCATGAAGCTGTATACAGCGAGCGAGATGTCCACCGCCGACTCGGACGCGCAAAAACTCGGCATCCCCGGCGGTGTCCTCATGGAGCGAGCCGGAGCGGAGATGGCCCGCATCGCCCTCGAAAAGTTCGCCCCGAAACGAACGGTCATAGTTTGCGGCGGCGGAAACAACGGCGGCGACGGCTTCGTCATCGCCCGCGAACTCCGCCGGAACGGCGTGGAGGTCGCCGCCCTCGCGACGAAAAGCGAATACAAAGGCGACGCGAAGACGAACTTCGACGTTTTGAAGAATCTCGGCGCGAAATTCATCGCGCCCGAAGACCTCGCCTCCGAACTCGAAAACGCCGACCTCGTCGTGGACGCGCTCCTCGGGACGGGTTTCTCGGGCGAGGTTCGAGAGAAGGAGGCGGGCCTCATCCGGCGGATGAACGAGTCCGGAACCCCCGTCCTCTCCGTGGATATGCCGTCCGGGGTGGACGGCTCGACGGGCGAGGTCGCGGGGGAGGCGGTCCGGGCGGATATCACGGTTTGCGCGCATGCGGCGAAGGTCGGGTGCGTCGTCTCGCCGGGCCGCGGGTACGCGGGGAGTGTTTCCGTCGTGGAGATCGGCATTCCCGAGGAGGCCGAGTCCGAGGCTTCGGTCTCGTGGACGGACGCGGGTACTTTGCGCGGAGCCATTCCCCGCACGGGAGACGACTCGCACAAATACTCGGCGGGGGCGGTTCTCGTCGTCGCGAGTTCGAGGAGCATGACCGGGGCGGCGGCGATGGCCGTCGGGGGTTCGCAGCGGGCCGGGTGCGGCGCCGTGTTCCTCGCGACCCCCGAGAGCGCCGCCCCCGCCCTCGACATTCAACTCACCGAAGCCCTCGTGTACGGCGTGAGGGAGGACGGCGAAGGCTCGCTCACCGGAGGCTCCCTCGAAAACATCCTCGGACTCGCCGGGCGGGCGACCTCGCTCGTCGTCGGGCCGGGCATCGGCGTCGGGGACGGGCAAAGAGAGCTTCTCGAAGGGATACTCCGCGAGGTCGAGGCTCCCGTCCTCCTCGACGCCGACGCGCTCACGAACCTCGCCGATTCGGACTCCATCGCGAAGAGAAGTTCTCCGACCGTCATAACGCCCCACGCCGGGGAGCTCGGACGCCTCCTCGGCTCCGGCGCGAAGGAGGTTTCCGCGAGGCGGCTCCACTCCGCCAGAAAAGCGGCGGAGGATTTCGGATGCACCGTGCTTCTCAAAGGCTCGGACACGCTCGTCGTCGAAGGGGGGAGAACCGCCGTGAACTCGACCGGGCATGTCGCGCTCGCGACCGCCGGGACGGGGGATGTCCTTTCCGGTGTCGTCGGGGCTTTCCTCTCGCGTGGCATGGAGCCGTACGAGGCCGCGAGGGCGGGGGCGTGGGTTCACGGGCGGGCCGCCGAGATGTGGGCCGAGGAGGCCGGATGGCCCGCCGAGAGCCTCGTCGCCACCGATTTGCTCCGCTTCATCCCGGAGGCGGTGGGGGAGGTGGCTTGATGGGATACGGGCGGATGCTTCGCGTCTTTGGATGTCCGTGAGGTCGTGAAATTGTGAGACCGCTTCGCTTCGCGGGTCGGGAAAATAAGACCTCACTACCTCTTGAAGCGACCCGCCTCACGACTCGCCGGAGCGAAGCGGCCTCCCGGAGGCCACGACATCCGCCCCCGTTGACGCTTGCCGTAAACTAGTGTCGTCGAATTACAGAGAGCATGGGAGGCTGGCATGGATCAGGGAGACATCCGGGGACTCACCGTCGGGGACGTTATGCACTCCGACTGGCCGACGCTCGGGACGGAGGACACCGTCGAGGCGGCGATAAAGCTCTTCGCCGAGCGCGGCGTCTCCGGCGCCCCCGTCGTCGAGGGGGAGGCTTTGTCCGGCATCGTCACGGAGGGCGACCTCATCTTCCGGGACGCCGAGGATGTGAAAGGGCCGGGGTTCCTCGACATCCTCGGGGGCATGATCCCACTCGGAGACTGGGAGGAATACCGCCGCGAGACCCTCAAAAGCGCGGGCGTCACCGTCGGGCAAGTCATGACCCGCGAAGTGACGACCGTGTCCGCCGACGCCCCGCTTTCGGAGGCCGCCACGATGATGGCCGAGGAGAGGATGAGGCTCCTCCCCGTTGTAGAGGGCGACCGTCTCCGGGGCATGCTCACCCGCATGGACATCCTCACGCTCCACATCCTCGACCCGAGTTTGTAGTGCCGCCGAGCCGCACGTGGGCCGAGATCGACCTCTCCTCCATCCGCCACAATGTCCGCGAACTGAAACGCCGGGCGAGCGGCTCCCGGCTCATGGCCGTCGTGAAGGCCGACGCATACGGACACGGTGCCGCCCCCGTCGCGAAGGCGGCTTTGGAGGCGGGCGCGGATTCCCTCGCCGTCGTCACCGTCGAGGAAGGCGCGGAGCTTCGGGGGGCGGGGGTGTCCGCCCCGATCCTCGTCTTCACGGATCTCTTCCCGGAGAAGCTGCCGATGGCGAAGGGCCTCGCCTTCGCCGTGACGGCCCACTCCATCGAGAGCGCGAAGCGTATCTCGAAGCACTTCGGCCTCGAAGCGCATTTGAAGGTGAACACGGGGATGAACCGATGGGGCGTCGCCCCCTCCGAGGCGGGCGAGGCGCGGAAAATCCTCGGTTCGCAACTCGCCGGGGTGTACACGCATTTCGCCTCCGCCGACTCGGACGGGGACGCGACGGATGGACAAATTCGTGTCTTCGACGATGTCCTCGCCGCGCATTCCTTCGGCGATGTACTCGTCCATGCGGCGAACTCGGCGGCGACTTTGTGGCATCCCGAGTCTCATTACGGCCTCGTCCGTCCGGGGGTCGCTGTTTATGGGCTCCATCCCGCCGGGGGGGATGCGGCCTCCGAGAGCCTTCGTCCGGCGATGAGCTTGAAAAGTTATGTGGCGGATGTGAGGCGGCTCTCTCCGGGCGAGGGTGTATCTTATGGATTGACCTTTCGGGCCGGAGAGGCTATGTTCACGGCGACGGTTCCCGTCGGGTACGCCGAGGGGTACCGGAGGGTACTTTCGGGGAAGTCCGAAGCCCTCATCGGGGGTCGGCGGCGGCCGCTCCTCGGGCGGGTTACGATGGACGCCTCGGTCTTCGCGGCCGACGAGGGGGTTTCGGTCGGGGACGAGGTCGTTTTGCTCGGGAGGCAGGGAGATGGCGCGGTCTCCGCCGAGGAGCTTGGCGCTTTAGCTGGCACGATAAACTACGAAATAACGACCGGGGTGGATCCCCGGCGAGTCGAGAGGAGTTTTTTGGATGTTCGATGATCTTGACTGGGGATGGGCATTTAAGCGGGCGGCTTTCGTCGTCGCGATATACATCGTCCTCATGTACGTCCTCAGCCGCACGTTTCCGGAGAGCTTCGGCCTCCAAACACAGGCGGAGTGGTTCGTAACGCTTAGATACGCCTTCTTCTTCTTCTTCGTCTTCGCGATTTTCTACGCTTTCATAGAACGCTCGCGCCGCCGCCGCATGGCCGGAACGCAGCCGGGCAAGAAGAAAGAAAGCAAGGACGACGAAGACAACGAGCGCGAGCCGGGGCCGCTCAAAGGGAAGCCGAACCCGAACGCGAGCCGCAAAAAGTCCACCCGCCGCCGCAAGTGATCGAGGGCCGGGAGTCGGGAGGTCGCGTCGCTTCGCTCGCTTCGGGGGTCGGGAGTTGGAGGACTCTCAACTCGCTTTCCCGCCACACCCTCCCTTCACCGCCCGAGGAACTCTCGCCAGACTCGTTGGGAGGCTGCGACGGCGGGAGCTTCGATGCCTCGTCTTTCCCGACTCCGTGCCGAAGCGTCGCGGTGCCGAAGGCGGCGAAGCCGGATACGGCGCGGCGCGGCTCCCGACTCTCCGGAGCGACCGAAGGGAGCGACCCGCTCCCGGCTTTCCGATGAGCTTCTTCGATTTCCTCGAACCCCCGCTCGACGTGGAGCGGGCTTTGGCGGAGGTTCCGGAACTCTCGCTCGCCCGCGGCCTTTCGCAGAGTCCGTACCATCATCTCGATACGCTCGACCATATTTTGGAGGTTTGGCGGCGCGTGGAGGTCGAGCTTGCCGAGGGCGAGGTCGGGGCGCGGGTATGCCCGGAGTATTTGGAGGGGCTTCGATTGGCGGCGCTTCTCCATGATGTCGCGAAGGCCGTTACGCGGGGGGAATACGAGGGGAAGGCCATATTCGTCGCGCACGACACGCTCGGGGCGATGATGGTCCGGAGGATTTGCGGGAGGCTTTCGGCGGGGCCGCTTTGCACGGACATCGCGGCGACGCTCACGGTGCTTCATCTCAAGATCGGGTTCATGGCGAGCGACCGGACGGATTATCCGCCGGAGCGGCTCGTCCGGGGGGCCGGGCCTTTCGGGGAGGAACTCGCCGTCCTCTCGTGGGCGGACCGCCTCGCCGCGCAGGGGCCGCGCCTTCGCGACGAGCACATCGAGTGCCACAAGAATCTCTGCCGGGAGTTCCTCGAAAAGAGCCGGAATTTCGGGCCGCATCCCGCGCCGGACTATGATGGTTTGAGGGCGGAAATGTCCTCGGGCATCCCGGATCCGGAACTCGGGTACGCCGCTTCGCGCATTCGGCTCCTCGCTTCCCGCGGCATGGGGCGCGAAGAGGCTGTGGGCATCGTGGCCCGGACTCTTTGAGCCGGGTCGGGGGACCGATGTCCGGAGGCTCGCGTCCGGCGGCTTTCGCGCGGGAGGGCGGCGGTTTCCCCGTGATAGAATCGTTTTATCCATAACGGCTTCGGCCACACGGCTATGATTCGGGGAGGTCTTTGTTTTGGGAATCGAACGTTCGACGCGGGATCGCTATTTGATGGGGGTTTGCGGGGGATTGGCGCACACGCTCGGGTGGGACTCGAACCTCGTGCGGGCGATAACGATCCTCGCGGGAATCATCATTCCGGGCGTGAGCGTGTTCCTCGTGGGGATCGTGTACCTCGTCCTCGGCTTCGTCCTCCCCGAGAGCCGGGACTTCTAAAAACTTGGAGTTCGCGGAGGCGCAAAAGGAGGCGCTCGGCTGCGTGAAGTGCGGCCTTTGCCACTCGCGCACTCAGGTCGTCTTTGGGGAGGGGCCGCTCAACGCGGGCCTTTTCGTGGTGGGCGAGGCTCCGGGCCTCAACGAGGATAAGGAGGGCCGAACTTTTCAAGGAGCGTCGGGGATGCTCTTCGACCGCCTCCTCGAATCCATCGGCCTCGACCGCGGGAAAGTCTATGCGACGACGCTCGTGAAGTGCCGCCCGCCCGGCTCTCCGCCGAGGTCTCCGAGGCCGTCGGAGGTGGGAAGTTGCCGGGCGTACCTCATGAGCCAGATCTCCGCCGTTGACCCGAAGGCCGTCCTCGCCCTCGGCGAGATGGCGAGTCGCATCCTCACCGGGAAGAAGGAGCCTCTCGCGCGCATCCGGGGCCGGGCGATACCGCTCGACGGACGGTATATCGTCCCGACTTTCTCGCTCGTGAAGGCGCTTTACGTACCCGCCGACCGGGACATGCTCGTCTCGGACTTCTCGCGCCTGCCGGAGCTTCTCGAAGCCGAAAGACCTTCGACATACGACACATTGAACGTTCTCGCGGCCCCCGCCGCCGACCGGGAGCCGATACAGCCCGGCCTTTGGTGAGAGGCGTGAACCTCGAAGACCTCGACGAGCCTTCCCTCGAAAGGCTCGCCGCGAAGCTCGCCCGAAACCTTCGTCCCGGCGACGCGGTCGTCCTTTCCGGCGAAGTCGGGGCGGGGAAGACGACGTTCGTCCGCTCGGCGGCGCGTTCGCTCGGGGTGCGCGAGCGTGTGACCAGCCCGACGTACCAAATCGCGAGGTCGTACGAAGGAGGGATCGGCGAGGGCCGTATCCCGGTGAACCACCTCGACCTTTATCGCCTCGACGGACTCGGCGCATACGACGCCCTCGACATCGAGGAATACCTCACCCCCGAGGCCATAACCTTCATAGAGTGGGCCGACCCCGCGCTGGAAATCATCGAGGAGCCGACGATCATAAACATCTCCCACCAAACTCCCTCGACGCGCCGCGTCGAAATCTCCGGCCCCCTCGCCGAGAGGATCGGGGAATGACACCGGGGCGGGTATGAAATGTTGACGCTCGTCCTCGACACTTCGACGGCTATCGTCGCCGTCGGGGTCGCGGATGGGGAGGGGCGGGAGGTTCTCTCGGAGATATCCGTCTCGAATCCCGGAGCCTCGGATTCGCTCCTTCCGGCGATCCACGCGGCCCTCGAACTCTCGGGGAGGACGCTCGGGGATGTGGAATGTATCCTCGTCGGGGTCGGCCCCGGAACGTTCACGGGCATCCGCATCGCCGCCGCCACGGCCCGCTCCCTCGCGCTCGGAGCCGGAGCCTCGCTCTCGAAGAACTCGACGCTCGCCGCCCTCGCCGCGCCCGCGCTGTCTTCCCGTACCGACATCCTCGCCGTCCTCGACGCGAAGCGGAGGCAAATCTTCGCGCAGCGTTTCTCGGAAGGCTCGGCGGGGGAGGTCGTGTGCGTCGAGCCGGAGGGGCTTTCGGCGCCCGGTGCTCCTCTCGTCGTCGGAGACGGGGCGGTTCGGTACCGGGAGATCCTCTCGAAGCTCGGGGAGGTTCCGCCGGACGGCTCCCCGCTCCACCGGGTGTCGGCGGCGGGGCATGTCATGTCCGCCGACTTCGCTCCGGTTCCCGCCGAGGACGTCGCCCCGATATACGTCCGGGAGCCGGACGCGGAGGTTCGCCGGGATCTCAATCCGTGGAGCCGTCCCTGAAAATTCGCCCGATGAAGACCTCCGACCTCGACGCGGCGATGGAGGTCGACGCGCTCTGCCTCCCCGCGCCGTGGACGGCGGGCATATGGAAGACCGAACTCGAAAGCCCGCTCGGATTCCACCTCGTCGCCGAGGAAAAAGGGAGGATACTCGGGCAGATCGGGGTGAAGAACATCCTCGACGAACTCCACATAACGACCCTCGCCGTCCGTCCCGAAAACCGCCGCTCGGGCGTGGCGCGAAACCTCGTCGAAGCTGCCATCGAAGAGTTCCCCGACACGAAAGAGGTATACCTCGAAGTCCGACCGGGTAACGACGCGGCGAGGCGTTTTTATGGCTCGCTTGGCTTTCGGGATACGGGGAGGCGGCCGAGGTATTACGGTGACGAGGACGCCGTCCTCATGACTTTGAGTCTTCGGAGTCATTAGCTTCGGAGCCGTCGGCTTCGGAGTCGTCGCGGTTTTCGCCCCGGTTCTCTCTCCGGCGATTTATTTTCTCCCTCCGCTCTCTTCGGCGGCGTTCGAGGGCTTCCTTTCCCTCGAAGGGCTTCAATAAATAGAGTGCGGGGATGGCGCACGCCAGAAAACTTATGAAGAGGGCGACCGCGATGAACGGGTCAACGGGGCCGCGGATCACGTATATGAGGAACATCGCGAGTACGACGAGCGCGATGAAGACGAAAAGCAACGAGAAAGAACGCATGAAATGAGTATATCGGTAGACGACCGCGCCGACTCTCTGTGATCCCGGTCAAACCCACATTGACTCGGCTTCCTTCTTTCGCCCATAATCGTTTTTTTGATAATGAATCCCGATTGAAGAAAGGGAGACGGGCGTGGGAAGGTTTGCGACGCGGAGGGAGTTTCTTGCGGGGGCGGGTGGATTGTTTTTGCTCGGCCTCGCCGGATGCGGCGGTGGAGCGGGTGGGGATGAGTCGGGCGAGGAGGGTGGCTCCGGGGAGGCTCGGACGGTCGAGCACAAGTTCGGTGAGACGGAGGTCGAGGGCGAGCCGGGTCGGGTGGTTTCGATCGGCTATCAGGAGCATGACTTCCTCTTCGCGCTCGGGGTGTCTCCGGTGGCGGTTAGGTATTGGTACGGCGACGAGGACGATGTCATTTTTCCGTGGGCCGAGGATGAGGCGGGGGATGCGGAGCCGGAAATATTGAACATGCCGGAGAACATAAACTTCGAGAGGATCGCCGCTTTGGAGCCGGATCTCATCGTCGGCCTTTATTCGGGGATGACGGAGGACGATTACGGGACGTTGTCCGAGATCGCGCCGACGGTGGCCCAGTCGGGCGACTTCATAGACTACGGGATGCCGTGGCAAGAAACGACGATGATGCTCGGGCGCGAGGGGCGGGCGGAGGAACTCGTCGCCGAAGTCGAGGGGATGTTCGAGGAGGCGCGCGAGTCGCATCCCGAGTTCGAGGGGAAGAGTTTGGCTATCGGGACGTATGCCGAGGGGACTTTCTCCACCTTCGCCTCGGCGGACGCCCGTTCGAGGTTCTTCACCTCGCTCGGGTTCGTCATCCCCGAGGAGTTCGACGAGCTTGCCGGGGATTCCTTCTTCGCCGAAATAAGCGAGGAGCGCGTGGATCTCCTCGACGCCGACGTTCTCGTGTGGGATCAAATCTCCTTCGTCGAGGGCGGGCGCGAAGCCATCGAGTCCGAACCGCTCATAAATCGGCTCGACGCGATGCGCGAAGGACGCGCCATCTTCCTCGAAGGCGATACCGAGGACGCATTCGGGTGGAACACCGTTTTGAGTCTTCCATTCGCGCTCGAAGAGATCGTGCCGATGCTCGAAGGCGCCGTGAACGGGGGGGCGGAAGCCACCTCTGATTCGTGAAAACGAACCCGGTCGTCGCGGAACCCTCGTGGTGGCATCGTTGCTAAAATATCCGGCATGGAAAGGTCGTATGAAGGCATCATCACGAGGGAACCCGGGAAGATGGGCGGAAAGCCCACGGTCCGGGGGATGAGGATCACGGTTTACGACGTGCTTTCGTACCTCGCCGCCGGGATGTCCAAAGAAGAGATTCTCGAAGATTTTCCTTATTTGACCGAGGAGGACATACTCGCGTGCCTAGCCTACGCGGCGGATCAAGAACGTAGGCTCGCGGCTTCGGGTGGATGAGGCTCCTCTTCGATCAAAACCTCTCGCCGCGACTCGTGGATATGCTCGGGGATGTCTTCCCCGAATCGAGCCATCTCGCGTTTTCGGGCCTCGACTGCGCCCCCGACACGGAGGTTTTCGAGTATGCCCGCATCCACGGATTCACGATCGTCACGAAGGACGCGGATTTCCACGATTTGAGCCGGATTCATGGCTCTCCTCCGAAGGTCGTCTGGCTCGGAACCGGAAACTGCGCGACCGGGCGCATAGATACTTTGCTCCGGGAACGGCGCGAAGAGATCATCGAAATGTCCGAAGACATCGAAATGTCCGAAGACATCGAAATGTCCGAAGATCCGGATCGCCGCATCCTCCGCCTCTCGCCGTGAGAGGCGAGTCCGAAACCATGCACACACGCTAAAATACACACGTGATCCTCGCCATCGAAACCTCGTGCGACGATACGTGCGCCGCCGTCGTGGACGGGAGGCTCGTCCTCTCGAACGTCGTCCACACACAGACCGAGCACGAACGATACGGCGGAGTCGTGCCGGAGGTGGCTTCGAGGGCGCATCTCGAACGGATGGACGCGGTGATCTCGAAAGCTCTCGAAGACGCGGACGTTTCTCTCGACGACGTGTCCCGCGTCGCCGTGACCGTCCGGCCCGGACTCATTGGCGCGCTCCTCGTCGGGGTCGCCGCCGCGAAGGGTGTCGCGTATGCGAGGAAGCTCCCGCTCGTCCCGGTGAACCACCTCGAAGGTCACGTCGCGGCGGCATATCTCGCGGAGCCGGGCCTCGAGCCGCCCTTCGTCGCCCTCATCGCCTCCGGGGGCCACACCGCGCTTTATTCCGTCGCGGAGGATCACTCGATGAACCTCCTCGGGGAGACGCTCGACGACGCCGCCGGGGAAGCCCTCGATAAAGGCGCTCGCATGCTCGGCCTCGGATTCCCCGGCGGCCCGGCCATCTCGAAAGCCGCGAAAAACGGCGACCCGGCCCGGTACGAATTCCCCGTCGGCCTCAAAGACAAAAAGAACCTCGACTTTTCGTTCTCCGGTTTGAAGACGAGCCTCCTTTACAAGCTGAAAGCGATGGACGAGGAAGAGGTGCGCGAGGAGATTCCGCACTTCGCGGCGAGCTATGAGTCGGCGGTCGTCGAGGCATTGGCGCGGAAGCTCCTCCGGGCGGCGGACATGCGCGGCGCGTCCTCGCTCGTCGTCGCGGGCGGGGTCGCGGCGAACGGGCTTCTTCGGCGGAGATTGGGTGAGGAGTGCGAAAAGCTCGGCTTCGGGCTCGTCATACCTTCGCCCGAATTGTGTACGGACAATGCGGCCATGATCGGGGCGGCGGCGGCCCACACGCCCGCCGTCGAGTACCCGGAATATCTTTCGCTCAACGCCCGGAGCGTTTGAAAAGACGGGGATCCCGTCCCCTCCGACCCACTGTTTTTCGCCCCGCTATTGACTGTGTAGTCTCGATTGTGTGAAAGTACCATTCATCCGGCTGGTTCGGGACGATAATGTCCCGGAGGCGAGGGGAGGATTTTTGTCGGAGTTTGGATGGACGCGGCTTGCTTATCTCACGGTCATTCTGACCGTGTTCGCTTTGCTCGTGAAGCTCGGCACCTTCGGCGTGAGCTCCATCCCGCAAAACTTCCCGGAGTCGGTCTTCGCCTTCTCCCAAAACGAAACCCCCGCCGAAAATCAATACCGCGACAATGACGGCGAAACCCACGATGAAGACGAGCATTCGGACGAGCACTCCGATGAGCATGACGACCACGAAGATCGCGGCCATTCGCATGAGCCTGTCGAGAGCCTTTACGAGAATGTGAACTTCGAGGAGGATGCCCCGGTTTTTTATCGGCCCGGCCCGCAAGTTAGCAGCGCGTCCCGGAACCCTTCGTCCTCGGGCGCGGCGAGGTCGTGTCAGACGGTTGGCGACGCGCCTCCGGGGAGCGAGATCATCTTCCCGATGACAAGGGAGCATTTCAATTCATACGAGGACACGTGGGGCGCGGCTCGCCCGCAAGGCGGCCACGAAGGCACCGACCTCATGGCTCCGAACGGAACGCCTCTTCTCGCGATGACGGACGGACGCATCGTCCCGGTCGCCGGGGCGAACGTGAATGGGTGGAACACCCTCGGCGGGTATACGGTGATGCTCGAGGCGGCGTATTCCGTAGGCCCGGTGAAGAAGGGCGACCTCTTTTATTACGCTCACATGGATCGGAGCAGCGATCTCCGCATCGGCGACACGGTCGAGGCGGGCGATGTCGTCGGGTTCGCCGGGGACACGGGGCAAGGGCCGGAGGGGGCGCGCGGGCAGTTCCCTCCGCACCTCCACCTCGGGTGGTACGAGACGAGCGGGGAGAGGACGCAGCTCGCCTCGGGGGCGATGAACCCGTTCCCGCTCCTCGAATGGGTGAAGGCGAACGGCGGCTCCGTCGAGGGTGGATCGGACATCCCGTACTGCGAGGCTCCGCAATCCTCCGCCCCGACCCCGTCCGGCGGCGGATACTGGCAATTCCCCTCCGACCCCGGAGTGAGGCCCGACATGGCGACCGGAACCGGAACCGCCGCCCCAAGCCCCATCATCGAGCAAAACGACTCCTCCGAACTCTCCCCGGACATAACCCGCGAACCCCGCCGACCCGCCGACCCGCCGAGGCCTGTGAACCCCGCCCCGACGACGGAGAATGACGAGGCGACCGGGCCGACCACGCCCGAGCCGACGAGCGGAACGCCTCCCCCGAGCCGCGTGCCTTCGCTCCCGAGCATCCCGAATCCGCTCCCCGGAATCGGCGACGGCATCCGCGACGTGATAGACGGCATCCTCACCCCGAGGCCGCCGGAGCCGCCCGAAGAGCCGACCGGGGAAACGACCGAACCGACCAAGCCCGCCACTCCCTCCACGCCGCCGGAGGGCGCGGAGACCCCCGGAGAGCCGCCCACCGAAAGCACGTCTCCCGAAGACTCGGAGGACTCCGAAGGTACGACCCCCGAAGAGACGACTCCCGAAAGCACGACCCCGGATGATGCCGACGAAGGCACCGTCCCCGAAGGCACCGTCCCCGAAGGCACGACCCCGGACGCTCCTCCGAACGACGAAGCCGCTGACGAAGAGGACGACGAGTGCGAATCTCACGAGCACGGAGACGAGGAAGAGACGACGGACGGGGAGCCTCGCGAACACGGCGACGAGGAATGCTCGGAAGAGACGAACGTCGAAGACGAAGACTCGCCGCCGGAGGAAGAAACCACCGAGCCGGACACGTCCGAGGCGGTCGGGGATCAATATGAAGACAGGCAGTCGGAAGCGGCGTCCGGCCCGTAACGTGGAACGCGGGCGATCCCCTCACGGCGGATTGCGAAGGCTTGATCCTTCGTAATCCGGGCATCAGGTTTCAGGCATCAGGAAATGCCTTCCCGGACAGGCCGCGTTTGCCGACCGGAGTCTCGCTTTTGGGTGGATCACACCTCATCAACTTCGCTGTGACAATCCCTCATAGTTTGCCGAAATGATGCTCCGATGATGGCGTCGGCCGATGATTTGCGGTTTCGCTTCGTCGCCGAAGGGGATTTGACTCCCGGCGATCACGCGGCCATCTCGGATTTGCTTGTCGTCGCCTTTCCGAAGCACGCCGATGTCTTCCGCGCCGCGTCGTGCTACCCCGCGCCCCCGGATCACCGCCTTTGGATGGAGGATCCATCCGGCGCTATCGTGGCCCACCTCGGCTTCGAACGCCGTCTCATCGGCGTCGGAGAGCGCGACATTCTCGTCGCCGGAGTGGGCGGTGTCGCCACGCATCCGGGGCGGCGAGGGAAAGGACTCGGACGACGGCTCATGGCCGAACTTCGACGCGTCCTCACGACGGAGACGTCGGCTGCCTTCGGGTATTTGGGATGCCGGGAAGAGGTCGTCGGTTTCTATGAGCGCGTCGGATGGCATCGTGTTTATCGGAAGGTGCGGGAGATGGATCTGGGGAGCATGGAATGGACGCTCTCCGAGGGACCGACCCTCATCATGCCCGCCACCAAGCCGCTCTCGGCGTGGCCGCGCGAGGGGACGATCGACCTCCGGGGAATGTGGTGGTGAGGTCGCTCCGCTCCCGGTTCTTGGCTCTTGGCTAGAGCGGTTTTCATATTGAGTGATCCTGAGGCGTTTTGTAGTCGCAATGCTCGAAATAGCCTCGGGCGTCCTCGCCCGTGACCGCCCGAATCGCCTGTGTGGTCGCCTCGAAGAGAGCTTGGAGGGTTCTTGCTTTCGCTCTTCTCATGAGGTT
>JACCWD010000200.1 GCA_013697825.1 Rubrobacter sp.
CACCGTTATGACAATGACCGTTCGGCCTCGGCACGTCGAGGGCGGGGTTCCGGTCGAAGAAGCCCTCCGGCTTTAACATAAACCCCGAGTACTCGACCGGCATGACCGGCCAGTCTTCGAGTCGCGCCGGATGGTGCGCCCCGAGCGTGTACCAGATCACCACGTCTTTGTCCTCGACCGGACGATCTTTCTCGACCCACTTCACAAGTCCATCCCCGCCGGGATTCTGGTTCGGGTACGCTCCTCCGGCGTGCTTCTCGTCTGGCTCGTAGGGCGTCACCCAGAGGTGGTTCTTCACGAATCCGGCCCGCTTCATCACTTGAGCGTCGGGCTGCGCGAAGGGGACGACGTTCGTCTTCGGCATGAGCTTGTATGCGACCGGCTCCCCGACGCGGTTCTTGGAGGACTCGTTGACGATCCGCCAATACCGCGCCGAGGCCATGTTCACGTTCCTTTGTCCCTCGGACTCGGTCTTTATGGGCATCGCCTTCGCGAAATAGGCGTTTCCGTGAGGATTTTCGTCTCCGGGCGGCACGGACTCGGTGTTCACTTCGTAGACGGTGTTTTTGTTTCCGTCCACGTCCATGTCGAGGCGGAAGTTGAAGAAGTGCTGGTGAATGGGGGCGTAGAGTCCGTCGGGGTTGAGGAGTTGTCCGTGGCGGGTCTCCTCTCCGGGAGGGAGGGCGCCGGTCGAGACGACGCCGGTGAGCTTTCCCTCGAACTCGATGTTCCCGTCCTGGTAGAAGTACCAGAAGAAACCGTACTCGTAGTTTGCGACGGTGGCGACGAAGGAGAGGATGAGCCTCCGCGAACGGCGAACCTCGGTCTCCTCGCTTCGCATATCGAAGTGCTTCCAGAGCATTCCGTAGTCCTCTTCGTGGAGGCAAACGGCGTTCTTTATGGTGAGTGGGCGACCCGCGCCGTCGGCGACGACGCCGTCGAAGTACGTGATCTCCCCGAGGCAGTCGCACCCGAGTTCGAGCGAGTTCGCCAGAGCGCCGACGTTGTATTCCCCGGCGTCGAAGGCGTTCTTCCGGAAGTGTCCGGGACGCGGGTCGCCGTACGGCACGACCATCTCCGACAGAGACGCGCGGTAGAGTATCGGCCTTTCGCGTCCATTGTCGTTGTAGCTGACGGTATAGAGGACGAGTCCCTCGCGGGCGGTGAAGCCGATACGCATGCGCCACTTCTGCCACCGGATCTCGTGTCCCTCGACCTCGAAGGAGACGCCTTCGGGCTGTGAGATCTCGATGGGTTTGAGGTCTCGCCTCATCTCGCCGCCGAGTTCGTCTCTCACGGCCTCGGGCGTATAGTTCCCTCTCTCCTTTGGGATCGGGACGACGCCGGAGTCCTCGATGCGGACGACCTTCATCTCGTTCAGGTCCACGACGGCGACGAGGTTGTCCACGGGATGGGCGTATGCGTGGTCGTCGGGGTCGAGCTTCACCCACGTCAGGGCGCGAGAGAGCCGTCTTCCTTCTTCGTCACCGTAGCTTCCCGCCGACCACGGGTCCACGATGACCATGTCCATGTCGGTGACGCCGCGTTTTGCGAGGGCTTCGCGGTACTCCGGGTTGTCCTTGCACGCTTGTTCGCACTCGTCGAACTCTTCGAGGACTATGGGCGGCTGGATGTCGCCTTCGATCTCCTCCCACGAGACCACCTGTCCGCGGGTCACAGACACGACGGCCTCAAAGCTCTTTCCGCTGTTCGCGTCCACCGCGACGATCTCCGCCTGTCGCTCGAAATCTTCGCCCTTCTCGAAGGCGAGGACGCTCTCCTTCGGCGGCTCGTTCAAGACCACTCCGGCGAAGCGGACTCTTTCGTTGAGGCTTTTCTCTTCGCGCAGGATCCCGGCGGCGCGGGAGATCTCCTCCGCGCTCAGCGGATCAAGCGGGTGCGCCGCCGCGGTCGAAACGATGGTTCCCTCGGCCATTCGTTGCTCCTTTCCTCGTCCTTGACCGACAGGATACAACACGCGACTCTCCGGCGAGACAAAAGTGGCGCGGCTCCTTGACGGGAGATCGTCTCCGAGCCTAG
>JACCWD010000206.1 GCA_013697825.1 Rubrobacter sp.
CGCCGCGCGTCGTTACGGGGATCGAATGCTCGTGGGCGTACTTCATCACGGCGACGACATCCTCCTCGGAGCCGGCGATGACCGCCGCCTCCGGGAGCCTCGGACGAAGCTGCGTCTCGAACGAAGCATCGTACGCGAAAGTTTGAAGCTCGCCCGGAGCCTCGACGATTTGGCTGTCTCGCACCACCTCGCGGAGGTCGCGGGCGATCTCGCTCGAACGCGACGAAGAATACGATCGTTGCGCCTCGTCCACCTCGATCGGCTCGGGTGTGAGGCGTTCCTTCGCCGCCGCGTCCGAGTTCCGCCACACGCCGGAGGCTCTTTCTTTCTTCTTTTTTCCGCCGAAGATCGGCACTATGACCTCCCGTTCTTCTTCATGCGATTCCGGGCGTGGAGAAGATCGCCTCCGCCCGCCCTCGTGGGGGCGTTCCGCCAATCTGTCTTCCGGCGGCATGGCTTCCCCGACGAGAGATGACACGCCGGGTCGCGGAGAGTGGGTATGGGATCGTCCATATCCGGCCTCGCTCCTCGACTCGTGGAGAGCGGGAGACGAAGAAAAACGGCGAACCGCTCGCCCGACTCCCGACTCCCGAAGCGAGCGGAGCGAAGCGCCTCCCGACTCCCGACTCCGCAAACGACGGCTCCATTCACCCGGATTCCTTTCCACCCGTCGCTTCGTCGAGAAGCTCCACGATGTGCTTCACCTCCGTGGCTTCGCCGCGGTTTTTGATGCCGCCCGCGAGTTGCATGTGGCAGCCGGGGTTCGCGGTGGCGATCGTCTCGGCTCCGGTTTCTTTCGCGTTGTCGAGCTTCCGTTTTTGGAGTTGGCTCGACTCCTCCGGGTTCGTGACGTTGTATACGCCCGCGCTTCCGCAACACAGGCTCGACTCCTCCATCTCGCGCAATTCGAGGCCGGGAATGGCCTTCAAAAGAGCGCGCGGCTGTTTGCTTATTTTCTGCGCGTGGACGAGGTGGCATGGTTCCTGATACGTCACCGTCCGCTCGACGGAACCCCGGAACTCGAAGTCGTCCGGCTCGACGAGTTCCGTCACGTCTTTGACGCGATCGGAGAACTTCTTCGCCCTTTCGGCCCACTCCTCGTCGTTGCGGAAATGGTGGGCGTAGTCTTTGAGCATCGCGCCGCACCCGGCGGAGTTTATGACGATGGGTGCGCCGCCTTCCTTCTCGAAGGCTTCGATGTTCCGCTTCGCGAGGGTCTTCATTCCTTCGAGGTCGCCGCCATGGGCGTTTAGCGCGCCGCAACAACCTTGCCCCGCCGTCTCGGAGACGTTCCATCCCGCCTTTTGGCAAACTCGAACCGTCGCCCGATCCACATCCGCCATCGCCGTGGACATCACACACCCGGCGAAGAATCCGGTCGAGCGATCCCCTCTCCCGTTCTTCGATGGATGCACTTCGCCGTTCGGGACGACGAACTTCGTGGGGATCTTTGCCGGGAGGAGCGCCTCGGGTTCGTCGAGGCGGAGGAGTTTGAGAATGCCGGATCTCCGGGCGATCCATTGGAGGCCGGTGCGTTGATAAAGGACGATGGATCTCACGAGGAGCCGGAACACCCGCATGTCGGCGAAGAGTCGGCGGAAGACGAATTTCCGGAGTCCTTTTATGTGGGCGGGACGTTCGGCATTTATGTTCGGTTCGATCGCCGTCCGCAATGCGACTTGGATGGGATCCATGCTCACCCCCGCCGGACACACGGCGGTACATGCGTCGCACACGAGGCAGTTTTGCTCATGCGCGATGAGGTCGGGTGTGAGATCCACCTTCCCCTCGACGAGCGCGCGAGCCATCGCGACCCGCCCCCGCGGCCCCTCCGCCTCATGGCCGGAGAGGACGTACGTCGGGCATGACGTCAAACACAGCCCGCACCGGATGCACGAGAGCATGTTCGAGTACTCGCCTTCGAGTATCGAACGCGCCGGCTCCCCGAGCTTCGAGTGGTCGCCGTTCACGAAATACCTCCCCGTCGGTCGCTTTCGCTCGCTTCGAGGTTCGGGAGTCGAAAGTCGGGGCGTCTTCGACTCTCTCTTCGCCGACGCCATTGCCTTCCCTCTCGATGGACTTTTGCGAAGTTCGAGGGGAGGCTTCGGCGGCGGGAGCCTCGATCCTCTCGCCTTTCTCGACTCCCAAACCCCGAAGGGCCGCGAATCGCGAAATACGACTCGCGGCTGACGATTCGCGCTTCGCGCTCTTCCCCGACTCCCGGCTCACGCGAACTCCACCTCATCGGGAAACCTCCTCGAAGGAAAGAGCTTCGACCTCCGCGTGGATGTCCGACTTTCGGAGATACGATTCGTGGGTGTGCGAGATCATGGCCCGGTCGGACTCCCTCGCCTCCCGGACGACCTTCCCCGGAACCCCCGCCACGAGCGAGTTCGGAGGGATTTCGGTTCCGGGCGTGACGACGGCTCCGGCGGCGACGACCGAGCCGGAGCCGACGCGAACCCCGTTCAAAAGCGTCGCGCCCATCCCGATGAGCGCGTCGTCTTCGACCCTCGCTCCGTGGATTATGGCTCGGTGGCCGACGGAGACGCGGTCGCCGAGTATCGCGGGAAATCCGGGGTCGGCGTGCATGAGGGAGAGGTCTTGAACATTGCATCCCTCCCCGATCACGACTTCCTCGTCGTCGGCGCGAAGCACGCACCCGTACCACACGCTCGAACGCGCCCCGACCTTCACTTGTCCGACGACGGTGGTCATCGGGGCGACGAAGGCGTCGGCGGCGATGTCCGGGGTATGCCCGTCTATTTTTCCAAAGAATGCTTCCATTATCTCCCCCTCCACTCCGGGCGGCGTTTCTCGGTGAAGGCGGCGACGCCCGCGTGGAAGTCTTCGCTCCCGTATGTCTCGCGGACGATGTCCTCGCCGTCGGGGAGGTGGGCGAACGTGATGCGCCGGAGCATCTCCTTCGTGGCCCGCATCGTGAGCGGGGCGTGCGAGATGAGCTTCTCGCATATTTCGGCGACGCGCTCGTCGAGTTCCTCCGCCGGGACGACCTCGGCGGCGAGTCCGACGGCGAGCGCCTCCTCGGCGGTGAAGTTCTTCGCGAGGAATATGAGCTGTTTCGTCCTCGCCGGGCCGAGGAGCGCCATGAGGCGAGCGTGGTTCTTCACCGAGAGGCAGTTTCCGAGGGTGCGGGCGATGGGCGCCCCGAACTTCGCGTCCGGTGTGCATATACGAAGGTCGCAAGCGGCGGAGATGGAGAGTCCGCCGCCGATGGCGAAGCCGTCGATGGCGGCGATGGTCGGTTTTTCGACGGCTTCGAGTCGGCTTATGATCCTCTCGATGCGCTTCTCATACTCGATGCCGTCTTCGCCGCTCTCGAACTCCCGGAACTGTTTTATGTCGGTTCCGGCGACGAACGCCTTTCCGCCCGCGCCGCGAAGGACGGCGACCCGTATTTCGTCGTCGCGGTCTATATCCTCGCACGCTTCGTAGAGCGCGTCGTACATCTCCCACGTCATCGCGTTCCGGGCATCGGGGCGGTTGAACGTGATGTGGGCGACGGAGCCGACGGATGCTCCGCCGCCGCTTTCGCGCTTCTCGAAAAGGAGTTGTTCGGTCTCAATCATATGACTCCCCTTTCTTTGAGGCTCGCTATGTCCGAGTCAGAATAACCCAGCCGACCGAGCGTCTCTTCGTTATGCTCGCCGAGGAGCGGCGCGGCGCGGCGTATTTGTCCGGGGGTGTCGGAGAGTTTCACCGGGATGCCGAGTCCCTTTATCTTTCCCTCGACCGGGTGATCCATCTCGACCATCATGTCCCGCGCCTTTGTATGCTCGTCCTCGAAAACCTGCTCGTAGTTGTGGATCGGCCCCGCCGGGAACCCGGCGTCGTTGAAAATGTCCATCCATTCGTCGGTGGTTTTGTCTTTGAGCGACTTCTCGAGTTCGATGGCGAGTTCGTGGCGGTTTTTCATCCGGTCGTCGTTCGTGGTGAAGCGTTCGTCGTCGAGGAGTTCCTCGCGCTCGATGGCGACGCAAAGGCGTTTCCACAATCTTCCGTTATTCGCCCCGACGTTTATGTATCCGTCGCTCGTGGCGAGGGCTTGGTACGGAGCGGTGAGACGGTGCGCGGAGCCGAACGGCTGCGGGATTCGCCCGGTCGCCCACAGTTCGGCGGTCTCCCATATGGAGAGGGCGAGAGAGCCTTCGAACAATGACGTGTCTATGCGCTGTCCGCGTCCGGTCTCCTCGCGGGCGGTGTGCGCGGAGAGGATGCCGAAGGCGCAAAACATCCCGGCAGACAAATCTCCGATGGGTATTCCGGCCTTCGCGGGCGGGCCGTCGGGTTCCCCGGTCACGCTCATGACGCCGGACATTCCCTGCGCGATGAGATCGTATCCGGCCCGCATCGCGTACGGCCCGGTCTGTCCGAAGCCGGAGATGCTCGCGTATATGAGGCGCGGGTTCATCTCCGAGAGGGTCTCGTAGTCTATGCAGAGCTTCTCGGTGACGCCGGGCCGGAAGTTCTCGACGACGACGTCGGCTTCGCGGGCGAGCTTATAAAGGATCTCTCGCGCGTCGTCCTCCTTCAAATTCAAAGTCAAGCTCTTTTTATTCCGGTTCACGGCGAGGAAGGCGGCGGTGTCCTCGCCCTTCATTTTGAAGCCCATCGCCCGCCGGCTTTGATCCCCGGTTCCGGGCTGCTCGACTTTCGTGACCTCCGCGCCCATGTCGGCGAGGAGTTGTGTGCAAAACGGCCCGGCCATCACCTGCGTGAGGTCGAGGACCTTCAGTTTTTCGAGCGGAAGCATCTCGCCCCTTTCTGTTTTTCGTGTGTGCGGCCCACGCTATATCAGCCCGAGTACCCACAGTATGTACACCACAACCATGCACACGATCCCACCCACCAAAGTACCGCCACCATACGATATGAGCGCGGAGCGGAGCGGCATACGCGAGAGCGTCGTGCATATCCAGAAATAACTCGAGTTCACATACTTCACGATCACCGAACCCGAGGCTCCCGCGAGGACGACCGCTTCGGGACTCAAATTCAAATCGCCCATGAGGGGGGCGGTGAGGGAAGCCGCCGTTATCACGCCGACGGTGGTGGAGCCGGTGATCATGTTCCCCACGACGCCGAGGACGAAGGGGAGGAAGATCGCCGGTATGCCCGCCGCCGCGACGGCGTTCGCGATGGTGTCCACGGCGGGGGTTCCCGAAA
>JACCWD010000208.1 GCA_013697825.1 Rubrobacter sp.
GGAGTCCGTCATCTGGCCGAAGCTCAAAGTCCCCACGTGGTTGGCCGTGAACTCCCCGCTGCCGCCGACGGATATGGAGCCGGGATCCTCCTCCGCCGCGCTGACGAAGTCGTCCACGGATTCATAGCCCGAATTATTCATGAACGCCTCCGAAGGCCAGCGCAAGAGCGTGCCATAGACGTTGCCCGGGATGTCCCGAGGCGAGATGCATGCGGATCTTCGTCTTCAACTCCCTCACCCTCCCTCCGACCTTTACAAGGCGCAGTCTGAGGGTGTCGAGTTGCATCCGGCGTACTCCGCTTTCGATGAGCTTCCTCCTCAAAGAGTCCATCAGCCAGTACGCCACCGCGTGCAACAGAAGCCGGAACTGGTTCGCGATGAAGCGATGGCAACTGAGGCGGTCGCACTTGATGTGGAGCTTGAAGTCCTTGATCCAGTTCTCGCTCTCCCCGCGCATCGCGTAGAATTCGTAGAGGTCTTCGGGCGCATCGTTTCTTGTTGTGACGACGAAGCGCCGGTTGGCCCCCTGCTCCATAGCCTCGGCCTTGTAGACGACCCGGCGGACGTGCTCCCAGCTTCCGGCCCGGTAAAGACCCTCCGAGAAGAGCCTCTGCTTCGTCCCTTGCGCCCCGTACAGCTCCATCGCCTCCTCGAGCAACTCCTCGGCCATCCCTTCGAGGCGCGCATTGGTTATGAGGCCGATGGTGCATGTGATGGACTCCTTCTCGCAGTAGTCGTAGACGGCGGGGACGGCGAAGCCCGCGTCGGCTCTCATCTCTATCCCGACTTCGGGCCATCTTCCCCTCAAACGAGAGACGACGCGCTTCAGAAGAGCCACGCAGGAGTTCGAGGCGTGGGCGTTGCCGGCCCGCAAAAGCGCGGTGATGAGATGCCCACTCTCACCGTCGAAGACGAGGAGCGGATGGTACATGTGCTGGCGGTAATAACCGTGGTAGCGGCCCCCCTCCTGATCGCCGTGCACAGGATCGTCGGTCGAGTCGAAATCCAGAAGCACCCGCTCCGGGGCGCCCTCCTTCCCGCGCTCGGTGAGGTAAAGCTCGAAGAGGGCCTCGGCCATCCGGTGGCAAGAGCGTCTCGTGGCCGCGTTCTCCAGGCGGCAGATCGTCGGCTGGCTCGCAAGGTCGAAGCCGCTCTCGGGCATCGAGGAGCACGCTACTTTGAACAAAGGGTCCTCGCGCAGGGTGTCGGAGTCGTTCTGGTCCTCGTATCCACACGCTATCTGGAAGACGCGCTGGCGCACGAGGGAGAGGAGCGAATGGCGAGAGCGCCTCGTTCGCCACTCCGCCACGCACTCGGAGACCTCCTGGCACAAACCCATCTCGGCGTCCATTTTGGAGAGCCAGAGAAGCCCTCCGTCGGAGGTGGTTCGCCCTCCGTCGAAGGCGGCTTCGAGGGCAAGCGCCGTCTCGGTCTCAAAATGCATCGGTTGTGTGGCACAATCGCTCATGGGAGCCTCCTCCTTTGGTCAGTTATGGAACAACTAGACCGTATACACGAGAAGGCTCCCTCTCTTCAACTACCTTCGTGAATTATTCGGGCTAAAAACTAAAAACTAAAAACCGAGAACGGTCGCGAAGCGACCATGTACCATTCCCCTCATGGACGCGCTTCTCGCCGGGGGCATCCTCGCCCTAACGCTCGTGTGCATTCTCATCCGGCCTCGGGATGTCGGCGAGGCGTGGTGGGCCGTCCTCGGCGGCGTGGTCGTACTCGCGCTCGGGCTCGTGCCGATCGGGGATGTGTGGAATATTGTGTGGGACGTTCATGACGCGCTCTTCCTCCTCCTCGGGATGATGGCCCTCTCCGCCGCCGCCGACCGCGCCGGGTTCTTCGACTTCGCCGCCTCCCTCGCCGACCGCGCCGGAGCCGGAAGCGTCCGGCGGCTTTATGTGATGGTTTTCCTCGTCGGAACCGTGGTCACGGCGGTTCTCTCCCTCGACGCGACGGCCATCGTCCTCACCCCGATCGTGTACGGGATGGTCGTCCGGCTCCGGCTTCGCCCGCTCCCGTTCGTCTTCGCGTGCACGTACACCGCGAATACCGCGTCTCTCTTCCTTCCGGTGTCGAACCTCACGAACCTCCTCGCGTACAACGCCTTCGACATAAACTTCATACGCTTCGGAGTTGTCATGTTCCTTCCGGCGACCTTCGCCGTCGCCGCGAACCTCCTCGTCTTCCTCGTCCTCTTCCGGGGTGACCTCGTCGGGGGGTATTCCGAGGATCGCTTCTTCGAGGCGGAGAACCCGGCGTTCTTTAGGCTCGCGGCGGGCGGGGTCGTCGGGGTTCTCGTGGCGTTTTTCGCGGCCCCGATCCTCGGCGTCCCGATCGGCCTCATGGCTCTCGTCGGGGGCGCGGTCGTCGTTTTGGCGGCGTGCATATTCGGGTGGGTATCGTTCCGGGCGGTGTCGAGTGAGATCTCGTGGGGACTTTTCGCGCTCGTGATCGGACTTTTCGTCGTCGTGCGCGGCGCGGAGGACGCGGGCCTCACGTCGGTGGTCGGAAACGCTTTCGCGAAGGCGGGGGAAGGGTCGGGATTCCTCGAAATACTCGGGGTCGCCGTCGGAGCGGCGCTCGGATCGAACCTCGTAAACAACGTCCCGATGGCGGTGATGTCCATAAACTCCATCGCCCCCCTCCTCGAAAGCGGCGAGGCGAGCGTCTCGGTCGTGTACGCCACGCTTATCGGCACGAACGTCGGCCCGAACCTCACCATCGTCGGCTCGCTCGCCACTCTCATATGGCTCTCCATCGTGCGCGACCGAGGCGTGGAGGTGAACGCGAAGGATTATTTGAAGATCGGCGCCGTCGCCACCCCGTTCATACTCCTCGCCGCCGTGTTCGGACTGTGGCTTTCACTCGGCCTCAGTTTTTAGTTTTCAGTTCTCGGTTCTCGGCTAAAAACTAAAAACTGAGAACCGAGAACGGGAGCGAAGCGACCATATAAAATGAACGCATCGGGAAAGGAAGTTCTTATGAAGCATATGATCTGTGTGGATTCGCGGGGGTGGGAAGCGGTCGTTCGGGGCGCGACCCGGTATCTTTTCGAGGGCGAGGCGACCGTCGCGTGCGTCGTGGACGAGCGGGCGTCGAGCGGATATGGCCTCTCCGTGCGCGGCCTCCTCGGAAGGAAGCCCCGACACCGCGAAGAACTCGACCCCATTTCGCAAACCGAGGCCGAGAATTTTCTCTCCGAAGCCGCCGAACTCTTGTCGAAGCTCCGGCCCGGAGTCTCCGTCGAGACGCTCATCCTCCACGGGCTTCCGAACGAAGCTCTCGCTTCGGCGGCGACGGAGCGGGGCTTCGAGACGGTCTTCATCGGGCGCGGGAGTCCCGGCGCGGATCGCCCGGAGACGATTTCGGGAACCGTCTCGGGGTGGAAGCGGAACCATCACGGCGACCTCGACGGCTTCTTCCTCGAAGACGGGACGGAGGTTCGGTTTCCGCCGCACCGCGCCTCGGAGATCGAGAGCGTGGTTCGGGAAGGAAGCGTGGTCGAGGTGTGGGGGGCGCGGCGGGGGAGGGGCTTCCATGCGTTCGAGGTCTCGGACGGCGAGTCGAAGGTCGAGGCTCATAAGCCGCCGGGGCGGGGGCCGGAGAAGATACACCTCGGTCATACGGCCCGATTCGTCACCGACCATGTGTCGTGCGATGTGATCCTCATCGGGTGAAGGTCACAGATTTTCGTATATGTCTTCGAGGGAGAGGCTCGCGCCGGGCGGGCATGGGAGTGGTATCTCGGCCTCGTTGGCGAGTTCGGCTCGCCACCACTCGTCGTTTTCGTCTCGGAAGTGGCGTTCGAGCTTTTCCTCGTTTTGTGAAACTATGAGGTATTCCATGAGGGTCGGGAGCGTTTTATACGCTTCGAGTTTCTCGCGGCGATCGGTGGCCTCGGTGTTCGGCGAGGTGACCTCGACGATGAGGCACGGGTCTTCGACGAAATAGTACGGGTGCTCCGGCTCTTCTCCGCATACGACTATCACGTCCGGGTAATAAAAAGGCCGATCCGGGATGCTCACCTTCATGTCGCTCATGTACACGCGGCACGAGGTTCCCTCGGCTCCGTCGGCGAGCTTTCGGGCTATGTTTAGCGAGATGCGATTGTGGCGCCCGCTTCCGCCCGTCATGGCGTATGCCACGCCGCCCACGTACTCGTGGCGAACCTCCGAGTCCTTCTCGAACTCGAGGTATTCCTCGACGCTCATGTGCCGGTGTGGTCTCGCCGACTGGGCCATGAGGCGAGTATATCCCACGCGGTCGAAGTTCCGGGTGGAAAATCCGTATACTGCGCGGAATGGAAAAGGGAACCCATGAGGCTCTCCACACGGAGCGCGTCCACTTCGGCGCGGGAAGCCTCGAAAAGGTGTGTGAGGAAGTCGAGTCGAAGGAGCGGGCCTTCGTCGTAACGGGACGGACGCTCCATGAGAAGACGGATCTCGTAAAGAAGGTCGAGGCGATGCTCGGCGAGAAGCACGCCGGAACGTTCGCCGGAATGAGCGAGCATACGCCCGGAAGCGCGGTGGAGGAGGCCGCCCGTCTCGCCGAGGGGTGCGACCTCCTCGTGAGTTTCGGGGGCGGGAGCGTCATTGACGGGGCGAAGGCGGTGGCGAGGAAGGTGGGGTATCCGATGCAGATCGCCGTCCCGACGACGCTTTCGGCGGCGGAGTGGGCTGAGCGGGTCGGGGTGACGGACGAGGCGGCGGGGAAGAAGGCGGGGTTCGTGGATCGAGAGTCCGTGCCGCACGTCGTCGTCCTCGATCCCGAGACGACCGTCCATACGCCGGAGAGGCTGTGGCTCTCGACGGGGATACGCGCCCTCGACCACGCGGTCGAAGGCTTTCTTTACGGCGGGCCGCATCCCATACCGGACATCATGGGCCTCGAAGGGGCGAGCCGCCTCTTCGAGTTCCTTCCGCTCTCGAAGGAGAACCCCGGCGATCTCGAAGTCCGGCACGAGCTTCAGTTCGCGGCGTGGCTCTCGTATTTCGCGCCTTTGAACACGCCGATGGGGATTTCGCACAACCTCGGGCGGAGGCTCGGGGCGAGCTACGGGATACCGCATGGGATCACATCGTGCATCACGCTCGGGCCGTCTTTGGAGGTGATGGGCGACGGCATCGCCTTCGACCGATGGGCGATGCTCGTCGAAGCCCTCGATGGGGAGCCTTCCGAGCGGGTGGCGAGGCTCGTGGAGGAACTCGGGCTTCCAAACAAACTCTCGGATTTCGATGTGCCGGAGGGGGAACTCGAAAAAATCTCGTCCGAGTTCGGGGAGAATCGGAATTCGGCGCTCTCGATACTCCGGCTCGCGTATCGGTGAGGGAGTCAGAGAGGCTTTTCTTCCCGGTGCTTCATAAATCTTTCCTTCGTCAGAAAAATTCCACTTCTCTGTAATTGGGCGTTAATCGTCGGCTGTGATCATGACGAACGTAAGCCGGTCACCCGAAGAGGAGGAAGCACGAGAAAGTTGGTGGTTATGGCGGCGATGTTGACGATGGTGTCCCCTTCGGGGACGGTTGTTGGTTCTTGGTTATTGGCAAAAGCGAAAAACCAAAAACCGGAGCGGAGCCGAAGGCGAAGCGCCCTCAAAACGACGAACCCGGCCGCGTCAGAAACTCCGCCTCCTCCGGCGTCGTCTCACGCCCGAGAACCTCGTTACGGTGCGGGAATCGCCCGAACCTCTCGATGATGTCTTTGTGTCCGATGGCGAATTCGACGTTGTTTTTGCCGTCTTCGCCCATAAGTTCGAAGAGTTCGACGCACCGTTTTTGGTCTTCGAGGTTTTCGCTGTGCATGTACGGCATGTATACGAAGGATCTTTGGAAAGGTGGAAGCTCGCGGTC
>JACCWD010000001.1 GCA_013697825.1 Rubrobacter sp.
TGGGACGTTTCGTGAGGAAGACGCTCTCGTTCTCCAAAAGCGAGGCGATGCACGAGATTTGCCTACTCTTGTTCTTGCACGACTACAATCGAAACTGCCTGGAAACAACATAGGGTGATCCACTACCTTTTTCCCATGAGGGATCGCAGTCCTTTCCGTGGCTACGTTATCGGCTGTCCGCCGGTGACGCCGATGATCTCACCGTTTACGAAGCTCGATTCGTGGGAGGCGAGGAATACGAAGGCCGGGGCGAGTTCGGCGGGCTGCGCCGGTCGCCCGGTCGGGGAGCTTCCGCCGAAGCTCGAAACCGTCTCTCCGGGCATAGAGGCGGGGATGATCGGGGTCCACACCGGCCCCGGCGCGACGGAGTTGACCCGTATGCCGCGCTCTATAAGCTCCTGCGCCAGCCCCTTCGTGAAGGTGGATATGGCCCCCTTCGTGGTCGAGTACGGGAGCAAAGGCGGCGCGGGCGTGTACGCCTGGACGGAACTCACGTTTATAATGGCTCCCCCCTCCGGCATGTGCGGTATCGCCGCTTTGCAAAGGTGGAACATCGCGATGATGTTCGTGCGGAAGGTGCGCTCTATAAGCTCGGAGGATGTGTCGAGGATGCCGCTAACTGTCATCTGGTGCGCGGCGTTGTTCACGAGCACGTCCACCCGCCCGAACTCCTCCACCGCACGCTCGATGATCCCCCGGCACACCGCTTCGTCGGCGATGTCCCCCGGAGCCTTGACGGCCTTCCTTCCGGCCTCCTCGACGCTCTTCACGGTTTCCTCGGCATCCGACTCCTCTTCTTCGAGGTATGAGATGAGTACGTCCGCCCCTTCGCGGGCGAAGGCGAGGGCGACCGCGCGGCCGATGCCCGAGTCGCCGCCGGTGATGACGGCCTTCTTCCCTTCGAGGCGTCCGAAGCCCCGGTATGTGTCGTAGCCGTAGTCGGGTTTGGGGGCCATCTCCGACTCGTGGCCGGGATGCTTGTCGCGCTGATCCTGCTCGGGGAAGTCCGGCTCGGGATACTGGCCGCGGGGGTCTTGCCGGCTCGTCTGATCCTCCGTCATGCTCGTGGCTCCTCTCTGTCGCGATGTTTCCCGACCGGAAAACCCGGCGGAACACACGTCTTTCGACTCCTCTACCCGGAACCTTCCCGCTCCGAAACCGCTCGCTCCGATGTATGCGAAAACATGCACCTTTGTGTGCAAAGACCTTCTCCACGCCACCGGAGCGAAGGTTCCGGGTTTACGCCCCCCTCTCGCGCGGGTATCCGCAGTGGTTATGGAGAAGCCTCCAAACGTCCGAGCCATAGAAAAAGGAGTGGTTCCATCATGATAAGCGCTTCCGATATCCAAAATCTGAGGACGAGGCTCGAAAGCCTCGGGGATCCGGTTTTGACCGTGTACCTCGGGGTGAACGCCGCCCGGCCCGAAAACCAGGGCCAGGCGCACCTCATCCGCTTGAAGAACGCCCTCAGCGACCTCGACGCGCCAGAGGATTTGAAAAACCGGGTATACGAGGCGGTCGAGGGGGAGGGGGTCGGGGGTCGGACGCTCGTTCTTTTCGCTTCCGGCGACGACGTTATGGAGCGGTACGCTTTGCAAGTCGAGATGCCGGAGTCCGTCCATTATGGGGAACCCCACGTGTCCCCGTTCGCGCTCGCTTACGACGAGAACGAGCGGTACGGGTTCGCGATCGTGGACGCCGAGTCGTTCCGTTTCTTCGTGAACTCCCCGGTCGCCGACCCGTCGCGGGCGGGCGGCGAGGAGGTGAGTGGATTCTATGAAGAGGTGGAACTCAGCCCCGGAAGCCCCGGCCCGCGCAGCGGGAGCGACCACGACGCGATGAGCCGCCGCACCGAGGAAAACATCGGCAAGTTCTTCAACGAACTCGGTGGCACGATCCGCGACGCCGCGATCAAAAACAGGGTTCGGAATCTCGTCCTCGCCGGGACGAAGGAGCGGACCTCCGAGTTCCGCGACAGGCTCCCGAACGAGATGAAGGAGCGCGTCGTCGCCGAGACGCACGTCCCGCAAGGCGAGTCGGACGGCGAGATCCTCAAACACCTCGAAGCCGCCCGCCAAAACGCCGAGTACGAGCGCGAGTCCCGCCTCCTCGAAGAGGCCCGCGAGAGCGGCATCCGGGGCGCGAAGGAGACCCTCGACGCCCTTCAGGAAGGCCGCGTGTACCACGTCCTCGCCGCGTGGGAACTCGAAGCCTTCGCCAAACAAGACGAAGGCGGAAGATGGCACGTCGCCGGGGGGAATGGCGACTCCGGGGCGAGGCACATGATGGACGTCCTCGTCGAGCTCGCGGACGCGAGCGGCGCCCGCCTCGAATTCCTGAGAAGCGACGACGAAGTCGCCGAGACCCCGAATGAAGACCAAAAAAAGCGAACCGCCACCGGCCCCGGCGACAGCCTTCTCCGCGAGTTCGACGGCCTCACCGGACTGCCGAGATATTGAGCGGCCCGCCTTCGGCGAGCCGCGTTTTTAGCGGTTGGCAATCAGCCGTCGGCAAGGGACGAAAAGCCAATGGCTCTCCGGCGAAACTTTCCGGCTTCGCCGGAGTATTCTTTCGCGTGCCGATGAGTGAGTGATCGGGAGAAAACGTGGACGGGTTGTCGGGGTGGGTTTTGGAGACGATACGGGCCTTGGGGTATCTCGGGCTCGCGTTCCTTCTCGCGCTCGAGAACCTTTTCCCGCCGATACCGTCGGAGGTCGTGCTTCCTTTGGCGGGGTTCCTCGTCGGGCGGGGGCAGCTTAACTTCTGGGGGGCGGTCGCGGCGGCGAGCCTCGGGGCGGTCTTCGGGGCTTTGGTTCTTTACGCCCTCGGAAGGTGGGGCGGAAGGCGGCTCATCCTTCGCTACGGACGGTTTTTGAACGTCGATGAAGAGAGTTTGAAACGGGCCGAGGGGTGGTTTCGCCACTATGGAGATGCGGTCGTCCTCGGGGCGCGCGTCGTTCCGCTCGCGAGGAGCATCGTCTCGATCCCGGCGGGGACGGCGCACATGCCCATCCTTCGCTTCACCGTGCTCACGACCATCGGGACGACGGTGTGGAACATCATTCTCATATGGGCCGGAATGCTCCTCGGACAAAACTGGGAAGCCGTGAGCCGATGGGTCGGCTCGTACTCGAACTTCGTGTACGCGATCGTCGCCGTCGCCGCCGTCGCGTACGTCGTCCTCAAAGTCGTTCGCCACAAAAACCGAAACAAAGCGACGTAATCATTTGACAGCGCGGAGCTTCGCGCCCGGTTAAGATCACGCCCATGACTGAATTTCTTCAATTCGCCGCATTGATCGGGGTTTTCGCTATAGCGGTCGTCGCATGGCTCTTCGTCATATACCTCCCCGGACGCACGATGGAGGACTGGCGGGACAAACGCGCGGACCGGAAAAGAAAAGACTCGAAGCTCCCATGACGAATCGGGACGTCTCGTTTCGCTCGCGGTGAGACGACGAGGCGCGTCGCGTTCCCACGGCGATTTTCGTGAGGGTCGTTACTCAAGAAAACCGCACATTTCAGCAAAAGGCAAAACGCTGCCACTATTTCACCGACCTCACCCCGACCGCCAGTGATCCGCCCACACCGCCTTTTCCTGTCGCCCGGCGACGGCGTTTCGCAGCAATAAATCGAGGCTCCCGCCGGAGCCTCCGCCCTCGGAGCCTCCGCCCTCGGAGACGCCGCTCTCGTATTCGGAGATGACTTCGTCCATTTCGAGGACTTTGTCGCGCACGGCGATGTCCGCGAGAAACTCCGTCGCTTCTTCCTCGCTTACGCCTTCGATGCGTGAGAGTTCTCCGATGACGTCGTTCATGAGACGCATGAGGAGTTTTTGCACTTCGTCTTCCCGAGTCGGCTCCGAACCCTCGGGGACGCGGCTCTCGAACCGCCTCCCGAAGATGACGGCCGCCGCGACGAGCCTCGCTCGGTGTTCTTTGGAGACTTCGGGCCATGCGAGACGCATCGTCTCCTCGTCGAGCCTTTCGAGATATGCGAGGGCTTGTTTTCGCGGAGGGTCTTCGGTCATGGCGTAATGGTTATGCCCCATTCGCCGACAAACGATTCCTCGGGGCGAAGAACCCTCAAACCGTCGCCGGAATTGAAGGCGTTCGGGGCGCACGTCATCGGCTCGATGGCGACGCTCCGCCTCCGCTCGGACTCCTCGGGGATGTCGTCCCCCGTATAAATCTGAAAGTACGGATGCTCCCCGTCCGCCCACACTTCGACCTTCGGCCTCCCGTGCGGGTGGGAGAGGGTCGTCCTCGTTCGTCCGTCGCCGTCGAACGAGAGATCCGTGAAGCATGCGTTTATCTTCGCTTCCCCGATGACACGCTCCTCGCGGAAGTCGAGACCGCCCCCTTCGACGGAGGCCCGACCGCGCGGGATGAGCCGCTCGTCGAGTTCGAGACGCGATTCCGCCGGAACCCGCAAAACCGCCTCGTCCGCGAACTCCGTGTCGACCGTGAAGTACGGATGGTACCCCGCTCCGAACGGAAGCGGCCCGCCCCCCGTGTTCGTCGCGGCCATCCCCACGAAGAGGCCGGACGGCGAGAGTTCGTACCATATCCGAAGGTCGAGCGAGAAAGGATACCCCCGGCTCGGAAGGAGTTCGTATCGGAGCGCGACGGATGACTCGCTTCGATCGGAGACGCGCCACCCCTTCCGGCGCGCGAGGCCGTGGATGGCGTGTCCTTCCTCCGGCTCGTCGAGGGGGAGATGTAATTCCTCGCCTCCGAAGGAATACCTCCCGTCCTCGACGCGGTTCGGGAACGGGACGAGAATTTGGCCGCGCGCGACGGGGTTCTCCTCCGGCTTCTCGAAGGAGTCGAGGAACTCCCGGCCTGAGAGCCGGAGGGATCGAAGCGCGGCCCCGAAGGTGGAGACGGTCGCCTCGTACCCTCCGGCGGAGATATGGATGTCGAAACCCGTCATCGAAGGCTCATTGTGGAGGCGGGGGCATCGCTTTTCAAACGGCGCGTGGAGCCCGGGTGCATGAAGGGCGCCTTTCGTCGAAACGCCATCGCCCGCTTCCCGGATCGAACCGAACCGCGCCGACCGAGGGTCGAGAACCACCCCGACCCCCGCGCTTTTCGGCACGCACTCGGCGGGGTGCGAAACACACTTCCGTCCACCCCGAGGGGGATACTGGCGGCCGAAACTACGGAAAGGCGGCGCGCCATGAAGGATGTTTTGTCGGATGCTTTGAGGGGGGTTCGGCTCGGGAGGGCGGTTTCGCATGGGCCGCTCCATCTCTTCCCGCTCGTGGGAGGGCCTGTGGGCGAGGGGGATCTCGTTTTGCTCGACGAGGCGCTCGAAGCGGGTTCTCTCGCCGCCTGGGAACTCGACGGCGGCGGGAGCGTCCCGGAGCTTCGGGTGAAGAACAGCGGAGATTTTCCGGTTCTCATCCTCGAAGGCGACGAGTTCGTCGGCTTCAAACAGAATCGGGTGGTGAATTCCAGCGTTCTCGTCGCGGTGTCCTCGGAGATTATCCTCCCCGTCTCGTGCGTCGAGCAAGGACGGTGGAGCCGAAAATCGCGGCCTTTCTCCTCCGGCGGCTCGAGTCCGCACCTCTCGCTCCGGAAACTCAAATCCCGCTCCGTCCACGACTCGCTCAAAAGCGGGCGCGGACACCGGAGCGACCAATCGGCGGTGTGGGAGGAGATAGACCGCATCTCCGAGCGCCACGAAGTGTCCTCCCCGACGCGCTCTTTGCAAGACGCGAGGACGCGCCTCTCGGAAAAACTCTCCGCATACGAGGCTTTGGCGAAGGAGATGCCGAAGGACACGCGAGGTGTGATCGCATCCCTCGGCGGCCGTCCCGTATCGCTCGAAGTCCTCGCCGGGCCGAGGGTGTTCGCCAAAGCCTTCGGGAAGCTCCTCTCCGGCTACGCCCTCGAAGCCCTCGGATACGAAGGTTCGCGGGCCGTCCCCGACCCCTTCACCGCCGGGGACTTCATCGAGGCGGCGATCTCCGCGAAGCAAAGCGAGCATCCCGCCGTCGGCTCGGGCCTCGACCTCCGCCTCGAATCGGAGGATGCGTCGGGATACGCGCTCGTGGAGGGCGAAAGGCTCGTACACGCCGCCGTGTTCGCTGGTCGTGAAGCGGCCTGATAACATTTCGCCAATGCTTACGGGCGAGGAGGGATTCTGAACCGAAATCAACGGGCGGCGGCGCGGCAACTTTCGCTGGCGGCTTTCTTGCTTTATGACGGAGGGACATATCGGGACGAGGCTTCGATCCGCCGAAACCTCCCGCTTTATGAGAGCGTGTACGAATCCTCCCTCGCCGAAGGCGGAGAGGCCGGAAAGGAACGCGCCGCCGACGCGCTTCGAAAACAACTCGCCCGCGACGTGGACGCCCTCGCCGGGGTCGGTGTCCGGGTCGAGGCTGAAGGTGCTTCGGAGGGTCGAAGGTACCGGCTTCCCGCCGAAGGATTCTCCCCGGCGGAACTCGAACTGAGCGCGGAGGAGAGGGCCGTATTCGTCGGCGCGCTCCGGGCTTTGCGCCGGGACTTCCCGTACGCCGGGCCTTTGCGGATGGCTATCGCAAACCTCATCGGAGTCGCCTCCGAAGGGGGCGAGGCGTTCGCCGCCGTCGCCACCCGCGAGGATGAGGATGTCGCCCGTCGCGTCGCCGTCCTCGAACGCGCCATCTCGCGCCGGAAGCGGATCGTCTTCGACTATTTCTCCATCTCCCGCGACGAGACTTCCACCCGCGAGGTCGAGCCGCGCGCCCTCTCGCTCGTGGACGGCGTATGGTACATGAGCGGATTCGACGTGAACCGGGAAGGCATTCGGCAATTCCGCATGTCGCGGGTGAGGAGCCTCATAAAGCACGCGACCAAAAAAGAGCGCGGCGACTTCGAAATGCCGGACGATTCCCCCCGTCGTTCCGGGCCGCGCGCCCCGTGGCAACTCGAAGAACCGCACGAAACCGCCCGCATACGAGTCTCCGGGGAGACGCTCGACGCGGCGATGCACGAGTATCCCGGAGTCGTGGAGCGCGACGGGGACGACCTCGTGACGAAATACTCCGGTGAAAGGCAACTCGCCGGATGGACGCTCTCGCTCGGCGGCGAGGCCGTCGCGCCCGATTCACTCGCCGCCCGCGTCGTCGAAGGACTCGAAAAAATAGCCGATTCTCACGGAGGAAGCGCGTGAGCGGGGTGGGGCCGGAGCCGCTCGCGCTGGAGGTCGCGCTCGCCCACTATGTCGCTTCGATGCCGGAGGGGAAGGAAGTTCCGATCGAGGATCTCGCCACCGAGTTCGGGTGTTCGGTCGGGGATATCGAAGGCGCTTTGCAATCCGTCATCGAGGTCGAGGATCGCGACCTCACGACGATCTCCGGCGTGACGATCGAGGACGGTCGCCTCATAAAACACCTCTCGGGCGGATACGAGCGGGGCTTCCGAAGACCAGTTCGCCTCTCGCCCGTTCAAGGACGCGCCGCCCTCCTCGCCCTCGACCTCGTCTCCGGGGCCGCCGACCCCGGCATCCTCCACCGCCTCCGCGAAAAGGTGCGCGAAGCCGTCGGAGAAGAAGTCCCGGAGGTCGCCTCCGGCGGAAGGGGGCGAACGGACTCCGCCGTCTCCGAGGCCATCGAACACGCTCGGAGCGAGAAGCGCGTCCTCGAAATACGGTACCCGTCGGGCGACGAGGTGAAGGCCCGACCCATCGAACCCGCCCTCATGAGCAACATCGAAGGCGCGTGGTATTTGAACGCCCACTGCCGATACGCCGACGACGCCCGCCTCTTCCGCCTCGACCGAATACTCTCCGCGAGAGTCCTCGACGAACATTTCGAGGAACGCCCGGACATGGAGATGAAGACACGCTTCGAGGACATCGACCCGAGGAGATACGCCGCGAAGAAGGCCGTCATCCGCTTCTCATCGGCCATCGCGAGGTGGATGGAGGAACGCCCCGAACTCGACCTCGTCGAAGAACACCCCGGCGGCTCCGCCGACTATATCCTCCACTATACGGACGAGGCATGGGCCGCCAAAAGGGTCATGCAATATCTCGGGGAGGCCGTCGTCGTGGAACCCGAGGAGCTTCGGGAGGAAGTACGTCGGCGGGCGGAGGAGCTTCTCGCGAGGCATCGGGGGCGGGGGTGAGCCTTCGGCGAGTGAATAAGGAATGGCGAATAGCGAATAGAAAAACTGCCCGCATCCACAGCGACGAACGCCGGGCGGGGGGTACGGAGTATTCGCGGCATACGGTGGACGGGAAGCCGGGTCGAGGCACGCGCCGGACGGAGCGAAAGCCCGCCATCGCCGCGGTCGGGGACATGCTCTCGGTCAAAGGCGATGTGAAAAGGAAAACTACTCGCCGTACGGGCGGGTTTCAAACCCGCCCGTACCCAATCGCCACCCACCGCGAGCCATGATCCTCAACCCCGACCAAAGACGAGCCGTCGAGCATCCCGGAGGCCCGCTCCTCGTCCTCGCCGGGCCGGGAACCGGGAAGACGGGCGTGCTTGTTTCCCGGATTGTCCATCTCATCGAGGAGCGCGAGGTCGGGCCGGATCGCATCCTCGCCCTCACCTTTTCACGGCGGGCGGCGGACGGGATGCAAAGCCGCCTCCACAAATTCTCGGAGGCGGCGGGGGAGGTCGAAGTCCGCACCTTCCACTCCTTCGCGCTCCGGCTCGTAAGAAGGCACCATGCGGAACTCGGACTCGACCTCCCGCCCGAAATACTCCCGACCGCCCGCCAGTGGGCCGTTGTGCGGGATCTCCTCACTGACGAGAACCCTTCGGACTGGAACCTCACGCCCGAAGCCTTCGAGCGCCCCGCCACCGTGCGCGAGGTATACGACCTCATGCTCCGCGCCCGAGAGAACTCCCGCGGCCCGGAAGAATTGCGGGAACTCGGGGAGAAACACAAGCTCCCGCATCTCGTGCGGGCCGGGCACGTCCTCGAAGCGTACACCGAGCGTTTGAACGGCGACTCCGAGGTGGATTACGAGCAAGTCGTGCAGCAAACCATCGCGCTCCTTCGGAGCGGCTCCGAAAAACTCCGGGATCGCTACGACCACGTCCTCGTGGACGAGTTTCAAGATACGAACCGCAGCCAGCTCGACCTCCTCAAACTCCTCGTGCCGGGCGAGAGGCCGAACATTCTTTGCGTCGGGGACGACGCGCAGAGCATATATGGCTTCCGCGGAGCGAGGGCCGAGAACGTCGGGCGCTTCGAGGAGCATTTCGCCGGGGCGAAGGTCGTCGAGTTGAAGACGAACTATCGCTCCGCGCAGCCCATCGTCACGCTCGCGGGGGCCGCGCTCTCGGTGGATGAGATCTCCCGCGAGAGGGAGCCGCAAATCCTTCCGAAGGAGAAGACGGGTTCCGTCGTGCGCCACGTCGCGGCGAGTGATCGGGACGAGGGGGCGTGGATCTCCGACCGCATCCTCGAACTCCACGCCCGGGGCATACCCTTCGAGAACATCGCCATCCTCCGCCGAAGCCTCCTCGACGCGAAGCCCCTCGTCGAAGCCCTCCGCTCGCGAGGCGTCCCCGTGGACTTCTCGAACACCCCCGCCCGAACCTCCGCCGGGAGAATGAGAATACTCCTCGAAGCCGCCGACGGCGACGACCCCGCCCCCGACGACGCTTCGCGCGCCCTCGTCTCCCCGCTCGCCGGAGTGTCGAAGGAAGGCGGACACGCGCTCCGAACCACCGCCGGACTCGCCAGCCAAAGCGTCTTCGAGATGATCCGGGCCGGATACTTCCCCGCCTCCATCTCCGAGGAAGACAAGGAACGCGCCACAGCCGCCGTCGCCGCCGTGGACGAAGCCCGAAAGATACCGGACTTCCTCGAAAAGCTCGACTTTCTGTGGAAGAACCTTCCCGGCACGAAGGAACTCTTCCTTCGCCACCGCGAGGACGCCCGCGCCGCTCGCGCGCTTTCGGACGCGGGGGCTTTCCTCCGGGCGGCGAAGGCATACTATGAGGCGAGCCGGGAGCCGACGGTATCGGGCTTCGTCTCCGCCGGGAGCATCGTCCACGAGGACTCCGACACATGGGCGCCGACCTCGCCGCCCGTCGAAGGAGCCGTCCGGCTCATGACGGTGCATGCGTCGAAGGGTCTCGAGTTCGAGGCGGTCTTCGTGAGCGGCCTCTCCGACGAGAAGTTCCCGGTTCGGAGCCGGGGAGTGCGCTTCGTGGACACGAACCTCCTCGCCGGGGCCGGGCCGACCCTCGCCTCGAACCTCGAAGTCGCCCACACCCGCGAGGAACGCCGCCTTTTCTATGTGGCCCTCACCCGCGCCGAGACGTATCTTTATCTCACCGGGGTCGAGGAAACGTCGGATGACGGGATGAAGGTGTCACCGTTTCTCTCGGAGCTTGAAAGCCACCTCGCCGCCCTCGAATCGAAGGAGCGAGCGCGACGTTTTTGGGTGTCGAGGAACGAGGCCGTTGAGGAGCTTCGCCGCCTCGCATGCGACGAGTCCCTCGAAGAAGAGGAACGCTTCGCCGCGAGCCGCGCCCTCGCCGAGATGGACGAACGACCGGAAAACCCCGACTCGTCGTGGTGGAGATATGTCGTCGAAACCGGGGGCGACGGGCCTCCGCCCGAGATCGGGCGCGACCTTCGGGAGAGGGAGGTCGTGGGGATCATGGACTGCCCGAGGCGGGCGTTCATGCAACGACTCTCCCGCGCCGTCGCCCGCCCGATGGGCGAGGACGGAGCCTCGCGTCGCGGGAGGGGAACCTTCGGGAGGGTCTTCCTCGCGGGCTTCGAGGAGTTCCTCGCCGGGAAGTATGAGACGCTCGGGGAGGCGGTCGAAAAAGAGATCGAGGATGGGGATGAGAAGGGCGAGTTCGGCGGTCCGGCGTTCACGGAACACTGGCGGCGCGAGGCCCGCCGGGTGTGTCCGGGATGCGAGGAGTGGGCGAAGGAAGTCCGGGCCGAACTCGTCGAGACGGGCGGCGAGTGGAGCATGAAGTTCGGCGGAAAGAACGTCGGCGGGAAGCACGGCCCCATCGTCGAGCGGGAGGGGCGGCTCATACACCTCAAAGTCTCGACGGGCGGCACGCAAAGCCAAAAGACCGTCGAGGGCGACCCGACGCTCGCGCTCCGGACGCTCGGGGCCGGGGCTGACGCGGCGGAGGCGAGGTACGTCCGCGAGGTTCAAAAACGAAGCAAGCAGCCCGCGAAGAGAACCCTCGGCGACTCCGAAGAATGGCGCGGAGACTTCGAGGAGGAGATACGCGGCCTCATGGAGAGCCTCCTCGCCGGGCATCATCCCCCGAGTCCGAGGGACGAGTCGTTGTGCGACGGATGCGATTTCAAATCGGTGTGTCCGGCGCATCGAGAGGAGGAGCCGTGGACGTGAAAAACCGGGAGTCGGGAGTCGGGATGTCGCGTCGCTTCGCTCGCTTCGGGAGTCGGGGAGTGGGCGAGGGTCGGGATGTCCGCCTTCCCGGTGAAATCTCGCCCGGTTCGACCGGGGCATCGGCGGATGGGACGCCTCGCTTCCCTCGCGGTGCGCTTCCCGGTGTGGGGATGACACGCCGGGTCGTCTTTCGGTGGGAGGAGACGCGCCATCGGCGCGTCGTTACGATGGACACCGCGCGTCGGGGCGTCCTCGATTCCATCTCCGAAAATACTTCCGCCTTTTCGTCCGACGGACTTTCACCCGATTCGTCCGAGGCGTCGGCGAATGTGGTCGCCCGCGTTCGCGTCCTTCGCGGGAAGTTTTCCTTCGTGGGGACGATCCGGCGTGTCGTCTCCCGGCGGGAGGAGGAAGGTCGGCGGAGGGGAGCATGCCGGAGGCGCGTCCTTCGCCGACACGTTTTTGCGACGGCGGGAGGCGTCCGGTGAAGGCGAGGCCGCGGCACACCGACGAGCAACGAAGAGTCATCACGCTCGAACGAGGGCCGGCCCGCGTCCTCGCCGGAGCGGGGAGCGGGAAGACGCACACTATGACCGAGTTCGTGGCCCGGAAGGTGCGAGACTTCGCGGATGGGTATGGGGGCGTGGCGCCGGAGCGCATCCTCGCCATCACGTTCACCGTGAAGGCGGCGGAGGAGATGCGCGAACGCCTCCTCTCGCGCATCGGGGAGTCGGCGATGAAGCTCACGGTCTCGAACTTCCACCGCCTCGCCTTCGGCCTCGCGAGAGAGAACGCCCTCAAGCTCGGCATCCCGTCCGACGCGCCCGTGCTTCGCCAGGCTCGGGCGTGGCTCATGGTTCTCGACGACCTCTCCTCCGACGACCTTTCTCTCCGTCGCCTCGACCTCTCGAACCCGGCGACGGTGGCCGAGAACACGATGACGCTCCTCCGCGAAGCCCGCAATGAGCTTGTGGGCCTCGAAGAGATACGCGAAAGAACCCTCCGCGACCTCGAAGACGAACGGGCGACGGATGAGATGAAACGAGTTTTCGGGGATCGCCTCGATCTCGTGACACTCGCGGAGAGGTTCGAGGGGAATCGGGCGCGGATGGGGCTTTTGCAATATCAGGATATGGTCGAGATGGCAGTTCGGGTTTTGGAGGGCGATGAGACCGGGACTCCGTACCGCGACCGGTACGACCTCGTGGTCGTGGACGAGTTTCAGGATACGAACCCCGCCCAAATGCGGCTCGTGGAATTGCTCGCCGACGGGGACGCATCGAAGGTCGTCGTGATCGGGGACGATCTCCAAAGCATCTTTAATTTCCAGGGAGCCGCGATAAGGAACATCCAAAACTTCGAGGCGTGGGCGAAGCCGCGCATGAACGGCGAGGCGAACGGCATCCATTATTCGCTCACGAAGAATTTCCGGTCGGGGAGGCGCATTCTTTCCCTCGCGAACCACATCGCCGGGAAGGTGCATCCCGTCGGAAGCCCGGACGAGGCGAAGGTTCTCGAAGCGCGCGACGACGCGCCGGAGGGGGAGGTTTCCGCGTTTATCGAGCCGACGGATGTGGACGAGGCGAAGGGCATCGCCGCCCGGATCCGGGATCTCGTCGGAGAAGGGGGAGACTTTTCGACGTGCGCGGTTCTCATCCGGCGGTGGTCGCAATCGGCATCCATTTTGTCCGCGCTCTCGGAGGCGGGCATCCCGTGCGAGGTGGTGCGCGGCGGCGATCTCCTCGCCCGCCCGGAGGTTCGCGTCCTCGTGGATTTTCTCCGCCTCGTCCACGAGCCGGGCTTCGCGGGCGACTCGCTCATAAGAACCCTCTCGCGCCATCCGCGCCTCTTCTCCGACGGCGACCTCCGGGCAGTTTTCGAGCACCCCGGCGGGCCGTGGACGGCGATGCTCCACCTGGATGGCGTGTCGCACATCTCCGAGGCGGCGAGGGGGCGGCTCCGGCGTTTGCGGGCCGTCCTCTCGGGACTCGAAGGGGATTTTTCGGCGGCGCAAACTCTACCGGAGTTCATCGAGCGGGCGGTGGAGACGACGGGCCTCGGGCGGGAGGTTCGCTCTTCGCCCGGCAACGAGGCGAGGCTCGCGGAGCATCATCTCGCCGCCTTCCGGGAGGTCGCCTCGGAGTTCGGGGAGGTCGAGAGGCTCGGGGAGTTCCTCCGGTACATCGAGTTCTCCGAAGGGTCGCGCTCCTCCGAGAACGCCGAGCCGCCGGAGGTGTCGGAGAACGCCGTCGTCCTCACGACCATACACGGCGCGAAGGGCCTCGAGTTCGACCACGTCTTCATCCCCGGCCTCTCCGCCTCCCTCTTCCCGAACTCGAGCACAGGCGCGGACAACGCCCTTCGAAGGGCATACCGACTCCCCACCCCCCTCAAACCCGACCCCGACCCGGAGGCGAGGGAAGCATACGAAGCCTTCGACGAAGCCGGATTGAAACAAGCCATGAAACGCGAGGCCGAAGAGGAGGAAGGCCGACTTTTCTACGTTGCGGCAACCCGCGCCCGAGAAACCCTCGTCCTCAGCCGGGCGGGCTTTTATACGACGAACAAAAAGCCGAAAAAGTCGGGCGCGTTCTGGGAGATGGCGCAGGATTCCCCCTCCGAATGCTCCGTCCCGAAACCCGAAGAGCCGCCCCTCCCCGACGAAAACCCGAACCTCCCCGTCTTCGGAGTCGTCGAGCGCCCCGAGCCGGACTCCTTCGTGCCGCGCGCGACATCGGGAACGAAAGCCGACGAAGCGCGCATCGCCGACGAACTCGGCGTCTCCGGGTATGAGGACGCGCTCCACTCCATTCGTGAAGACATCCGAAACATACCGGAGGTCGAGAGGCCGGAGTACATACTTCCGCCGCCGGAGGTTCATTCGCCGTCTTCGCTCATGGAGTTCGAGGTATGCGGGCGGCGATATTATTACAAAAACGTCTTCCCGGTCGTCGATCTCTCGCAAAGAGGCGACGCGAGCCGCGACTTCGGAACCGTGTGGCACAAATGGGTCGAGGACGGCATGGTCGGCGAAGAGCCGCGCTTCCCCGAAGAGCCGGAAGAGAGTGAATCGCCGACACCGTCCGTCTCGAAAAGAGCCCCGCTCAAAGAAACCGAATACGGCATACGCGCCTCCACGTACCCGCTCCACGAAAGCCACGAGCCACCGAAGCACGGCCCGGCTCGAATGGTCGAAGTTCCCTTCACCGTCGAAGTTGGCGGCTCCGAAATAAAAGGCCGCATCGACGCCGTCTTCGTGGACGAGGACGGAGGGTTCCACATCATAGACTGGAAGAGTGGTCGTCCGAGCGAGTCGTACAAAAAGCGTCTCCAGCTTCCCATATACGCCCTCGCCGCGAACAAACTTTGGGGCATCGAGCCGGAAAATATGCGCCTCGCATACGTCTTCGCGGGCGGGGAGAAAATCGTCATCGACATCGGCGAAAACTTCCTCGAAGAGAAAGAGGCCGAGGTCGAAAAGCTCCTCGAAGATATACGGGCCGGGCGTTTCGAGCCGAAGCCATCGAAGTATGCGTGCAAATATTGTCCGGTCTTTGGGATTGGGATTTCGGGGTGTCCGGGGGATGAGGAGGAGTTGAAGAGGATTACGGAGGAGAGAGATGCCGGATAGATACTCTGAAGAAGCAGCGAGACAAATGGTTGAGGCATCACTATCTCAGCCGGATACGCGTGAACTGTGGCTCGGAGCTTTGGCTGACTCGATAATTTTTGTTCACCAAATCGGCGAGGGTTCTTGGGGCATCACTCTTCGCGAATACGGTATTAACCCAAGTTGCCCCCTATTCCGGTAAACAATATCCTCCCGACCGGAAGGCCACTCAACCTTTCGAACCGGGAGGACGAATTGGAAGATACCATAACCACCACCTACTGCCTCTGCGAGGAGTT
>JACCWD010000002.1 GCA_013697825.1 Rubrobacter sp.
GCGGGCTGCATACTCTTCGAGAGGGCCGGGGGCGGGTTCGGCGGGCAAGCGTTTGGTCATAGCGGCATCTCCTCCTCGCCGCCATTGGAACATGGAGACGATCCCTCGTCAACAAACTACCGCTAGACTCGACAGCTCAATTCTACAGTAAGCGTCGAGACACTCTTCCTACAAGAGAGGCTGGCTCACTCTGAGAACTTTTTCCAGATGATGGTTCACACTCTCTTCAGAGAACGACGAGTCTCGCTTGAAGGGAAGGCGCACGTGCTGATGGTTCGATCCCAGATTCACCATCTATCATGGCTCTCTGGCTAACTCACCTCGCACATGAACAGCGGCGGCAAGTGCATGTACGTCGAACTCGGAGACGGCCCCACCTTGTCTTTCGCCATCTCCAAAGCGTCGGCGATGGTTGGCGCGCTTTTGAGGCCGACGTGCGCGGCGACCTTCGGGTTCGCTCCGACGACTATGACATCGCTCAAATAGTCGAGGGCGTGCGCTCCCCAGTAAAGCACCGTGAACGGGTGCACCCCGTGATACGCATGGGAGCTTCGATAAAGCGTCCGGTACCACGGGTCTTCGGCGTACCGTTTCTCATACTTGTGCGCGATCTCATAAATATCCTTCGTCTCCGAAAACGCCTCATGATAAAGGTCGATGTATGAGGGATGATGGATTTCGTGGAACGCCTCCGGCATCGGATGCGTCCCGATGAGCACGCCGCCCTCTCGCACGAGCGGCTTGTTTTTGTAGAGGTTGAAGATGTACCCGAGGAGCATGTTGTATACGAGGAGTGGGTTCATTATGGAGTTCACGTTGTACGGACCGATGTACGGGATGCCGACCATGAGAACGTCCGTCTGCCCCTCGACGTGGACTATTTGCTGCGCGTGGTTGTTCTCTAAGGTCTTTTTATGCACCGGGTCGGTGGCTCCGGCTTGTATGGATGTGAGACGGTGCGGGGCTTTTATGGAGTGGAAGATCTTGTGCGGAACCGCGCTCGGGAGGCGCTTCGCCATCTCATGGTTGGCGAGGAAGTTCGCCTTCGTCACCGCTCCCCATTCATGCTCCGGCTTCGCCATGAAGTCGAAGACCGCCGGGAACGCCGCATTGTTCAATGTCGTCTCGATGTGGAAGACGTTCGCATGCTCCTTGAAAACCTTGCCCATCCGAATGACCGAGCCGTGAAGCGCGGAGTTGTCGGGGTCCATAAGCGAGCGCGTGTTTTTCAATGTCTCGGGCGTGTGATGGTGCTTTATGGAGGCGTACGGCGAAAGCCCCGTATGGACCGACTTATGTCCGCCGTCCATCGGAATATAGTTCACGTTCACGTATACGAGGAGATCGCTGTCCATGACTCTTTTGCTCACGGTGACCTCCTCCCCATGCTCCGTCTCCCCGACGAAGACGTTTCCCTCGGGGTCTTCGGCATCGTAGTTGTAAAGGCGTTCGGGATAGAAAGCGTCCATGAGCTTCTTGCCTAATTGGTGTCCGATCTCCGCCTTCGTCATCCGGCGGTGGAGTCCCAAAGCGGCGATGATGTGGATGTCCTCGACACCCCTCGCGCGCGCCTTCTCCACGACCTTCTCGATGATAAGTTGGCGAATGTCCGGTTTTTGCATCGGAGGGAGAGGGAGTGAAATATCGTCGAAGGCGATGGTGAGCTTCATGCCGGAAAAGAGAAGGTCGTGGAGGGGCTCCATATCGAGCGGCTCGAGGAGCGCACGTTCGATGGCGACGTTTTCGTCCGAGAGCGCGTCGAGTGGTTTCGGCGGATAAATTACCCGCGTTCCCTCCGGGAGCTTTTCATAATGAAATCCATCGCCCGCGTTGAACATCATGGGCAGGCTGTTTTTGTCGAGGGTGATGATCTCGCTCATGGCCTTCTCCTTTGTATTTGGCTACCCGTCGAGGCGGGCGGTCGGGTTTTCGATATGCCCGGCGAGCCTCTTCGCCAGAGACTTCCTCCACGAAGCCGAAAGCCCCGGAGCTTCGAGGAGGCGCTCGGCGGCGGCCATGTCCGACTTGTCGCGGTGCATGATCCGATTCGACTCGGCGACGCCCACGGCTCCGGCGGCGCGTTCGAGGAGGTGTATTCCGTCTCCCCGGCGGACTTCCCCCGGTTCGAGGCACCGGAGATAAAAGCCCGTCTTCCCGCTTTCCTGTACGAGGAGGGCCATCTCCGGGAGGCCGTGGCGGACGGCGAGCTTGAAGCACGGCTGCCGAGGCTGGCTTATTTGCACGACGGCATCCCCCACCTCGTACACGTCCCCGATACAAACATCCGACTCCGGCATGCCTTCGACCGTGAAGTTCTCGCCGAACGCGCCGGGGGCGAGGCATGTTCCGAGAACTTTGCTCCAATAAGGAAGGTTCTCCGCGCAGTACGCGCACACCGCCTTGTCCGGGCCGCCGTGGACGCGGAGGTCGGCTTGCTCGTCGCCTTCGAGTCCGGTTTCGGAGAGAAGCAAACCATCCTCGACCGGGGATTTGAAGATCGCCGTCGGCGCCGCCCTCCCCCTCCGCTCCAACGGCCTCGGCCTCCCGACGTTGAGCGAGGCGAGGACGCGGCCGGATTTCCGGGCGGGCGACGCGCCACCACCCGGCGAACGCCGGAAATCCGATGGCGAACCTTTGGGATCGAGGTCTTTCACCAACTTCCCTTTCTAGCGGAGATCGAAGACGACCTTCACGTTACCACTCCGCCCCGCCGAACGCGCCGCCGAGATGGCCTCCGCGTACTCCGAGAGCCGGAACCTCGGCCCGACCATCGTTTCGAGGCCGATCTCCGGCGCGAGGCGCATCGCGAGCTCGAAGCTCGATACCCGCTCGCCGCCGTATTCTTCCATGCCGTAAGCATACGTCCCGCACAGGCTCACTTCCTTGTGCCACAGCGCGGTGAGGTCGAGGGAGTTTTTGTGGCCGGGCATCCCGACGAGCGCGACGCGAACTCCCGGCTTCGCCAAACGCACCGCGTCCTCCATCGTCCCCGAAGCCCCGACGCACTCGAACACCACGTCCGCCCCGCCCATCACCACGGGCTTCCCAAGCTCCGGCTCGTACCGCTCCGCCCCGAACATCGCGGGCAACTTCTCATACACATCTTTCGGATGCACGACCTCGTCGGCTCCGAGGCGGAGGGCTTCCATCCTTTGCCGCTCGTGCTTCGCGACGCATATGATCCGCTTCGGATAAGCGAGATGCTTTATGGCCGCGACCGTGAAAAGCCCGACACTCCCCGCCCCGACGACGAGCGCGGTTTCGTCGGCCTTCGGAGCCGCTTTCAGCGCGGCATGCACCGCGCAAGCGAGCGGTTCGATTGCGACCGCCGCCTCGTCCGAAAGCGAATCGGGGACGCGATGAAGCTGCGAGGGATGCGCGACGAGCGTCCCATCCGACCATCCACCCCCAGTGGAATGACAAAATCCGGTTTGAATGCCGGGCGAAATATCCCCTTTCGCCACGTTCACGCAAAGCGCGTGCCGCCCCGAGGCGCAAAACTCGCACGGAGGATTCATCCCGCGAACCGCGCACCCGAGCGCGGGTTCGACAACGACCCGCTCCCCGATGCGGAAATCCCCTTTATCCTCCGCGACCTCGCCGACGACCTCGTGTCCCATCACGAACGGGGGCGATGTGATCGGCGAGAAATAAGGCGAGCTCTCCGAAGCCAAAGTCCCGAGATCCGAGCCGCACACCCCCGAAAGGCGAGGCTTCACCCGCACCCATTCCGATGTCGGAAGCGAAGGCGAGGAGGCTTCTTCGAGCTGCAAAGGCGAAAAGCGGCTCGTCTCCAAACTCTTCACCCGCTTCGATCCGAAGCGCATAAGGAGGTATTTCGGGATGGACTTCCGGTATACGAGGGCGCGCAAGGCTACGCCTTCGGCGTAGTCGGGAGTCGGGGCGTTCTCGACTGGCTTTCCCCGGATACTTTCACTTCCCCGCCCGGTAAACTCTCGCCGGACTCGACCGGAGGCTTCGACGACACGGGTTCCGCCTCCATGCCTTTCCCGACTCCCCACTCCCGAAGTGGAGCGGAGCGGAGCGCCTCTCGACTCCCCGGCGAAGCCTTCACTTTTTCCATCGCCGAACCTGCCACCCATTCTCTTTCGCGGCCTTCGCGAGCCGCTTGTCCGGGTTTACGGCGACCGGGTTCCCGACGGCTTCGAGCATCGGGAGGTCGGAGATGGAGTCGCCGTATGCGTATGACTTTGAGAGATCCACATTCCGCCGCCTCGCGAATGAAGCGAGCATGCGCGCCCTCGCCTCTCCCGCCACCGGGGCGCCGGAGAGTTCCCCGGTGAACTCGCCGTCCTCTTCCTGCAATTTCGCCGAGAGCACGTCATCGGCGAGATCCCTCATCGGTTCGAGTAGGAAATCCAAAGCCCCCGAGAGGAGGATGACGCGATGGCCCTTCTCTTTGTGGCTCCGCAATTGCGCCAATGCTTCGGGGAAGATGCGCTCCAATGTGAAGCCGGAGAAGCTCGCCTTCCCGAGATGCTTCGCCCTCTCCGTGTCCCAGCCGCGGTAGTTTTTATAGAAGGCGCGATTGAAATGGGTGCGGCTGACTTTATCGAGTCCCCAGTAATATGGGATCTTCGTGAGGAAGCCCGCGAGCCAGAACGGGCGGAGCGGCCTCGGAATTTCCTGCATCCTCAGCCACGCATAGTACGAGACGACGTTCGAGCCGATGAGCGTCCCGTCCACGTCGAAGATCGCCGCGACCTCCCCCGGCTTCTCGACGGCCTTCCGCCGCTTTTTCCGGTCCGGCCTCGTCGTGAGCGCGGGAAGGTGGGCCTCGACGAGCCACCCCTCCCAATCCACCTCGGCGATGTCGAAGGGGAATTCCTCCCTCTCCGCTTCGGGGAGTTCTTTGAAGAGTCGCGCTGTGTTCTTCGTGGAGAATGTGGAGTCCATCGTGGAGTACGGGCCGTATATGCGGCTGTAATAAAGGCTCATCTTCGAGCGCTTGTCCGCCCGCCCGACACGGCCCCGGAGGTCGGTGGCGAGATGGCCGTCTGGGAGGCGAGAGACGACGGCATTCGCCACTTTGAGCCCGACTATCTCCGCCTTCAGCCAACGCTCGACGACCTTCCTTCCGGGGAAGCTCCACTCGTGCGGGTATATCGGCCGCCCGCCGGAGTCCCGGAGCGGGTTTTCGAGGAAATACCCGCGGACGTAATCGTAAAGGTCGCGGTACCGGAGCGGGTTCCGCTCCCCGGAGGCGACGTGGTACACCTCGGGTTCTTCCGGGCGGCGGGACGCGACGGCGAGGGTCGCGTTCACGACGTGATCCACAGGTACGATGTCGATCAAACTGTCCGGGTCGCCGGGGAACTCGCGGAGGATGCCGCGGGCGAATGCCATGATGATCGGGTCGGCCATGCGCGAGCCTTGTATCCACCCCGGATACGGCTCCCGATAAGAACTCTCGATGATCGCCGGCCGGAGGATGATGAGCGGGTTCTCCCCCCGCTCCCGAAGCACCATCCTCTCGGCGAGTGATTTCGTGAACGTGTACACGTCGTGCCAGCCGAGCTCCTTCGCCCTCTCCGTGCCGCGCTCGACGAGCCTTTCGCGAACCCACGCCTTCCGGAGTTTCTCGAAGCGTTCCGCGACCTCGTATTCCTCGCCGACCATCCCGAGTTCGCGCCTCGCATCCGCTTCGAGGCGGATGGACATCTCCCGCTCGCGCGAGGACATGCCCACCTCGCGCACCGCCGAGTCGAGTCCGACGAGTTCTTGCTCGGGGTCGAGATACGTGCCGTTCGGGGAACTCTCGAGGGGCGGCTCCTCCGGGATCATGCCGCTCCGCGTCCCTGCGACGTACGCCGTGGATATGTGTATGAAGAGCGGCTTCTTCCCCCACCCCCGTGCGAGGCGGAGAAGCCCGAGCGTCCCGCGAACGTTCGATCCGACGGCCGCGTCGAGCGGCGCGTCGAAGACGACGGAGGCCGCCGAGTGGATGACGACATCCACGTTCTCCGAAAGCTCCGAGAGTTCGCTTTCTCCGAGTCCGAGGAAGTCGGCGTGGACGTCGCCTTCGAGGATGCGGACTTTCTCTTTGGCGTATTCCTCGAAAGATTCGCCTTTCTCTTCGCGGAGGTTCGCGAAGGCGGCGGAGGCGAGCATGTCCTCCTCGAAGCGTTCGCCCGCGCTCTTTTTATCCGAGGCTCGGACGAGGAGATAAAGTTTCCCGAGGTCGGGCATCGAGCGGAGGATCTTCTCGACCATCGCGGTTCCGAGGAAGCCGGTGCCTCCGGTGAGGAGGATGTTTTTGTCTTTGTACGCTTCCTTGAGCAAGCTATTTCACCCTCGACACTTTCTTCTCGCCGACTTTCCTCTCGGTTCCGCTCAAAAGAGCCTTCGCGTTCTCGCGGTGGCGGAAGATGACCGCCGCCCCGCCGAAGATGGTATACAAAACATACGGCAAGGATTGCCCGGTCAATATGAACGCGAACGGGCTTACGAGCATCACGACGATGGCGGCGAGCGACGTGTACCGTGTGAAGAACGCCACGGCCCACCACAATGCGAACATGAGAAGGCCGACGAGAGGCACGAGTCCGATGCTCGTCCCGGCCCCGGTCGCGACTCCCTTTCCGCCCCGGAAGCCGAGGAATATGGGCCAGCAATGGCCGATCACGGCGGCGAGAGCGACGGATGCGATGATCCATTCGTTGTCCGTGGCGATTCGGGCGATGACGACCGGGACGATGCCTTTGAGCATGTCGCCGACCATCGTGAGTATGGCCGCCTTTTTTCCGGCGGCCCGCATGACGTTCGCGGTTCCGATGTTGCCGCTCCCGACGCTTCGAACGTCCACGCCGAAGGCGCGTCCGACGAGGATCCCGGTCGGGATCGCGCCGAATATATAGCCGCACAAAATGAGGAGGAACGCCGACATCGGCGAGAAGTATAACGGAAGGAAAGTCCATAAGCAGCGCACAGCGAGCGCGGGGCGACGCCCTTAGCGAGGGGATGAATCGGGCGATGCTAAAATCGCGTGCGGCAAAAGAAAGCGTCCGAAAAGGAGAGCCGAATGAGTGAGCAAGCAGCGAAAGAAGTCGTCGTATACCACCAGCCCGGCTGACCGGCCTGCGACCAGGAGATGGAGTTTCTATCTCAAAAAGGCGTGGAGTTCACCGAGAAGAACATCCGCACCGACCTCGACGCGATGCAGGAAATGGTGAAGATGGGTTCGCAAGCCACCCCCACCACAGTCATTGACGGTGAAACAATCATCGGCTTCGACCGGGACAAAATCTCCGAGAAACTCGGTATTTGAGTTTCGGCGCCGGGTTTTCCGTCGTGGCCCTCGAAAGCCGGGAGAGGAGTTCGCTCCCGGCTTTCGGACGTTCTTCACGATTTCCGGGAGTTAATCGGCGGGGCGGTTCGTCGGCGCGAGTTGGTGGAAGAACCTCACCATCTCCGCTGAGGCGTCGGGACCTTTGGCGTCGGTGTACGAGCCGGAGCGTCTCCCGCCCGACCACGCGTGCCCGAGTCCCCGTATTGTCCATTGCTCCGCGACGGCCCTTCCCTCGCTGTCGTGTCGGGCGGCGCGGGTGTACACGTAGCCGCCGGGACTTTGCCCTTGCCGCACCTTTACCGCCGAGGGAGAGTCGTCGTCGGCCACGTAGTGCGCGAGGAGATTGTCGGCGTTGCGTGGATGGACCGTCGTGTCGCGGTCTCCGTGGAACGAGATGATCGGCGTGGTTCGTCCCGATCCGTCGCGGCGCGCGGGGCTTTTCCCTCCGCCGTGCATCGCGGAGAACGCGGACGCGAGGTCGCGGGCGGAGCCGGGTGCGAGACCGGAGTGGACGCCGACGGCGGCGTAGAGATCGGGGTACTCCGCGCCCATTATGGCGGCCATCGCCCCTCCGGCCGACATCCCGGCCACGTAAACCCGGCCCGGCTCCACGTTGTACCCGCCGACGACCTCGCACGTGATGCCCGCGATGATGGACGGCTCTCCCCCGCCGCGTTTCTGGTCGCCCGCGTCGAACCAGTTCCAGCATTTCTGCATGTTCGCCCCCGCAGTCTGCGCGGGATATGCGACGAGGAAGGTGTGCTCTTCGGCGAGCGTGTTCATGCCCGTCCCTGCCGCGAAGTCGTCCGGGTTCTGCGTGCAGCCGTGGAGCATGACCACGAGCGATACTTCCTGCCCGACGTAGCCGCTCGGAACGTACAGCTTGTAAGCTCGCGTCCCGGCCCGGTTGGAATACGACCTCTCGATGAACCTCCCCGCCTCGCGAACATCGAAACCCTCCTCCGCTCCGGGCGCGCCGACCGGAGGGCGCACCCCGCTCCGATGGCGTCGCTTCGGCGGGGGGGCGGGCCGAAGACCATGCGTCGCCGGACTCGAAACCGACTCGGGGCGCGAAGCCCCGGAAGGCGAAGCCCCGGAAGGCGAAGCCCCGGACGGTGGAGCTTCGTCCACGAAGGCCGTATCGATCACTTCTTCGGAGGTCTCCGGCGAAGTCGGCGAGTTTCCCCCCGCGAGGGTTCGCTGGATGAGGGCGGTCGCCTCGGCGAGCCGGCCTTCCCTCGTGAGGCGCGTGGCCTCCGCCATGCCGCGCTGCATATCGCTGTTCACGGGTGCGTTCTCCTCTCTCGTTGATTTACGACGCGCGGATGCGATCCGCGAGCGCCGCCTTGACCTCGGGTCGCGCCCGGAAGGCTCCGAGCACGACGATGGACTCGATGGTCGCCAATGCCAGTTCCACTGGCACGTCGTCGGCGATGCTCGCCAAGCCGACGACTTTGATCTCGAGCATCTCGCCCGCCGCCTCCACCGCCTCCAGATCGCGGCGGTCGTAATGCTGGAGACCGTACACAAGCTCCTTGCGAGAGACCGTCCGCCGAACCGTCTCGGCATGCACGGAAAGCTGGTTCCGGATCGCCGTGCGGATGAAGTCGGTGCGGTTCTGATAAAAACCCTCCCGCACTAGCAAATCAACCTGCCCCAAATCCACCGGAGCCATGTTTATCGTGATCTTCTCCAAATCACTCGTCGCCATCCGACCTCCAAGAAACATCCATTAGCCATCCACATGGATGTTATCACGTTTCACGGATCATATATGATGGAGTGGGCGGAGTGGGTGTCGCCGAGGTTCGGAGGTGGCGCGAGGGTGGATGTCCGGTCGCCCGCTCGATATTCATCCCCCGGAACTCGGAGGTCTTCGGCGGGGTTCGGGGGCGGGAAGGTTCGGGGCGCTCCGCCGCCGGCGTGTATGTTTGAAGAACGAGCTATGCGCGAGGGTTTCCCTCCCGAACTCGCGTCCGCTTCAGCGAGCCAGGGTTCGGAGGGTGAAGACCGTGATCTCCGGCCGGCAGTTTATTCGGAGGTGCGGCCAAAGCATGCCGACTCCGCGGTTCGTGTACTGGATCATGCCATCCACATCATAAACGCCACTCGGATATATCCTCCCGCACCGAGGACGGGCCATCGCCCCGATGATCGGCAACCTCATTTGCCCCCCGTGCGAGTGGCCGGAAATCTGGCCCGAATAATTCACGAAGACAGTTGAAGAGAGGGAGCCTTCTCCTGTATACGGTCTAGTTGTTCAACGACTGGCCAAAGGAGGAAAGCTCCCATGAGCGATTGTGCCACACAACCGACGCGTTTCGAAACCG
>JACCWD010000025.1 GCA_013697825.1 Rubrobacter sp.
TCGGGGAGGGCGAAGCGCCATCCGGCGATCAAAAAGAGCGCCCGGACCCACTGAAAACGACTCCTTCCGACCTTTTGCGATGGACATAAAGCCCGTCGCAAAACTCCTCGTGGTTAAAACGCAAGCTAAGAACCGGGAACTGAAAACTGGGAACTCCTTTTGTGAAAAAGATACCCGCGAGGGGTTGGCGGCATCTCTAGTATGGAGTCGCTCGATTATGTATGCTGTCTGGGCGCGAAGGGTGCGCTCGAGGTCAATGGAAGAATTTATATTCCCGGTGGAGGTAGGTATTGGCAGAGGGGCGGGAGGCCACGCAAACGGAGATAGAGTACACCGTGGTCGGGGTCATAGACGACGGGGCCGAGTTGAACCGGGCCGTCGCGGACATCCGGGACATCGGGGTCGGCCCCGATGATTTGACGGTGGTTCTCAAGCGGAAGAACGAAGGCGAGCCGGAGCCGTTCCCGGACGGCACCCGCTATATCGTGATCCCGAGCGACCGCCGCGGCATCGAGACGCCGATCGGCTTCGGCATCGCCTTCCTCGTCATCGGGGCGTTGTTCGCGATAACCACGCCCGCCATCGGGATTCCGACGTTCATGGTCTTCGGGTCGCTCGCGGCGATTCTCTTCGCCGGGGTCTTCTCGCGGGTCGGGGTCGAGCCGATCCTGACGGAGATGGAGGCTCCCCGCGAGGAGGCGAGCTCGTGGAACGAGCAGTTCGAGGTCGGGAAGGTCCTCGTCTTCGCGAACACGACCGAGAGGCGGATACTGCGCCCGATACGGGAGATCCTCCAGCGCAGCGGGGCGGTTTATTATCTCGTGGACAAGCGACTCGAACCTCGGGCGATGCATACAGCGACGCTGTACCGGGCGAGGGGCGGCAACGACACGCGCGAAGCGCGGGAAATCCGAGAGAGCTAGGAGATGGAAATGGGAACTTTGTCTTTTCTTCTCGCGCAGATAGACCTCTCGGACGCTTTGTCGGAGATCGGCGGCGCCCGAATCGTGACGGGCGTGTCAATGCTCATCCACATCTTCTTCGCGGAGCTTTTCGTCGGCTTCGCCATCGCGGCCCCGGTTCTCGAGGCATGGGGCGCGAAGACGGGGAGTCCGCGTATGGATCGCCTCGCCCAATCGATGACGCGATTCAACGTCGTCACCTTCTCGACGGGGGCGACGTTCGCGGTTCTCTTCCTCGTGCTTCTCGTCGGGCTTTATCCGCAGGTTACGGCCTCTTTGTTCACGCACTTCTTCTATCTGATAGTGCTTGCGATGCTTTCGATGGGCCTGACTTTGTGGGGGATGTACACATACTATTACAAGTGGGACAAGTACGCCGTCCTCCATAAAGGCCGGCACATCGCGTTCGGGTTCACCATGGGTTTCTTTATCTGGATCTGGATGGTCATCATGAGCGGCATAGACACGTTCATGGTTACCGGGGGGGGCGGGGCGCCGACGATAACGGAGGGGAACATCGCCAGCTTCACGGCCTCCGTCCAGGGGCTTTTCAACCCGATGTTCACCGAGATGGTCCTCCACCGGACGTTCGCCAACCTCTCGTGGCCGGCCTTCGCCCTCGCGGCGTGGGCAGCGTTCATGTACATACGTTCGAAGACGGAAGCACAGCGTTCCTTTTATGACTGGGCGAGTTCGGTGGGGCTTTCATGGGGGGTCGGCTTCCTTCTTTTGCAGCCGATCGTCGGCTTCGCCATCGTTTATGCGATGAAGACATCCGCCCCGGAGAACGCGGTGGCCGGGGCCGAGGGCGGGGCGTACGCGAGGCTCACCTCCGGGGAGTCGTCGGGGATTTTGTACACGAACCTCGTCCTCGTGGTCGTTTTGTTCGTCCTCGGGTGCGTCGCGATGTATCTCGGGGCGGAGCGGCACCCGGACCGGAGCGGGCAAGTCCCGATACGTTTCTTCGCGCTCGTCGCGGCGGTGGCGGGGATTTACTCGATCTCGCCTCTGGCGGACTTCCCGTTTTTGTATATGCGATACATCATGATGCTCGTGATGGTCCTCGCGACGCTCGGGGCGTTCGTCACGTACATGCGCGGGCGGCTCCGCTTCAAGTACGGCAGTCCGAGCTTCGGCTACCGGGCGATACTCATGGGGCTCGGGGTGCTCGCGGCGGTCGTCGCGCTGAATATGGGCTTCATGAAGTCGAACTCGAGGGTGCCTTTCACGGTATATAATGAGCCTAATTTCACGGTGGAGCCGAGTCCTCCGCCGGAGAGTTTCGGACAATGATATTTTCGGGATTTTTAGTACGCATCCGCATGGCGGCTAGAAGGGGCGAGTGCTTTGGCTGAACTGCAAAAAGACCGCATCACCCGCGGCGACTTCCTCGGATTCGGGGTTATGGGAGTGATCATGGGCGGTATCATCACCGTTCCGGCGGCGGCCTTCCTCCTAGAGCCGATCATAAAGATAGACGTCCTCGGGCAGTCGAACGTGGGCGACGACTGGCAGGAAGTCGGCCCCGTCGCCGACGTTCCGGTGGAGGAGCCGGAGGTGTTCATCGTCGAGTTCCCGCTCACCCAGATTTACGGCGACCGCGAAATCCAAGAACTCGCGCCGGAGGTGCCGCGCTCGCAGGAGGACTTCACGCTCACGAACGCTGTGTGGCTTTCGTGGAAGGCGCCGATCCTCGAAGAGGGCCGCCTGGGAAACCAGGCGAACTCCATCGGCGAGCCGGAGAAGCCAGCCTTCCTCGAAGAGAAGAGCGAGGGCTTCACCCCAGAGGAGATACGCGAGGTCGAGGAGTCGTTGAACATCCTCTCGAACTCGTGCGCGCACCTCGGGTGTCCGGTGCGCTGGATCACGAACGTTGACGGCGAGGGCGAGTTCCTTTGCCCGTGCCACGGCGGCATATACGACATAAACGGCGACTGGTACGGCGGGCCGCCGCCTCGCGGAATGTATCGGTACACACAGTTTGAAGTGCGCGAAAACGGCAGACTATACATAAAGCACGCCTACGATGTCGAAGAGGGCATACCGGGCTTCAGCACCCAAGAACCGTACGTGGTCTAAAGAGATTCGGGAGAAGAGCGCATGATCGGCAGACTGAGATCCCAGACAATCGAAACCGGGAAGTTCCTCGCCGACTGGATGGAGGACCGAACCGGAGTCGTTACCCAACTCGAACACTTCCTCTACGAGCCCGTCCCGAAACGCGGCGCGTGGCTGTACACGCTCGGGAGCGCGACGCTCTTCCTCATCACGCTCCAGTTTTTGACGGGGATTCTCCTTCTCTTTTATTACGTGCCGACCACAGACCATGCGTGGAACTCGGTTTATTACATTATGAACGAGGCGTACTTCGGGCAGCTTATCCGGGGGATACATTACTGGTCGGCGAACTTCCTCCTCGCGGTGATCGGGCTTCACATGGCACGCACCTTTTTCACCGGGTCGTACAAAGCGCCGCGGGAGATTAACTGGATCGTCGGGGTTGTACTCCTTCTTTTGGTTATCGGGCTTGCTTTCACCGGGTATCTCCTCCGGTGGGATCAGGACGGTTTCTGGGCCTCGGTCGTGGGGATCAAGATCGGCTCGTACTCGCCGTTCATCGGCCCGTACGTCACGCACTTCCTCCTCGGCGGCGATGTCGTCGGCCCGGCCACGCTCGCGCGGTTCTTCGCCATCCACGTGTGGCTGCTTCCGGCCATGATCGCACCGTTCATCGGCATCCATTTGTATCTCCTTCGGAAGCACGGCGAGTTCGGGGCGGAGTTCGAATACACCGACCGCATCTCGAAGCTCCACGAGCGCCAGCGCGAAGAGGGTTACCGTCAACACGAGTTCGAGGACGACGAGGAATACGATTACGATGACGAACTCGACGATGAAGGTGGGACAACGCACCACCGGAGGGACGGCGAGTAAGAGAGTTTACCGAGGGCCATGCGACGCGCGGGTAATATCCGCTCGGAGACAGAAACAGGAGAGGTGCTATGACGGACGTACAAAAGGACTTCGCGCAAGGCCGGGCGGCCCCCGCAAAGCCGAAGGACGAAGAGGTCATAACCGAGGAGAACGTCTTCGACCGCCCCGACGAGACGATGGGGTTCTTCCCCGGACAGGTTTACAAAGACGGCGTCGTCGCGACGCTCCTCCTTATCGCGTGTACGGTTCTCTCGTACGCGGCCCCCGCGCCGCTCGCGGGGCCGGCGGACACGGCATCGGTGGATTATGTGCCGAGGCCGGAGTGGTTCTTCTTCTTTTACGAGCAAATGCTCATGTTCTTCCCCGGATACGCTCTCATAGCGTTCGGGGCGGTCGCCATACCGACGGTGTTCATCGTGCTTCTCTTCGCGCTTCCGTGGCTGGATCGCGCCCCGGTGTATAGCCCGGTGAGGCGGCCTTTCGTGACGATAGTGGGGGTGCTCGTTATCTTCGTCGTCTTGATGAACATGCTTTTGGCGGTCAGCCGGATCATCAACTTCCCAGGGCAATAAACTTGACCGATACGACCATGATGGAAGGCAGGGGGTAGAGGATGCCGATAGGAAATATAGACATTCCCATAATCGGTAAGAACGTCGTCATCGCCGTTCTCGTGCAAAGTCACATCCTTTTCGCCGCCTTCATTATCGGGGCGGTTCTCATCGCCGCCACGAGCGAGTACCTCGGGATGGTTACGAAGCAGCAACGCTACGAGAGGTTCGCGAAGAACCTCGCCCGCTTCGTGGTGCTTCTCTTCGCGTCGGGGGCGGCATTGGCGATCACGTTCGTCCTCGCTTTGATCACCTTGTTCCCGATTTTCTTCTCTTATTTGCAGAACGTCTTTTTCTGGGTGTTCCTCGTGGAGGCGTTCATGTTCCTCGGGCAGATCATCATCGTTTACGCTTGGTACAACGTGTGGGACAAGCTCGCGTACCGGAAGGCTCTCCACGTCGTGTTCGGTTTCGTGGCGGGCTTCATGGGTCTCATGGCTATGACGATGATAGACGCGGTGGCGTCATTCATGCTCACGCCGTCGGAGTCGGGCGTGGATCAAGTCGCGAGCACGTTCCTCAACCAGACTATGGTTCCCTTGAATATGCACCGCTTCGTGGGGAACTTCTCATACGCCGGATTCCTCATCGCGGGCTGGGCGGCGTGGCGATACCTTCGCACGACCCGCGACGACGACCGAGAATACTATGATTGGATGGGACACTTCGGGCTTTTATGGGGCTTCGGGTTCCTAATCATGCAGCCGGTCATCGGGTACGGGTATTTGAAGGGCATCCGCGAGAGCGCGCCCGCGGCTTTCAACACGATCATGCTCGGCGACAAGTCGTGGGTGTTCCTCCTCCTCATGGTTTGGATCACGATCATGAGCACCGCCTCGACGGCGTACTTCGTCCACAAACTCCGCTTCGCCGTGAAGCCGACGGAGTTCCTCAGAAAATTATGCGTCGGCGCTCTCGGTTTCACGGCTCTCTTCTCGATCCTCAACGTCATACCGTCGAACGCGAGCCTCATACCGCAGATCGGGCTGGTTTTCGCGGGCGGAGAGAACACGCAGATTCCGCTCGGCTCGATGTATCCGTGGAAGTACATCGGCCTCATCGGGCTCATGCTCGTCGGGGTGTTCGTGGTCGCTTTGTATTTGAAGACGGCGGCGGGCGGCTTCCACTGGGGGCGGGCGAGCCGATGGAGCCAGTTCGCACTCATGGCGTGCGCCGTGACGGTGGTACTCGCGATGATCACGATGGGGTACACTCGCGAGACGGCTCGTCGCGTGGACAACGACCCCGGCTTCCTCATATACAACTGCGTGACGCTAGACCAGGAACTCACCCCCGAGACATGCCCGGTCGAAGGTCTCGCCGACGGCGCGGAAGGAGTCACGTAAATGCTCGACGCCGCTTTCATCCTCCTCCAAACCGCCGGCACCGACGAGGGTTCGGCGACGGGAATCTTCCGGTTCTTCGCCGCATTCGTCCTCATCGCGATCATATACACGGGCGCGCTCAGCTTCACGTACTGGATCAGCAAGGACGAGTGAAGAAGGCTTCAGGTTTCAGGCATCAGGTTTCAGTTGGCACGGGGTCGCGAGCTATTCGCGGCCCCGCCGCTTTTCCGCCCGACCGAGTTGCGGCATAAAGGTTTTTCCTGAAGCCTGAAGCCCGATGCCTGAAGCCTCCACAGCAAACGATGTCTGATAGATAGACGATTGATATACAATCTAGGCGAGAAAACGAACGGGAGATCGCATTGTCCGACATACCTCTTTTTCCACTCAACGTCGTTCTCATGCCGGGCGCGCCATTGCCCCTTCATATCTTTGAGGATCGCTACAAGCAAATGATCGACGAATGCCTCGAAGCGGAGAGCGAGTTCGGAATGGTTCTCGCCGACGAGGAGGGAACCCGGAACGTCGGATGCACCGCAAAGATAGTCGAGCTCGTCGAACGCTACGACGATGGGCGGATGCTCATCCTCGTCGAGGGCGAGAAACGATTCAAACTCAACAACGTTGTCTCCGAGCGGAAGCCGTATTATGTCGGCGAGATCGAGTACATCGAGGAGGATGAGCCGAAGGAGGACATCTCCGCCCTCGCTGCGGAGTGCGTCGCCCTCCTCGAACGGGTCGTCGAGGCGGCCACGGAAGGCTCCGTCGGAATCGAGATCGAACCCCCGTACAAAAACCTCTCCTTCGCCATCGCCGGCCGCATAGAGTTCGAGATCGAAGTCCGCCAGCAAATCCTCGAGCTCACCTCCGAAAAAGCCCGCCTTGAAAAAGTGAAGGAACTCCTCTCCGAAGCCGCCGAGAAACTCGAAAAAGACAAAGCCGTCCGCGAGAAGTCGCAAACGAACGGCCACCTCCGAAGCGACTGGAAGCCGGGTGGGTGAAGGCGGTGGAGGCTTCAGGCATCGGGCTTCAGGTTTCAGGTAAGAACCGCCGAAGGGCGTGGCCGATGTTCCGGTTGCGGACCCCGGTTGTTGGCGGAGGGTTTGGCGGCCACGGAAGCGGGTCTCGTGTTCCGCGTATTTCCTGAAGCCTGAAACCAGCGGCTCGCCGACGGGCGAGCCGCTCACCGCTGCATCTTCCTCCGGCTTTCCTGCGGGAGGAGGCCGCGTATGCGGCGGAGGCTTGCTTGATCGACTTTGTAAATCAGCGGCTCGGAGGCGAGGCTCTCCTCCCCGGCGGCGGCCTTCACCCTCCCGGTGAGGTTGTCCTCGACGAGCCACGACATCGAGGGGAGGACTCCGGCGCGTATTCTCAGGCGAACCCTTCCGTCGTCCTCGTCCTCACGGCTTACGAGGCGGGGCGGCGTGACGTAAAGGTCGGAGGCTTCTCCGAGGGAGCCTATGACCCTCTCGGCCGCTTCGGAGTCGTAGAGTTGAATTTCCACGGTGAAGCGTTGCTGGCCCGAGACGTACGTCGTCACCCCGGTCACGGCCCCGTTCGGGACGAAGACGACCTCGCCGGAGAGGGTGCGGATGCGGGTGGTGCGGAGGCCGAGTTCCTCGACGATGCCCGCCGAGGTTTGCGGCTGTACCTCGATGAAGTCCCCGACCGCGTATTGCCCCTCGAAGATTATGGAGAACCCCGCGATGATGTCGCGAAGGAAGCTCTGCGCTCCGAAGCCGATCACGGCGGCGAGGATCGCCGCGCCACCGACCGTGGCGAGGATGTTTTGGAGGAAGATGCTCAAAATGATGAGGACGATGACCGCGAAGATCACGTACCGAAGCATGTTTCGGACGAGCGTGACGGCGGTGTCTTGGCGCTTTATGCGGGCGATGGCCTCCTCGTCGAGGGTCTCGTCGTCGCTCCGGCGCCACTTGAGTATGAGGGGTATGAGCCGGGCCACCACCGCGTACGCCAGAATGCCGAGGAAGACCACGATCACCGCCGCTATGACGTTCGCAAGGAACTCCGCGCTGAACACGTAATTGAAGAAGGCCCGGAACGGCCCCATGATATCGCCGAGTATCCTCGCCGTCTCCCCGGCGGTCTGCGCGGCCCCCTCGCCCGCCGCCTCGATGGTGCCGCCCGTGGTCTCTTCTTGATCCACGCCCGCCTGAAAAAGCAAAGCTATCGGAAGTCTCACCATAAGGTCGCTATATTACTCCGCGCCGCCCCGCGTAGCCAGACCGAGCTCGTTCTCGTTCTCTTCGAGGGCCGCCGCCACGAACTCGATGTGCTCGTTGAGATCGACGCCGAGATCCTCCGCTCCACGAACGATGTCGTCCCGATCCACACCCGCCGCGAACGATTTTTGCTTCATCTTCTTCCTCACGCTCTTCGCTTTCATCCCTTCGAGTCCGCCCGGACGCATCAAAGCACACGCCATGATGAACCCCGAGAGTTCATCCACCGCATACAACGTCTTCTCCATCCGCGTCTCCCGAGGCACGTCGAGATAATCTGCGTGCGAGAGGATCGCCCGCCGCACGTCCTCCGGGTACCCGAGCCGCTCGAGTTCTTCGACCCCGACGGTGGGATGCTCCTCGGGGGTCGGGTGCTTCTCGTAGTCCATGTCGTGGAGGAGGCCCGTTACGCCCCACTTCTCCTCGTCCTCGCCGAAGCGAATGGCGTACGCCCGCATCGCGGCCTCGACGGCGAGCATGTGCTTTCTGAGCGAGTCGCCTTCGGTCCACGTTTGCATGAGTTTCAGAGCGTCTTCCCGGTTCATGAGGCCCCTCCCGAGTTCGCGGATTCGACGGGGCGGTATTTTACCCTTCGCCGCCCGCTTTGCCGGGCTTTCAGTTCGAGAAAGAGACTTCGATGGTTCCGCCGGGGGCGTTGGTTTGCTGCACGCTCCGCGTCGTGTCGCCGGAGAGGAGGATGACCCGGAGGTTCCCGTTCCGCTCGTCCTGTTTTTGGATCCGGCACGAAAGCTCGGAGCCGCCGAGATCCGCGAAGGTGAAGCGCTTCGGAACCTCCCCGCTCAAAACACTCTCCCCGCCCTCGGCGTCGCAAATCCCCGAGAAGCGGACGCCTTCGTCGCCCTCGAGCCGGAGTACGACCTCGGGAGCCTCCATCGGAGCGGGGCCGAGCGTCCCCTCCCCGACCGGATCGCCCGTGGTCTCCGGCGTCGTGGAGAGGGCGAAGGTTCCTTCGGGCGGGGCGACCGTATCCTCGGGGGGCGGCGGCTCGGAAGGCTGGGCCGCCTCGTCCGGCGAGCATGCGGAGAGGGCCGCGAGCACGATGAAAAGAGAGATCGCCAGACAGCCTCGAAGCGACTTCATGAACTTGGTTCCCAAGCGGTCAAATCAAAGCCATTTTACAACATCGCCGCCCTCGTTCCCGCCGGACAACCCCTTCGCCCGAAGCATCACCGCGTCCATCATCGCCGCCGTGATCCTCCCCGTGAAAGTATTTTGCTGCGAGGGATGATAACAACCGACGAGCGTCCTCCCATCCACCTCGAACTCCGCGCCATGGCCGAACCTCGGCTTCGGGCGAACCAAAAACATCCGAAGCGCCGCATCCCACGCGAAAGCCCCGAGGCAAACGACGACCGTGGCCGGGAGAAGCTCGAGCTCCCACGCCGCATACGGCAAGCACTCGTCCCTCTCCGCCGGGGTCGGCTTGTTCTTCGGCGGGGCGCATCGAACGGCGGCGGAAACCCACGCTCCGTGCAATTCCAGCCCGTCATCTTTATGCCTCGAAGTCGGCTGGTTGGCGAACCCCGTCCGGTGGAGCGAAGCGAAAAGAAAATCCCCAGATCGGTCGCCTGTGAAGAACCGCCCCGTCCGGTTCGCCCCGTGCGCCGCCGGAGCGAGGCCGAATATTACAATCTTCGCCTCCGGATCACCGAAGCCCGGAACCGGCCTCCCCCAATATTCCTCGTCCCGAAACGCCGCCCGCTTCTCGACCGCGACCCGCTCCCGCCACTCGACGAGCCGGGGACACCTCCGGCACGAGACGACCTCCCGTTCGAGTTCTTCGAGACGCTCCGAAGTCATGCTCCCTCGCACGCCATTATTCGAGGGTCGCCGGAAGCTCGCGTCGCTCCGGAGTTCGGGGTCGGCGGTCGAAAAGCGCGTCGGCGATCCGCCGTCTGGACCGCCCGAGGCCGGACGACGAGCGAGGAAAGCATCGCCCGATAAAAAGCTGAAAGCTGACGGCTGAAAGCGCGGTTCGCGCCAGCGAACCGCTCACGCGCCGTATCGGTTCAATTTCATAGCATGGCCCATGAGGAGGCCCATGATCTCCTCCGCCGGAAACGTCCCGAGCGACCCGGCGATGCACGCCCTCTCCCCGAACGAGTTTCCGGTCGGAAGCGTGTACTCCGAGCGGAGCATGAACGGAACCCCGTGCCAAGAGTGGCTCTTCATCTTCGCCGGAGTCCCGTGATCCCCGGTGATGGCGAGAACGTCCGGCCCGAGTGAAAGTATCTCCGGCAGAAGCGCGTCCACCTCCTCGATAACCTCCCTCTTCCTCTCGAAGTCGCCGTCCTCGCCCGCCGCGTCGGTCGGCTTTATGTGGACGAAGAAGAAGTCGTGATCCTCCCACGAAGCTTTCAATGTCTCGATCTCGCCGGAGATCCCCGCGCCTTCTTTTTTGAGTTCCATCCCGGCGAGGCGAGCGAGTCCTTTGTACATTGGATACCCCGCGATGGCCGCGGCGTTCAGTTTGTACGCCTCGTCGAAGGATGGCAAAGCCGGGTGCATCCCGAACCCCCGAAGAAGCACCGTGTTCGCCGGATGCTCGTCGGCAAGGATTTCGTTCGCCTTTTTTATGAACTCGTTGGCGAGATCCGCGCTCCTCTTCTCCGTCCCGTTCGAGCCGTCCACCGGAGAGACGGGGAGGGGTTCGAGGCCGACTCTTTGCGGGTCGGTGTCGGAGAGGTCGCCGGAGAGACCTTCGGCCCGGAACACGACGACGGCCCGGTACTCCTTCTCGTGCATGATGAAGACCTCCGTCCCGTCGAGGGAGACCTTCTCGTCGAGGAGCGAGACGAGTTCCTCGCCCTTCTCGGAGGGGATGCGCCCGGCGCGACGGTCGCTTATTTTCCCGTCCTCATCCAAAGTGGCGAAGTTTATGCGGGCGGCGAGGTCGTTCTCGCCGAACTCGAAGCCGACTCCGAGAGCCGATAAAACCCCGCGTCCGACGGCGAATTCGAGCGGGTCGTATCCGAAGAGGCCGAGGTGTCCGGGGCCGCTTCCGGGACTCACGCCCGCCGCCACCGGACGGCTCATCCCGAGGTCGGACTCGGCGGCCATTCGGTCGAGGTTCGGGGTTTCGGCGGCTTCGAGTTCCGTGTTTCCGCCTCGCTCCATCGGGAGGCCGCCGAGGCCGTCGAGGATGAGGAGTATTATTTTCGAGTCCGTCTTCACGGAAAGTTCGCGCATGAGGTCGAGATCCAAAACGTCCTCCCGGATAGTTCGTCGAGTTTGCCGTAAAAAGCATACCCGATTTCACACCTTTGAAGACGGAAAGTGTGGCCGTATATTCCTCCGAGGAACTTTCGGAAAAGGAGGACGCGCATGCTCCACGGACTTCGGACGGCGATATATGCTGTGGACGACATCGAGAGGGCGAAGGGATGGTATGAGGGCGTCCTCGGTTTCGGGCCGTACTTCGACGAGCCTTTTTACGTCGGTTTCGATGTCGGTGGCTTCGAACTCGGGCTTTCGCCGGATGAGGAGAACACCGACCGCTCCGGGGCGGGCGTCACGGTTTATTGGGGCGTGGATGATGCCGAAGCGGCGGTCGGGCGGCTCCTCGAACTCGGAGCGTCCGAGGGCGAAGCGGTTCGGGATGTCGGCGATGGCATCCTCGTGGCGACCGTCTTCGATCCGTTCGAGAATGTTTTCGGGGTGATCGAGAACCCGCATTTCGAGGAGAAAGACGGATAAATACCGAGAGTCGGGAGCCGCTCCGTTCCTTCGGCTTCGCCTTCGTCGCTCCGCTTTGGGAGTCGGGAGATCACGTCGCTCCGCCTCGGCTTCCGCCCTCGGCTTCGCTCGCTTTGGGAGCCGGGAAAGGCGCGGAGCGAAGCCCGGCGACGCATACGCATCCCTTCGAGTCCGGCGGGGGTTTCTCGGGTGGGAAGGCGAAAGTATTCGAGCGAGTGAGGCGAACCTCTCGCGCCGATGCCCCCTCCGCTTTCGACGAAGGATCGTCGGTCGGTGGCATCGGAGAGGGGAGCCGGGGATCTCGCCGGACTCGAATGAACGCGCGTTTTGCCCGAAGGTCGGGAGTGGAAAGTCGGGTCGTTCTCGATTCTCCATTCTCGAAGCCTCGCCGGATCCGAACGGGGCGACATTGGAGCGGGATTCGCATCCGCTTTTCCGATTCTCCCGGTACTTCGCGGTTCGTCCGAGTGTCTTTTGATACGCTTCCTTTTCAGTCGGCGGCGACTTCGAGATATGGGGGCGGGATGCGGATCGAGACGATTGACTTGAATTTCCTCGGGAGTGAGGAGGTGATCGCCTCATTCCTTTTGCTCGGAGACGGCTCGGCGGCTCTCGTGGAGACGGGGCCGACGACGTGCCTCGAAAGTCTGAGGAAGGGACTCGAAAAGCACGGTGTGGGGGGTGCCGACGTGAGCGAGGTTTTTCTCACGCACATCCACCTCGACCACGCGGGGGCGTCGGGGCATCTCGCCGAGATTTTGCCGAACGCGACGTTTTATGTCCATGAGGTCGGGTATCCGCACATGGCCGACCCGTCGAATCTCATAAAGAGCGCGACCCGGATTTACGGCGAGAGGATGGACGAATTGTGGGGTGAGATCCATCCCGTCCCCGAGGATCGGCTCGTGAGGCTCTCGGGCGACGGCGAGGAGGTCGGTGCGGCGGGCGGCGTCCTCACGGCGCACGACACGCCGGGGCATGCGTACCACCATCTCACCTTCCACGAGCCGGAGTCGGGCGCGCTCTTCGCGGGGGATGTCGCAGGCATCCGGCTCCCCGGTCGCTCGTACGTCCGCCCCCCGACCCCGCCGCCCGAGGTGGATATGGAGGCGTGGGCGAAGAGCATCGAGACGATGAGGAGCATCGCCCCGAAGACCGTCTCACCGACCCATTTCGGGACGTTCGGCGACGTGGAGCGGCATCTCAACGAACTCGAGCAACGCCTTCAAGATTGGCTCCTCTTCGTCGAAGAGCGCATGGACGAAGGCGAAGGCCGCGAGGAGATAGCCGACGAGCTTAAAGACAAAGGCGACGCCGAGATGCTCTCCGAGGGCGCGGAGCCGGAGGACACGGAGCATTACGACCTCGCCGGGTCGTATCAGGCTCTCGCCGACGGCATCATCCGCTACGTGGAGCGACGGAGGAAAGACCGGGAGTAATTTTTGGTTCTCCGTTCCCGGTTCTTCGTTTTTAGCCAAGAACCGGGAACGGAGAACCGGGAACGGTCGCGAAGCGAACCGACCTCACTTCAAAAGTTCCGAAGCCTCCCTCGCGGCCCATTGGACGAGGCCGACGAGGCGCTTTCCTTCGTCGCGGATGTGCCTCGACGTGGTCGAGATGCCGATGGCCCCGTCCACCTTTCCGTCCTCGCTTCCGACGGGGGCGGCGAGGCAGCACAGGTTCGGGGCGAACTCCTCGAAGTCGGTGGCGAGGCCGACCATGCGGACTTTGTTTAGCTGCGCGTGGAGCATGGCGGGGCGGATGATCGTCTTCGGCGTGAAGGGTTCGAGGCTGCCGTGGCCGTCTATATACCCGTCCACATACTCCGATCCCATCCCGGCGAGGAGGACTTTCCCGAGCGCGAGCGCATGCGAGGCGCCGTGGAAGCCCTCGACCACTCCGAGGGGCGGGCTGCGCGGCGGCGCCTTCACCTGCGCGACGGTCATCTCCCCGTCCGAAAGCACCGCCGCGTAGGCATGCCTATGCGAGCGGCGGGCGAGCTCCTCGACGACGGACTCTATCTTCGAGTCGAAGTCGCTCCTCGTGCTGTCATGGAGGAGGGAGACGGTCCGCCCGACTCGGTATCCTCCGCAGCGCGGGAGCTTCTCGATGTATCCTTCGTCCGCCAAAATGTTGAGGAGATAATAGCAACTCGATAGGCTCGTGCCGACTTCGCGGGCAAGCTGCTTCGCGGTCAAGTCTTCGCCGCGCTCGCTGATGAGATCCATTATTCGGAAGATCCGGCGCACGCTCTTGAATTTCGGCCCGTTGCGCGAATCGCCCACCATGAGGTCAACGGTGTCTCTGCTAAAGTGGTTTGGCTCCAAAACATCACCCTTTAAAGACTCTTATCCGGCAATCTTTCCCATGATTATTCTAACCGCCCCGCCGCCGAATGGGGGAACCGTCCATCCACTTTTTAGCCAAATTTCGCACAATATTGGAAAAAGCGGCCTTTGCGCCTTGTCGCTTTGGGAGCATGACCATAGAGTGGGCTTTGCAATAAACGGCTCTTGCATACGAGGCATGTTTGGGCCGGAGGAGGAGCCTCGGGAAGGGGTGATGCGTGGGGTGTGATATTGCGGAATCAGAGTGGTGAGGGGAAAGCCAGAGAGGAGGCAGCGAAGTAGTGGCACGCAGAAGTGTTACGAAGGCACACAAGAAGATTCAGGAGCTGTCCTGGGATCCGACGTTCGTCGAGAAGGATCCGAAATACAAGACTGACTATGTTCTGACAAAGGGTTCGCAGAAAGACCCGATGAAGCAGGTCATGCAGTCGTACTTCACGATGCAGGAGGAGAAGGACCACCGGGTTTACGGTGCGATTGACGGCGCCGTGCGCGGGAACATGTGGCGTCAGGTTCAGCCGAGGTGGATGGAGTGGCAGAAGCTCTTCCTTTCCATCATCCCGTTCCCGGAGATCTCCGCCGCGAGGGCGATGCCGCTCCTCACGGAGGCCGTCCCGAACACGGAGATCCACAACGGGCTCGCGTTCCAGATGATAGACGAGGTTCGCCACTCGTCCATCCAGATGAACCTCAAGCGCGAGTACATGAAGAACTATATCGACCCGGCGGGCTTCGACATCACGGAGAAGGCTTTCTCGAACAACTACGCCGGAACCATCGGCCGCCAGTTCGGAGAGGGCTTCATCACCGGCGACGCCATCACGGCGTGCAATATTTATTTGCAGGTCGTCGCGGAGACGGCGTTCACGAACACCTTGTTCGTTGCGATGCCCTCCGAGGCCGCCGCCAACGGCGACTATCTCTTGCCGACTGTGTTCCTTTCGGTTCAGTCGGACGAGTCGCGGCACATGAACAACGGGTACGGCACGTTGCTTATGGCGCTTGCGAACGATGAGAACAAAGAGCTACTCGAGCGCGACCTGATTTATTCTTTGTGGAATCAGCATGCGGTTGTGGACGCGGCCATCGGCACGTTCATTGACTACGGCACAAAGGATCGCCGCAAGGATCGCGACAGTTATGCGGAGATGTGGAAACGCTGGTACTACGACGATTATTATCGTTCCTACCTTGTGCCGCTTGAGAAGTACGGCCTCAAGGTTCCGCACGACATCATCGAGGATTCGTGGGACAGGATCTGGAACGGCTTCTACCACCATCATGTGGCGCAGTTCTTCGCCACGGGCTGGTTCGCCAACTACTGGCGCATTGACCCGATGGTCGAGGAAGACTTCGAGTGGTTCGAACACAAGTATCCGGGCTGGTACAGCAAGTTCGGGAAGTGGTGGGAGCATTACGGTTCGCTCGCCGAGCCAAACGGCCACAAGCCGATAGCGTTCGAGGACACCGGCTACGTGTATCCGCACCGCTGCTGGAGCTGTATGGTTCCGTGCCTCATCCGCGAGGACACCGTCTTCGACTACGTTGACGGGCAGTGGAGGACGTACTGCCACAAGCACTGCCACTGGCAGGACACCGTCGCCTTCCGCGACACGTACAAAGGCCGTCCGACGCCCGCGATGGGCAAGCAGACCGGCAAGCGCGAGTGGGAGACGCTCTACCACGGCTGGGATCTCGAGGATGTTGCCAAGGATCTCGGCTACGTCCGAAACGACAACCACACCCTCGTCCCGCAGCCGCACGTCATCATGGAGCAGGACAAGATGTGGACCCTCGACAACATCCGGGGCATCGAGTTCGCAAGCCCCAACGTACTCCTCAACCAAATGTCCGACG
>JACCWD010000047.1 GCA_013697825.1 Rubrobacter sp.
GTGTCGGTGCAATTCTAAAAGCACAAAGACACCGGAAGTTGCCTTCAAGGTTCTGCTCACCGGCGCGGGCACCGGGCGGTTAGAATTGATACGAGCCTAGAGAGAAGCCGGAACCTTCAGAGGGCGCGACCTCCATGCCAAAACGGTCGCACAACCTTTGATATCTGTCCTGGAATCCTTCCCAGGACTTTAGAGGCGCCCGCTGGGGGTGCGCGGCGTTCCACCTGTCGCGAAAATGAATCCAATACTGTCGCACACCTTTGTAGGGTTCCGGGGGGGAACCTAGCTCACATACGAGTTCCCAGAACTCGAAATTATCGAGGTCAGTGCTCCTTACCCCCTTACCCCCCATGTATTCCTTAATCTCTCCGTAAAGCATGCGCAGTTCATCGAAGGTGAGGTCCGAGGTTCGGAACGTAAGGGTTACGTACCGGTAGCGTACTTGCTGTCCTGAAGGCAGATTGAAGCTGTTGTCATGTCTGGCGCTGCGCACACGAGATAACCGAGGCATGACGCCCGTTAGTACATGAGACGTGAGTGCATCAGGAAGCAAACCACTCCATCGTGAGACTCTCTCGACTTCACCCGCGAGTTTCGCAAGGGACGTCCCCGGCGCGACGGGAACGCTCTTTCTGTGGCAGTCGTTCGGCTTAACGTACGGGAGAAAGCGGTGCGGGCCGGAATCCGGGTCCTCCCTATTCTCGTTCCATCGCGCCATGCCTTCTCTGGAAGTCGTCTCGATATAGTCAGCAGCCTCTCCTAAACTCTCAAACGGCGGATCTCCATGCCCAAGCTCTGCTCTTAAACCGACCGTCCACGATGCAAGGCTTTTGACGAGCATCTGAGAAATAAACAGTGCCTCCGCTCCAGGTTCGGAACGTCGGGTATGCTCGTCCTGCACCTCTTCTGCAGCAAGGTCAAAATCGACCTTTTTGTCTGCGGCGGCGCGCAAGGTCTGGTGAATCTCCTGATTGTAGAAGGGAGACCCTCTCCTACCTCGTTCGTACACTGCTATCTTGAGTGCATCGCTATCCTGCAGCTCAGGCCCTGCGCTATTCTCCACCGCTTTTTCGAATTCTTCTCGATTCAAGTTATGTCCGCCTTCGTGAATGTTGAACACGTTGTCGTGGATTCAATTCAACATCATCATTGTACATATGAACAAGAGCACGCAAATCGGAGAAGCTGCTAAAGCTCTTGATGTTACGCCACGCTACATTCGAAAATTAGAAGCTCAAGGACTGATACCCCGCGCTAAGCGAGACGCGCGGGGTTTCCGCGTTTACGCTCGGTCCGACCTCGATTTGCTAAAAAAATTGGGCGTCGGCTCGAGGCCGCGACGACTTCGCCGCATCGAGGAGCTGACAAGATGAGCAGCTTTCGCATCGCATACTTTCTTCGCGAGCGCACTACACGCGAAGCTGAGACAGTCGCGCTCGCTACTGTTTATCGATTCATCCTCTCATGCCATGAAAAAAGGCGGCCCCCGAAAGCCGCCCCGACGACGCGAAAGGATCTGTGAATGATCGCGCCATTAAAGAGTATACCGGATAGGCGAGCAACGCCATCGCCCCCGCGCTGCCTTCGGAGATCGCCATGACCCGGACGATAACGAAGCCGCCGGACGATGAGCGGGCGTGGCACGAGGTCCTCGCCGCTTTTCACCCGGATCGAAGGCCGGACAAGAAGAACGCTCACGAAACTTTCATATGGCTCATGTCGGTTAAAGAGGTCGTGTGCGGCGGACAGACTCGGGAACATATCGAGACCCCACCGCGAGAAGAGCCTCGACACCAGGACGCTGGACACGACGACCCCGACCGCGTTTCTTTTCCGGCGTGTACGGACTTCCGCGAAGCGACCCTCTCGGCCCTCCGATACTCAGACAACAACCACAATATATTTGCCGACGTGCTTTGGCTTCTCGCCGATTGCGCCCCGCGTTCGATAAACGCCGCGAGGAACAGCGCGGTGCATCTTACAGGCGTTTGGCGGCAATCGGCCACATCGTCGGCATGGACAAACGCACTCGCTCACGGTGGTATAGAGTCGCCGAATCTATCCCGCTTTCAGATCGCCACGCGGCTCACATCCTCGGTCGCCTCAAGGGTTCGAGGAGGGCGGCTTGAGTACTCGCAAAAGCATTAATGGTGCGCGGACGATAAAGCGTAGTCGCCGGACGAGGGCGGAGATGCAGGAACTTAGGGACGCGCTGTTCGAGATAGTCGAGGAGCACGCTCCGGGAACCGTCCGAGGTTTTTTCTACCTTGCGACCACCCGTGGAATCGTGCCGAAAACCGAGAACGAAGGCTACAGACCCGTACAACGCGAGCTTGTGAAAATGCGCCGCGAGGGGCTGATACCGTGGGGTTGGATCACGGACGGCTCCCGAGTAGTCTACGGCCATCATCGCTATAACAGCCTCAGTTCCTACGCCGGGCAGGTGGCCGGTAATTACCGTAAAGACTACTGGTTCGACGCTCCGAAAAGAGTCGAGATGTGGCTCGAAAAGGAAGCCCTCAGAGGCGTCATAAGCCCCGTAGTCGTCGGAGAGTTCGGCTTGAACCTCCACGTCACGAAGGGCCAGCCTTCCATCACGTACCTCTATGAAGCGGCGGAGGAGATCATAGATGACGGACGCCCCGCGCATATTTATGTACTCACCGACTTCGACCCCGGCGGGCTTCGCATCTTCGACCGCATCCACCGCGAGCTTGACGAGTTCTTGGGGTTCGGCATAGCTTCGCTGGAAGTGGAGCGCATCGCCGTAACGCCGGAGCAGATAGCCGAGCATGGCCTCCCCACGAGGCCGGGAAAGCAGACAGACCCGCAGGCCGCAAAGTTCGAGCGCGAACACGGTGAAGGGTGTGTGGAACTTGACGCCATGCCACCGGATTTGCTGCGAGAGCTTGTAGGTTCGTGTCTCGAATCTCACATGGACGCCAGCCAGCTACACGCGCTGAAACTTGCCGAGGAAGAAGAGCGCGAGGGGCTTAGACAGATAGAAGAATTGCTCGGAGGTATATCGTGAGAGCCTCAACCTCAACCGAGTTTGCAAACGTGTCGGACGAACTCAAAGAGCGCCGTCAATGGCTCCTCTGGAAGTGGGAGACCGTCGGGGAAAACAAGGCGACAAAAGTACCGTACCAGTCGAACGGAAGGCGGGCGTCCTCGACGAACCCGGCGACGTGGGCGAACTTCGAGGACGCGGGGGCGAGCTTCGAGCGCGGTGGCTTCAGCGGGATCGGCTTCGCGGTTACGAAGGACGACCCCTTCACCGGCATTGACCTCGACGATTGCGTATCCCTTGAGACCGGGGAGATTGCACCCGGTGCTATGGAGCTTGTTAGGAGCTTCGATTCCTACGCCGAGAAAACGCCTTCGAGCACGGGCCTCCGTATCTGGATACAAGCGACGAAACCCACTGGGGAATGCAAAAAACCCGGTCTCGAAGTCTATGACCGGGGCCGCTACTTCACGGTAACGGGATGGCATCTCGCCGGGACACCGGAGACTATCGAACCCCGTCAAAAGGAACTCGAAGCCCTTATCGCCGAAGAGTTCCCGAAGCCCGAAGAACCCCGGCGCGGAGAGAGGCGGCCTTATGACGGGACACCGGGGGAGAAGCTCGACATCGAGGAGTTCCTCGCCTCATCCGGCGTCCTCGTCCTCGGGGAGACTTTGGACTCGACAGCCGAAAAAGTCTTCAAGATCGTGTGTCCGTGGGTGCATGAGCATACGGGCGGGGATCGGAGCGGTACTCGGGTGGGGCAGTACGCCGACGGCGCACTCTTCTTCCGCTGCGAGCATAGCCATTGCGCCGGGCGGGGATGGGCGGAGTTCCGGGAAGAGGTAGATCCGCGAGTTCCGGCGATGGTGAAACTTTGCAAAGCCCGCCGGGTGTGGGGGAAGCCCGCTCGGAGGCGGTCGGCATGACAACGAGCGAGACGAAGGATTACGTCCTCGAAGGGTTTGAGGAAACTTTCAAGTTCACCCCGAACGGAAGCCCCCTCGCCGGGGTGATGGCCGTCGTCGGGGAGAGTCTCGGAATCTTCACGGCGGACGTGAACCTTTCGAGCAATGCCAGCCGGAAGACATACGCGAACGAGGCGGCGGGGATGTACGGCTTCGACGCGGACGCCCTCAAGCGGGCATTGAACGAGATATGCACGCTCCGAACGGAAGAGATCCGAAAAGCGCAGGAAAAGGACTCCGCGAAGGGTGAAAGCGAAACATCAGTGGATCACAAACCGCCCGACGGTGTGGAGCTTTTGGAGAACCTCGCCGGGTTCATCCGCCGTTTCGTGGCGCTCTCCGACCAACAAGCGCGGATCTCCGCTTTGTGGATCGTCCACACCCACGCATTCGACTCGGCGGACACCACGCCGTACCTCAACATAAAGAGCGCCGAGAAAAGGAGCGGGAAGACGAGGCTCCTCGAAGTCCTCGCGCTCCTCACGGCGAATCCATGGCTCACGGGCCGCGTAACCTCCGCCGTCCTCGTCCGAAAGGTCGCCGCCGAGAGGCCGACGCTTCTCCTCGACGAGTCCGACGCCGCGTTCGGGGCGGACAAGGAATACGCCGAGACGCTCCGGGGAGTCCTCAACGCCGGGTTTCGGCGCGGCGGCGTCGCCTCGCTTTGCGTCGGGCAGGGGACGGGCATCACCTACGAGGATTTCGCCGTCTTCGGGCCGAAGGCCATCGCCGGGATCGGAAGGCTCCCGGACACGGTGGCGGACCGCTCGATCCCCGTCGAGCTTCGCCGGAGAAGGCAAAGCGAGGGAGTCGAACGCTTCCGGCTCCGCAAAGTCCGCCCCGAAGCCCGCCCGCTCCGCGAAGGCGCGGCGGCGTGGGCGGCGGCGCATCTCGAAGTCCTCGCGAGCGCGGAGCCGGAACTCCCGGACGCCCTCGACGACCGCGCCCAAGACATCATGGAGCCGCTTCTCGCCATCGCCGACGAAGCGGGCGCGGGGTGGCCCGAGCATGCGAGGGGGGCCGCCGTCTCCCTCCTCGCCGGGGAGGAGCGCGAAGACGCCGACTCCCTCGGCGTGAGATTGCTCCACGACATACGCGCCGTCTTCGACGAGGCGGGGGCCGAGAGGCTCGCCACGGGGAAGATGCTCGACTCGCTCACGGCGATGGAAGAAGCGCCGTGGGGTTCTCTTCGCGGGGAGGCGCTCGACGCCCGCGGACTCGCCCGCTTCCTCAAACGCTACGGGGTGAAGCCCGAGAAGCTCCGAGAGGGCGAGGACACCTTCCGAGGATACAGGCGGGCGGGCTTCGAGGACGCGTGGGCGCGGTACGCCCCCGACGCCCCCGATTATGCGGAACATCCGGAACATCCGGAACACGAACCCCAAAACCCGCATAGGTATGCGGAATCCGCTGTTCCACATGATGTTCCGCATAGCTCCGGTGTTCCGCATGATGTTCCGGATGCGGAACGCTCAAAACCGCATACCTATGCGGATGTTCCACGTGTTCCGCATGTTCCGCATAAATCGGACACTCCCGCGGACTGTCCGCGAGAGAAGTGCATCCACGACTATCCCGGTGGCGTAGGATGCTACACGTGCGACCCTAACCGTCCGCACCGCCGGAAGAACCAACGAAAGAAATCCGGTGTGCGCGAAACCCTCGAAGAGCGCCTCAAAACACATCCGCGTCTCATAAACGACACGCCGGAAAATATCGCGGCGGAGCTATTCATCCACACCGACCTCGAACCGACGCCCGAAGAAGTCGCGGCAGCTTTGAAGGGAATGAAGGCATGAGGACGAACATCTCCGAGCGGGACTTCGAGCGGCAAGTCCTCGACCTCGCCAAGCTCACCGGATGGAAGGCATATCACACCTTCGACAGCCGCCGGAGCGCCAAAGGCTTCCCCGACCTCGTGCTTGCGAGGCCGCCGGTGGTCGTCTTCGCGGAGTTGAAGAACGAGGTCGGCAAGCTCCGCACCGAGCAAAGAGAGTGGCTCGCAGCGCTCGGATGCTGCGAGCGCATCGAGTCGAGGCTATGGAGGCCCGGAGACTTCGAGGATATACAGGCCATGCTATGCGAGCGAGAGAGGGGGGCGTGATGGAACCCGCGAGAGTCGAGGCCATCGAGAGCGAATTGGATCGCATCATCGAGAAGCGAGCGAAAGAAAGTAAGGACGCGAACCGGACGCAAGAGCTTTGGAAAGCGGCGGCGCGTGTCCACAACGAGGGACGGCGACGGGAGCATCTGGCGGCATGGTACGACTTCCACGAACGGATGCACGACGTACACCGGGGGCTCGCCGAAGAGCATGCAGGGAAGGCTCTCGCGCTCCTCGGGGCCGGGGGGGACACTACCTAAATGGCCGCATGCGGCTACATAAAGCCCGATGGGACACGTTGCAAGGCACTACCTATGAGGGGCGAAGGTTACTGCTACGCGCATCATCCCGACCTCGAAGACAAGCGGCGGGCGGCTTGCCGCAAGGGAGGGAAGCGCGGGGGCCGGGGGCGCCCGAACGGAGGCATAAGGGACGTGAAATCATGGCTTCTCAAGCTCGCCTCCGACGTGGAAGAGGGACGCCTCGAGGCGAAGGACGGCGCCGTCGTCTCTCAAATTCTTAACGTCTTCCTTCGGGGCGTCGAGGTCGAGCGGAAGACAAAGGAAGCCGAGGAACTCGAAGAGCGCCTCGAAGCCCTCGAAGGCGTCCTCAAGAACAGAGGCAGAAAGGCGGGATAGGCCGTGGCAGTGAATCGCAACGGACTCGGAAAGCTCTATGACCGCCTCACACCGGAGGAGAGGTTCCGCCTCGACGTGGAGGCCACCGCTCGCGGAGACGATAGGGAGTCGGAGAAGCTCGTGGAGACGTGTCCGAGGAAGGCGTACACCGCGCTCGACCACGGCTTCTCGGGGAGGTGGCTCGCCAGCGGGGAGATAAGCCGCGCTTTGTGCCTCGACCTCTGCCAGCATCTCTCGCGCCTCCAAATGCTCGACGCCCTCATGGTGTCCCTCCCGACCCTCCGCGTCTCGCTCGTGGACGAGGCCCACGCCGCCTACGTGGACGGACACGAAGCCGGAAGCCGCCACGCATGGAAGATGGCCGGGATGGACGGCGACCCTCCGGGCTGGAAGTTCGAGGAACTGCCGGACGGCTCCGTCGAAGTGGACGAAGAGCGCGAAGACCCCGGGATGACGAAAGCCCTCGACGCCCTCGAAGAGCGGACGGAGGGCGCGGACCTCTCCGCGAGGCTTCTCGAACGCTTGCAAAAGAGCGTCGCCGCCGACGCCCTCACCGTCTTCGAGGGATACCGCCGTTTCTGCGAGGAGGATCTTGGCGTGGAGCCGGAGAAGATGCTCGCCGTCTCCTTCGAGCCGATCCTCAAAGGGATAAAGAGGCTCATGGAGGCGAGGGAGGCGTGGGATTTGAAGCCCGACGAGAAGGCGGTCGCCGAGTACCGCGCCGTCCTCTCGGAGCTTTGGAAGAGACAGGCGAAGGAGTGGGAGAGGCTCTCGGGGTGAAACTCCTCCGGGTGAAACGGAAGCTCGAAAGGGCCTATGCGAAGGACGTTCGTTTACAGAGGAGAGGGGGCGCGATGTAGAGAAGCCGGACAGCACACCGGGCGGACGGAAGTTTCACAGAGGCGCAACGTGGACATCCAACTAGAAAACGAGCGGGCCTCGAAGATTCGGGGCAACGGGAAGAGGTAGTCCTCCGAATTCGCAACCGATGCTATATTAAAGATAAGGTGTAGGCTTGGGAGAGGAGTTGTATGCGAAGAGGTTTGTTGGGGTGTCTGCTGATTTTGCCGTTCACGCTCGTCATCGTTGCTTGTGCAGCAGGGGCGGCGTACGAGATCACGCGCTCGGAAGACCTCGACATCCCGAACACGAACGCGACCCAAGTCGAAGTGGATACCGCAGTGAGCGAAAGAGAGGAGTTGCGCGAAATAGCCCGCGAGATAAAGGAGTCCGAGGATTACTCGGATTACGACACTCTCGACATCGTCTTCACCGATTCCGAAGATGGCTTCGCCGACCGGGGAACGGCGGTCGCGGTGATGTCTCGCTCCGGGAAGGAATTGTCCGGGATAGATTCCGAGTCTCTTCAACGGCTTGAAGAAGACGGCGACGGCATCTTTTTCACCGACGAATATTCCGAGATGGTCGCCAGCGAGGGCGTGCCGGGAGAGCATGCGGGCGAGGACTTCGAGGACGCATTGGTAGCCGACGATGAAGAGCCGCCGAGTGAATCTGACCCCGCCGCGACGGAGGAGCAGCCCGACGCTCCCACCGACGCCACAATAGGCGAGTCTATAGAGTTCGCGGGCTTCGATCTTCGGGGCCTCGACGTGTTTGAGACGGATCGTTACGTCTACGTGGAAGACGTGTTCGGGGAGGACTTCGTTGAGATGCAGGATTCCGGCGCGAGCGCGGGTAAGTTCGTGGTAGTCAGCTATTCGGTTACGAACACAGGCTCCGGCCCCGTTGAAGCGGGGTTCAGCGGCATCCTCGATAGCGCGGACGCGGAATTTTACGAAGAAGCCGAGGACGCTAACCATCCGCCGACGCTCTTCGGTATGAGCCTCCCGCCACGGGGCGTCGGCGTTGGGCAACTCGTCTTCGACGTTCCCCAGGACGTTGGTCCCGCCGTCATTAATGTTGCGCTGACCGATGATGTATACGAGCCGACGGGGGAGGGGGCGAGGATAGACCTCAACGAAGGAAATCTTCGGGATGCAACTCCTCAAGAGATGATGGCCCTCTACTACGAGTACGGCAACATGCAGGCGTGGGGGAAGACTTACGAGATGTTCGATTCCGCAAGCCAAGAGCAAGTTGCTTACGACTCTTATGAAGATTTTTGGACGAGCCTACAAACGTCCGCAATTACAGAGTATTCGTTCCCATCGGTGGATGTGCAGGGAGACAGCGCGACCATAGAAGTGGTGCGTACCGGAGCATCCGAAGAAGGCCCAGAGCAACAGCAGTTGACTCAAGAAATGATACTCGAAGACGACGGATGGCGACTCGTGATGCGCGACGATCAGATCGAGACGTTCACCGGAGGATAGTCCGTGCGAAGGACTTGCTCCGCTTAGAGTAACCAAAACCTGACTACCCACACCGCCGGGTCATTCGAGGCCGGAAAATATAGCGGGCGTTCCGCGGGCCGGGTAGTTAGGGTGATGGTCGGGGCCGGCTACCGCATGGTTATCAAGGCCGGCCCGGTGGACAAGGTTGTCAGCGTGGATGCTCTGCAAGCGGGGGTGAAACTCCCTCTTGTTTGATACTGCTGGCGAATTCGAATGAGAGCCAATTGCGGTCTTGCGGCGACCACTTGAACCCAAAATCGGCCCAGAAAGCCAACATCGAGGCGCAGAATCAGCAGCACGCGGCACACTCTATGAACCGTACCGAATTCGCCAGCAGTATCAAAATCAGCGGAGAGCCATCAAACCGTTGTAATTCCACCTCGGGCTTTGACCGGATGCCGGACAGCGTCCTATACTGCAACAAAGCCCGAGCCTGAAGCGCAGCGTATTTTTGCGGCGCTTCGGTGACGGGAGCGCCGTCGGTTCATGGATGGCGAGGGGATGCCGTCAACGGGCGCCGTGCCGCGATGATGATGGGGGAGAGACTACATGGATAATACATTTTTGGATGGGGCTGACGCTCAGAAGGCCCGCTGGCGAGACCCCGACGCACAGGAGAGGGGCATCCGTCCCGCCTTCCGATGGACCGGCCGTGGAAGGGACGGGCTGGAGGTCGTCTTCGGCATGTCCGGGTCGAAGCCGGGCGCGGCGGCGGTGCGGGAGGTGTGGAGGCGGCGCCACGGAAAACGGGCGGCTCCGCTCCTTGTCGTGGTCGCTTTTCCGGAGGAGAGTCCGAGCCGGGCGGTGGTGTGCGGGCCTGCGGGCGAGGATCCCCCAGCGGTCGAGCTGGACTACGGGCATGCCGAGCGGCTGGCCCGCGCCGCGCTCGCCGAGCCGCACCGCCGACTCGCGAGCCGCCGCATCGCCGAGGCCATGGAGGACGCCTCCGACGAGCATCCGGGTCTCAGGAACAAGGGGCTGCTCGCGACCCACGAGCTTTTGTATGGAGTTCCGAAGCGGGACGACTGGGACGAGGCGACGAGGCGGGCGGAGAGCCTCCTGCCGAAGCGTGGCCGGGATCTCGTGGAGGGGCTGGGCTACGAGGTCGAGGAGCGCGGGCGGCACAACGTGCTTCGCTCCTCCGAAGGAAGGGCGCGGGCGGTCGCGGTGTTCCTTGAGGACTCGGAGCAGGCCGAACAGCCGTCGCCCCGCTTCGAGAACCAGACCCCGGTGACGTACGCACTCGCCCACGCCGACCGCGACAACATCCCCTGGGTGGTCGCCGAGCGGAGCGGGGCGGTCCGCCTCTATTCGACCTCCACCTCCGGGGCGGCGGGGCAGAGGGGGCGCGCCGAGACGTTCGTGGAGCTTAATTTGCCGATGCTCCCCTCCGAAAAGGCCGGGTATCTGCCGCTTCTTTTCTCGGCGAGCGCCCTCTCGGAGGACGGGTCGCTTTATGAGATACAGCGCGACTCCGGCGTGTATGCGTCCGAACTCTCCCGGCGGCTGCGCGAGCGGGTGTACAAGGAGGTCGTGCCGAGGCTCGCCGTCGCGGTGGCCGGGCAGGTCGGCGGCACGGGGGAGGACGACCTCGAGCGGCACTACCGGACCGCGCTCACGATCCTCTTCCGGCTGATGTTCGTGGCCTACGCCGAGGACTCGCGCCTCCTCCCCCTGAACGTCAACGGCGAGTACACCCGCCATTCGCTCAAAACCATCGCCCGGGGGCTCTCCGACACCATCAACGCGGGCCGCGCCCTCGGCTTCGACGATCCGCTCTCGGGTAAAGCCGCCGAAGAGTCCGACGACCATGACACGGCGCAGACATATTACTGGGACGAATGCAAAGCCCTTTTCCGGGCGGTGGACGCGGGCGAGGGTTCGTGGGGCGTTCCGGCGTACAACGGCGGGTTGTTCTCCTCCGACCCGGATGTGAATCCGGTGGGGGAAACCATCGAAGCCCTCTCGCTCTCGAACGCGGAGTTCGGGCCGGCTTTGACGGCTCTCATCGTGGACCGGAGCGAGGACGGCGACGATGTCGGCGTCGTCGGGCCGATAGATTTCCGCTCGCTCTCGGTGCGCGAGTTCGGGACTATTTACGAGGGCCTCCTCGAATCCGAACTCTCCGTCGCCGACTCGCCGCTCACGACGAACGAGAAGAGCGCGTACATCCCCGCCGGGAAGACGGACGAGATCGTCGTCGAAGCCGGAAAAGTGTATCTCCACAACCAGTCGGGGGTGCGGAAGTCCTCGGGGTCGTACTTCACCAAGCCGTTCGCGGTGGAGCATTTGATCGAGTCGTCCGTCAGGCCGACGCTCGCCGAGCACCTCGGGCGGGTGGGGGATCTCCTCGAAGCGGGCAAGCACGCCGACGCGGCGGCGATGCTCTTCGACTTCCGGGTGGCGGACATCGCGATGGGGTCGGGCCATTTCCTGACCGCCGTGGTGGA
>JACCWD010000054.1 GCA_013697825.1 Rubrobacter sp.
CCGGGGCTTGGTGCGAAACTCGGGGTCGGCCTTGCCGCCCTCGAAGTGGTGGGCCGGGGTGCAGGGTTCGACCTCGATGGGGTAGTAGACCCTCTCGTCCACCCACAGGCTCGAGACGGACACGGCCCCGTCGTCTATCTTGCCGATGCCTCCCAGGTACTGCCTCCCGGCGTGCGCCGTGGCTTTCCCGTCCTTTCGGTCTCCGGTCTCGTCCACCACCAGCGCTCCGCCCGCCTGCGGAGCGGTTCCCGGGTCTTCGGGCACGATCTCCATCCTGCGCCGGTTCATCTCCTCCGGATTCCATCTCGACTCGGAGAGGAACCACTGAAGGCCCTGCGCCTCCTCGCGCCGCGCCCCCACCACGGGTTCGGTGCTGGCGAGAGCTGTGAGGGTCTTGTCTCGCTCGGCGGGCAGCAGCGACCCTTCGAGGCAACGGCGAAAGGCTCGCCGTCCGGCCAGAGTGTCGAAAAGGTCGTCGAAGCGGGCTGCATACTCTTCGAGAGGGCCGGGGGCGGGTTCGGCGGGCAAGCGTTTGGTCATAGCGGCATCTCCTCCTCGCCGCCATTGGAACATGGAGACGATCCCTCGTCAACAAACTACCGCTAAAGCGGATCAAGGCCGAAGCATGCATTTTTCGTCTCCCTTCATCCCGCGTGCGCGGGTCGTTTTTCCGGCGCGCTCGCCTCCGCGAAGAGGGCGTGGCCGAGGATCACCCACGCGACGTTGATCGGCAAGAGCGCGAGGGTGATCTGGCCAAGCGCGATGACGAGCAAAACCATCCCCGGCAACCCGCCGACGACGAGCAGCCAAGCTCCCGGTCGCGGCGCGACCTTCGCCCGCAAAGCCCCGATGCCGAACAGCGGAAACCCCGTGCCGAAGAGGAGGAGCGCCGGAACCATGAACGCGAGGAACGAGACATTGACGGCCCCCCACCACACGCTCCCGATCCAGTACGCTCCGATGCTCCCGAGAAAGCCCATCACGCACCCGGCGAAGGCCACCCGGAACCCCCACTTCTCCAGCCGCCCCGCGCTCGTGGCCTGCCGGGCGTGAAGCGCGAGCAATCCCGCCATCTAGCCGATAACCACGAGCGAGAAAAACTTCCCGTAAGTGAGGTACACGGCCTCGGGCGACGCGAACATGAGAAGCGGTTCGAGAACAGGCCTGAGAACCCCGGCCCATGCCGCCACCCACGGAGCCTCCAGCGACGACGCCTCGTCCTTCGTGGCGAAGTACGCCAGAGCATAAAGGGGGGAGTACGCGATCCCCACTATCCCTCCCGCCATGGCCGCCAGCCCGCCCCGGCGAGCCAAGTTCGACGAGTCCATTTGCATGCCTCCTTTCTTCGTTTGCCTTTCCGATAGACACTCTACGAGGCGCAGTGTCCCACCGTCATGGGAGTACGGTCCCATTTGCGCCGGGAAGTTTCGAATGGTTCGTTATACTGGCAATTTACGGGACACGCGGGAGGAGATACTTTGAGCAAAGCGGAAAACGTGCCGTTTGGCGACATGGAATGGGCCGACGACGTACCCGGCATCCGGGCGAAAGAAGCGGAAGTGGAAGATGCTCGCTGGGCCATCGTCGAATACGAAGAAGGCGCAATGCGCGAGGAATGGTGCGAGGACGGACACCGGGGCTTCGTCGTCTCCGGCGAGATACGATACGAGTTCGATGACGGACGAAGTCCTCTCCGCGCCTCGGAGGGAGAGGCGTTCTTCCTCCCGCCCGCGCCGCTCGGAAGAGGAGCGCACCGAGGGGCGAACCTCGCGGACAAACCGACGCGCCTCTTCCTTATAGACATCCCGATGGATAAAAAGTGAACCTCCCGCTCGAAGGAATAAAAGTCCTCGACCTCTCGCGGGTTCTCGCTGGGCCATACGCTACGATGCTCCTCGCCGACCTCGGGGCGGACATCATAAAAGTCGAACACCCCGAACGCGGTGACGATACGCGGGGATGGGGGCCGCCCTTCGTGGGGGGCGAGTCGGCGTATTTCTTAAGCACGAACCGGAACAAACGCTCCATCGCCGTGGATTTGAAAAGCGAGGAGGGCTTCGAGCGGATAAAGCGCCTCGCCGAAGAGGCCGACGTGCTCATCGAGAACATGAAGCGCGGGACTCTCGAAAAGCTCGGCCTCGGATACGAAGCCATCGAAAAGGCGAACCCGGACATAATTTATTGCTCGATCACGGGCTTCGGCCCCGGCCCCGACGAGGAAAAGCTCGGCTATGACTTCCTCATTCAGGCGAGAGCCGGAGTCATGGGAATCACCGGGTGGCCCGAGGGCGAGCCGACGAAGGTGGGTGTCGCCATCGCGGACATGGTGTGCGGACTTTATGCGTCGAACGCGATACTCGCCGCGCTCCACAAAAGAAGTGCGACCGGAGAGGGAACTCGCATCGAGGTTCCGCTCTTCGAGAGTACGCTCTCGTGGCTCGGCAATCGGGCGGCGGAATATCTCGTCACGGGCGAGGATGTCGGGCGGCTCGGGAACGAGCATCCCACGATCACGCCGTACCAGACTTTCGACACCGTCGATAAACCCGTCGCCGTCGCCGTCGGAAACGACGCGCAGTTCGTGAGGTTGTGCGAGGCGATCGGGCGTAAGGACCTCGCGGAAGATGAACGATATTCAACGAACGCGGATCGCATATCGAACCGGGGGGAACTCAAAGGTGCTTTGCAAAAGACGTTCTCGGAGCGTTCGGCGAAGGAGTGGATCGAGGGCGTTCGGAACGCGGGCATCCCGTGCGGCCCGGTGAACTCGCTCGCCGACGTCTTCGAGGACGAGCATGTGCGCGAGTCCGGCATTTTGCGCGAGGTCGAGCATCCGGTGGCCGGGATGCTCCGCCTCCTCTCATCCCCCGTTCTCATGGGCGGGGAGCGCCCCGGAATCCGCCGACCGCCGCCGACGCTCGGGGAGCATACGGACGACGGCGAGTGGGAGTGAGGGAACGCGCCGCCGGGCGGTGGCGTGGATCCGGGTGAAACGTCCGGGAGGGCGGCGGTTCGCGAGGCGAAAGAAGAGCGCGGCCTCGACGTTCCCCTCGGAGCGGAACCCGGCGCTTTCGTCCACGAAGAACGGAGGCGTCGTTGTTTTCTCGCGGCGTCGCATCGCGGGCGGCTCCGCGTCGGAAGCCCGAAGCGGGAGCGGCGATCATCGGAGAACATTCATGGACTCGAATGGGTGGACGCGAAGAAAATGGAAAACATTTCTCTTCGTCCGGCTCGTGCGAGGGGGGTTTGCTCGGAGGCTTTGGCGCGGATTCGGGAGAATGAAAACACGATCCGCTTTTGAAGGCGGGCGCGGCGGAGGATAATATCTCATTCGTGGACACGGTCGCCTTTATCTTCGTCAAATTATCGAGCATCCTCCCGAACTCGCCCGAGGAGCTTCAAATCCTCATCGAGGCGTTGATCGAGGATTATGGGTACTTCATCGTCTTCCTCGGGACGGCTCTCGACTTCGGGCTTCCGAGCTCCGGCGACATCACGATGCTCCTCGGGGGGTGGTTCGCCTCCGGCGATGATTTGAACATCGCCCTCGTCATGCTCTTCGGCGCTCTCGGGGCGGCGGTCTCGGAGAACGCGATGTATTGGACGGGGAGGAAGGGCGGACGGCCCATCGTCGAAAGGATGCTCCGCGTGCGCTTCCTCTTCGGGACGAGGGGTGGGGAGCATATATCGAGGATCGAGAAATACTTCGCCGGGCATGGGGGGAAGACGATCTTCGTGGGCCGCCTCGTACCCGGATTCCGGGCACTCATACCCCTCTCCGCCGGAATGAGCGGGATGCCGTACGGTCGCTTCCTCGCCTTCGACTGCATAGCCATAATTTTCTGGGCCGTCCTCATGGGAACCATCGGGTACGTCTTCGGCGAATACTGGGAGGCGGTCATCTCCGTCATCCGCGCCCTCGGCCCGGTCGCCGTCGGCGTGATCGTCGCTCTCCTCATCTCCCTCTATATATACCGCCGACGACGGAGGAAAGGCCGTCCGTGAGCGCGGCTACGGGACTCCGCGCTCACCTTTGATCCACCGCCACGTGTCCGCCACGTCGAAAACCAATGAAATTCCGTTGACCACGAGGAGGATGCCCGCATGCGCGCGCTCGGAGCGCGAAGCCTCCGGCTCCCCCACCCGCCGCGCCGCGAACACGAGCAATGGAACCCACGCGAAAAGATGAGGGACGGCGAGCGCCTTCCCCCATCCGCGCTGAATCAATATGACGGAGCCGTTCACCGCCGCGATGAACGCCGACGTCCGCGCCGCCCACGATCCGGTCGGAGTCCCCTTCATGAAGAACGTCGCCGCGTTCGCCGGAAGGAGTATGAACACGAGCCACACGCGCACCCACAACGGGAGGCGCATGAACGAGCGGTTCGCGTCCACCAGCCTTTCGATCAAAGCCATCTCATCGCCTCCTTCTCGCCACCGGGAACGCGGGGAGGCGAAACACCGTCCCTCGTTGCGCCTCCTCCGTCATCCGGCGTTCGGCGACTGTCCCGGGAAGTCTTCGCCCAGTTTGCCGGGGTCGAGACTGCGAAGCAATTCCGCGTCGGATTCGGCGTCCACCTTGCCGGGGAGTTCCGCGTCCGCCCTTTCGGCAGCCTCGTGGCCGGACTCGCTCCACGAGCATCGCCTTCGGCATCTCCATTTCGGGCCTCTCCCTTTCGACCGGGGAGTCTTTACCCGAATTTCGCCGTTACGAAGACTGTACGAGGATCTTCACGTGCCGATCCTTGTGCGCCACGAGTTCGTCGAAGCCTTTCGCCACGACGTCGGTGAGCGGGATGCGCTCGGTGATGAGCCCCTCGACGTCGAACTTCCCGGCTTCGAGCATCTCGATGGTGTCGGCGAAATCCTTTTGCGAATAGCAAATTATGCCGCGTATGTCGAGCTCCTTGAGGACGATGTCGTTCGGGTGGACGGAGATCTCCCCCTCCCATATCGCGATGTTCACGAGGACGCCGCCCTTCCGTGTCGCCTTCATCGCGGTCTGGAAAGTTTCCTGAATACCCGCCGCGTCGAAGGATATGTCCGTGCCGTCACCGTCGGTGAGCTCCATAACGCGCTCGACGACGTCTTCCTCGGAGGGGTCGATGACGTGATCCGCGCCTATTTCGAGCGCCTTCTTCTTCCTCGCGTCGGAGACTTCGGCTACGAGGATCATCCCCGCCCCGATAGCGCGGAGGCATTGTACGGTGACGGCCCCGATCGGCCTGGCTCCGAACACGATGGCGCTCTCTCCGGCTTTGAGTCCCGAACGCCGCACCGCCCGAAGCCCGACGGCGAGCGGCTCGACGAGCGCGCCTTGCTCTGTGGTGAGTCCTTCGGGCAGTTTGTTGATCATGTACTCCGGCACGACGGCATGCTCGCTCATCCCGCCGCCCCCGCCCATGAGGCCATAAAAACCGAGCTTCTTGCAAAGGTTGTGGTCGCCGCGCAAACATTCCGTGCATTCCCCGCAAAAATACACCGGGTTGACGGCGACTTTATCTCCCACCTTCGACGCCGACCCGTTGCCCGCTTCGACGACCTCCCCGGCGAACTCATGGCCGAGCGTCAAAGGAAGCGTCTCGTTCGTGATCGGGTGCGGGCTTCCCTCGGGCGGAACGAAGATCGGCCCCGCCAAATACTCATGCAAATCGGTGCCGCAAATACCGCACCAGTCCACCTTCACCTTCACGCTGCCGGACTTCGCCTCCGGCTCCGGCACGTCGTCGAGCCGGATGTCTTTCTGTCCGTAAAACACAGCCGCTTTCATTGTGGCTCCCTTCGGTCGCTGGCCGCTTCGCTTCCGGAGCAGTGGTAGGAGTAGTGAGATAGAGGAGTCGGAAAGACAAATACGACTCCTCCACTCCTCTATTTCCTCTATTCCTCCGGAAAGACCCTCTCCGGCTCGGGCATCTCCTCCGGCAGATTTATCGCCTCGATGATGCACCCGAGAGCCTTCTCCGTCTCGAAGTACGCGTAGCCGCCGTCGCCTCCGGTTCCGAAGCCGCGACCGCTTTGGAGAAGCGAGTATCCTTTGATTTCCATTTCCTTTATCGCCTCGTCAATGTCTTCGACGAAGTAGCCGAGGTGGTGAAGCCCTTCGCCGCTTTGGTCGAGGAATTCCTGGTATGAGTTCGGGCCTTCGATGGATTCGATGAGCTCGTACATCATGCCGCCCGCGTCGGCGAGGGCGAGCTTCATCGAATAGCCTTGCTCCTTGCCTCGGAAGGTCATCTTTATCCAGTCCGGACTGAACGTGTATACGCTCCACGGGCCGATCCCGAACTCCTCCACGTACCGCTCCATCGCCGCGTCGAGATCGCGCACCACCACCGCGACTTGATCCACGGTTTTGAAGAGGCTCTCCGCCATCTCTTCCCCTTTCCCAAGCATTGTCCGAGTACCCCACGTACTCGCGAGCGGAGGCACTATACACGAGCCGAAACCCCGCGCAAGCGCTTTTCTGCGATTTGGACATACGGCCAGAATCGCCATGTCCTCGCCCTTTCCCCGAACTTCGCCCTTGACACGGATTCCGATATGCGTCAATCATTCTTGAAGGGAAAGCGGCTGAAGGAGGAAATTCATGGCGCAAGGAAACGGACGGGCCGCGCTCGTTACGGGCGCGGCGCGGGGGATCGGGCGCTCCATCGCGCTCCGCCTCGCAGACGACGGCCTCGATGTCGCGGTCAACGACCTTGAAAGCATGAAGGGTGAACTCGACGCGGTGGCGGAGGATATCTCGGCGAAAGGGGTGAAGTCCGCCGCCGTCGTCGCCGACGTGTCGGACAAGGGCGAAGTGGACGGCATGGTGGAGACCGTCGCCGGGGAACTCGGAAAGCTCGACGTGATGGTGGCGAACGCGGGCATCGCGCAAGTGAAGGCCATCCTCGACGTGTCTCCCGAAGACCTCGACCGGATGCTCGCGGTGAACGTGCGGGGCGTCGTGCTTTGCTGTCAGGCGGCGGCGCGGCAAATGATCGAGCAAGGTTCGGGGGGCAAAATAATCGGCGCGGCATCGATCGCGGCGCATAAAGGCTTCGGACTTTTGGGTCATTATTCCGCTTCCAAATTCGCGGTGCGGGGACTCACGCAAGCCGCCGCGCAGGAATGGGCCGAGCATGGGATCACGGTGAATGCGTATTGCCCCGGCATCGTTGACACGGCGATGTGGGAACTCATAGACGAGGGCATCGGGGATTTGCAGGGAGGAACAGCGAAGAAAGGCGAGATCATGAACCAGTTCGTCGAAAGCCTCGTGGCTTTGGGGCGGGTTCAAACCCCTGAGGACGTGGCGAGCTTCGTCTCGTACCTCGCCTCCAAAGACTCCGACTACATGACCGGTCAATCCGTGATGATAGACGGGGGTGTGATGTTTTCGTGAGGGTCGCTTTGCGAGCGAAGCGAGCGACCTTGACTCAAACCGTGCGCGGATATATCGTAGATTTCATTTCAAAGGGTACACGGGGAAAACCGACAAAGGAGGCTTTATGACCGAAGTTGCCGGCTCGACGGAGTTGAGCAAGGAGCAATTGCTCGACGCCTACCGGGCGATGAAGACGATCCGGGAGTTCGAGGAGCGTCTCCACACCGAGTTCGCCACCGGGGAGATCCCGGGCTTCGTGCATTTGTACGCCGGAGAGGAAGCCATCGCCGCCGGGTTCATGGCGCACCTCGACTCGGATGATTATGTGGCGAGCACCCACCGCGGCCACGGCCACGCTATCGCGAAGGGCTGCGACGTGAAGGAGATGATGCAGGAAATCTACGGCAAAGACGGCGGAATCTGCCGCGGCAAAGGCGGAAGCATGCACATCGCCGACCTCGACAAAGGCATGCTCGGCGCGAACGGCATCGTCGGCGGAGGCCCGCCCCTCGTATGCGGCGTCGGACTCTCGGCGAAAGTCCGCGGCACGAGGCAAGTCGCCATCTCCTTCACCGGCGACGGCGGAGCGAATCAAGGAACCATCTTCGAGAGCATGAACCTCGCCTCCGTATGGGATTTGCCAGTGATTTTCTGCATCGAAAACAACGGATACGCTGAAGCCACCGCGCAAGCATTCTCCTCCAAAGGCATAGACATCGCCAAACGCGCCGACGGGTTCTCGATGCCGGGCATCGTCGTTGACGGCCACGACTTCTTCGCCGTGCATGAAGCCGCCGGAGAGGCCATCTCTCGCTCGCGCGACGGCGGCGGGCCGACGATGATCGAATGCAAAGTCAACCGCTATTTCGGCCACTTCGAGGGCGACGCGCAAACATACCGCGGCGAGAACGAAGTCGAGAACATAAGGGCGAACAAAGACTGCCTCATGCTCTTCAGAAACCGCGTAACCTCCGCCGGACTCATCGAAGACTCCGACCTCGACAAAGTGGACGAGGAAGTCGGCAAGCTAATAGACGAGGCCGTGGAAGAAGCGAAGGCCGCCCCCGAGCCGGAGCCGGAGAGGCTTCTCACCGACGTGTACGTAAGTTATTAGCAATTAAGTATCTCAAAGGTATAATCGGGAGATGCCCCCATCACGACACATCCAACTGACAGAGCAAGAAGACGACCAACTTCGGGAGATCGAGCACAACCCCCGCCTCAAGCCCAAAGTGCGCCTCCGCGCGCAGGTTCTGCGCCTTTCCAACCGGGGCTTGAATCTTGGGCGGATCGCCTCCCACACCGACCGCGGCATGGCATCCATCGCCCGCGACCTCGAGAGATGGACCGAGCGGGGAGTCGAGGGGCTGGCCGACGGAAGCGCCCCCGGCAACCCTCCGCGCATCACCCAAAAGATGAGGTGGTATACGGAGGAGAGGCTC
>JACCWD010000072.1 GCA_013697825.1 Rubrobacter sp.
TGCTTATGGTGGTGGCCTTCTCGCTCGCGATCACAGCGAGTGGATGCGCCGGAGAGGACGCGCTCGAAGGCGGCGGCGGAAACGGCGGTGGCGGCGGCGAAGGCGATACGGTCGTTGTCGGGTCGGCCAATTTCTCTGAGCAGCTCATCCTCGGGAACATGTACGCCGAATTGCTCGAAGACCGGGGCGTCGAGGTCGAGCGGCGGTTGAACATCGGGTCGCGGAACACTCTTTTCCCGGCTTTGGAGAGCGGGGAGATCACACTCGTTCCGGAATACACCGGCGCATTGCTGGTTTTTCTGGAGGAAGGCGAAGAGGGCGAGATGGAAGTCAGCACGCCCGAAGAGGTGACGGAACGGCTCGGCGAGGCGCTTCCCGAAGAACTCATGGCGCTCGAACCGGCGGAGGCGCAAAACAGGGGGAGCCTCGCGGTATTGCCGGAGACATCCGAGGAGTACGACCTCGAAACCTATTCGGATCTCGCCGAGGTCGCGGATGAACTCGTCGCCGGCGGGCCACCGGAGTTTCCGACTCGCTATAGCGGTTTGGTCGGTCTTCAAGAAGTCTATGGCATCGAGGAGTTTGGTGAATTCAGGGCGCTCGACGCGGGCGGGCCGCTGACCTCGGAGGCTTTGTCGTCGGGACAGATAGATGTGGCACGGGTGTTCACCACGCAGGGAGTGATCAACGATCAAGGCTGGATCGTCCTCGAAGACGACAGAAATATGGAACTCGCCCAAAACATCATCCCGATAATCCGGGATCAAGCCGTCACCGACGAGATCCAAAGCGCATTGAATGAGCTTTCCTCGGGCCTTACGACGGAGAATCTCATCGCGCTCAACGAGCGCGTCGAAGTGGATCGCGAGAACCCCGACGACGTGGCGCGGGACTATCTGGAAGAGAACGGCCTCGTCGAGTAGCGAGCGCGAGAAGTAACCACACGAACCGGGAGGCAAATGGCCGAGGAGTCCACAAAACACGAGGCGAACAGCCCCATGCAGGAGAGGCTTTCGATCCTCTTCAATCGGCACAGGCTTTCGCCCACGCAGCGGCGTCTCGCACGGTACATTATAGACAACCCCCATGAGGCTCCGTTCCTTTCGAGTGTGGAGCTTTCGGGGCGGGTCGGGGTTAGCCAGCCGTCGGTGATCCGGCTGTCTTCCGCACTCGGTTATGCGAGATACGGGGATCTGCAAAAGGATCTTCGGGAACTCGTCCTGAGCGGCGCGGAGACCGGCGACTCCGACGGCGGGAACAAGTTTCAAAGCGCCGTGGCGGCGGAGATCCGGAACCTCAAAGCCCTCGAAGAGAGCCTCGCCGACCCGACTGTCGTGTCGGAGATGGGGCGAAACCTCGCGGCTTCAGAGCCGCTGTGCGTGATGGGACTGCGCGTATCCGCCCCGCTCACCGAGTACTTCGGCTACTTCGCCAAGAAGATCCACCCCGATGTACGCCTGATAACAAAAGGCGGCTCGACGGTCGCCGACCAACTTTCTCACGCTCGGCAGTCCGGGGGCGAGTGGGTGCTTTGCTTCCTCCTCCCGCGCCACCCGAGGGAGACCATCGAGGCGATGGAGTACGCCAAATCCCTCGGACTCCGCGTGGCGACGGTGACGGATCGCGCCCCGAAGGCAGTCTCCGAGGTGAGCGACATCGTTCTCTCGGCGGACGTCGGCACGAGGCTCGTCTTCGACTCTCAGGCGGCGGCGATGGTTCTCGCCGGCATCCTCCTCGAAGCGATCTCCGACGCCTCGCCCGCCCGCACGCAAAGCCGCCTCGAAGACTTCGAAGAGCGAGCCGCGGATCTCGGATGGTTCGCGGCCGAATGAAAGGGGAGACCATGACGGAAAGCACCGCGACCACGAACCGCTCCGGGGCGATGGCGAAGTTCATCCTGACCACCATCGCCGGGGCGTTCTTCTTCCTCGTGCCGGTATACGTGGGGGGATGGACGATACCCTTCGATGTTGTCGTATCCTCCATAACCGGGAACTTTCCGGGGGC
>JACCWD010000081.1 GCA_013697825.1 Rubrobacter sp.
AAACCCCGTCCCAAAACACGCCCGAAACCAGTATCGTGCCGACGAAGGCTATCAGGAAGCCCGCGAGACCCGGAGTGCCTGCGGATGCCGCGTGGCGCGAATAGAGGGAGATCACGGCCCCGACTAAAAGCACCCCGGCGAGCAAGAAGAGCGCGGATTGAAAGATGGCAGAGGACGAAGAGAGGGTCGCGGCGGACCCTTCGATGGACTCTCCCACGCCGACGACGAAGTACATCAACTCCCCGGCGACCAGCAAGGCGCCGCTCCCCACGGCGGCCATCCCTCCCAGCCTGATCAGCGTTGAAGACATGATTCGCTCCTTTCTCGGGTTCTCCACTCCACCCTCTTGGCGCCGGACGGCTTCTTGCGCGGTGGATAGACTATTTAAACTATTTACGTGATCCCCCGTGTCCCGAACATATCGCTCGGGCCATATATTTTCGAACGCTCTATGACTGCGTACCCGCGGCCATCGGCATCACCTTCTCGGCCTCGGCTTGACCTTGAAGGTCCACGTCTTGTTCGCCGCGAGCGGGTTGCCCGCGAGATCCCTCGCGCCAGTCGTGACGGTCACCGTATAGAAAGTCCCGAAGGCGAGGTTCCGCGTCGGGTTGAGCGTCGCCTTCCTCGTTGCGGCGTTGTATGAGACGGTGGCCGGGATCGCCGTCCTCGTGCCGCGCTTGACGAGCTTGACGGTAGTTTTGTTTATGGTGGACGCTCTCATCGCCTCGGAGAAGGTTGCGACTGCGTTGGCGGTCGGGGCGACCTTCGTGCATTTCGGGGCCGTGGCGGTGATCCTAGGCTTGGTGGTGTCCACGCCGAAGTTCCAGCGGCTTGCCTTCGAGGTCAGTATAGTGAACTCTATGTCGCCATCGGCGAGCAGTTTCCTCTCGGAGACGCAGGGATCCGGCGAAGCCGTGCCGGAGGCTCCGCCGCAGTTTTCGACCTGCGTCCCGTTCCTGAAAACCTGAACCGTGTTCTGGTTTGCGCCTTCGGGGATGAGCGAGGCGTCGAGCCGGAACTTGAGTATAAGCGGGTCGCTCGCGGTGGCGTCCGGGGCGGTGATGTCCACCTGCTGCCCGAGCAGGGAGTAGCCCGAAGGCGACGCGCCTACGACCGGAGTCTCCGTGATCGAGACTGAACCTCCGTTGGGGGTGGTGACGGCGGTAGCCACCGGATCGTCTGGCGTGGTTCCGTTGTTCTGGGGGTCTGTCGTCGCCGTGCCCCCGCTTTGAACCGTTTCCTCAACCGTATCCGGCGCGATGGTCCAGGTGCGGCTCGCTATGGATCCGGTGTTGCCCGCTTGGTCGGTTCCCTGCACCTTGAAGGTATGTTCGCCCAGCCCCAGGCCGGTGAACTTCTGCGGCGAGCCGCAGTTGTAGAATTGGGGATCATCCAGCCTGCACTGGAGGTCGGCATCTTCATCCGCTGAGAACTCGAAGGCCGCCGCGCCCGCGCTCACCGTTCCGGAGGGGCCGGAGGCGATCGTGATCTCGGGCCCTCGGGTGTCAACGGTGAAGCTGCGTTGTGCGGGAGAAGCGGTCGCGTTGCCGGCCTCGTCTTTGGCTTTGACGTAGAAGGTGTGCGACCCGTCTTCGAGTCCTTCGGCTCCGCCGAGCGTGACGTTAGTCTCGCTCGAGTAGCTCGACCACTCTCCGCCGTCCATCTTGTGGGAGTAAAGGAGATCCTCTCCCGGAGTAAGATTGTCCGCGCCTTCGAAGGCGAAGGTGGGGGTGTCGTTGTTCGTCGGGGAGGCCGGGCCGGAGATGATGTATGCCTCCGGCGGCAGAGAGTCTACCGTGGCCCTCTTTGTCGCGGCCTCCGACCAGTTGCCGTTGTTGTCCCTCGCGAAGGCCGTGTAGTAGTAACGGGTGTTGTCCTCAAGGCCGATGTCGGCGTAAGAGGTGGCGGAGCCTTCGTATATCTTGGTCTGGTTCGTGGCCTGGGTGGCGCTGTCGGCGTGGCCGACGGTGGAGCGCATGACCCTCGTGGCTTCGAAGTCGTCGTCCGCCGGATTGGTCCAGGAAAGGGAGATGTCGGACGCCTGTGTCGTGGCTTGCATGCCGGAGACCGGGTCGGGGCCGGTGACATCGTCGCCGCCGTGGAAGCGGGCCAGCGCGAATTTCTGGCGGAGCCTTCCGGCGACGAAGATTTTGCCGCTTTCCTGAAGCGCGACGGCGTTGGAGTATCCGTATTCGTTCCCGTGGATGCCGGTGAAAGCGGTGATGGACTTGCCGCCGGCGCCGAACAGCGGGTCGAGGGAGCCGTCGGGGTTGTAGCGCGCCAGAGCGAAGTCGCCGAAGGCGCCGCTGTCTTCGGTCTGGGTCGTCCCTGCGACGACTATCTTTCCGTCGGGCTGGAGCGCGAGATCTCGGACGGTGTCGCTGAAAGAGCCTATAGGGGTCGTGAGCACGCCGTCTTCGCTGAATGCCGTATCGAGGGAGCCGTTGGGGTTGTATCGGGCGAGCGCGAAGTCGTTGTTGGCGTTGCCGCTCTCTTCGTCGGCGGCGCCGTTTTGGGAGCTTCCTCCCGCAACTATTTTGCCGTCGGGCTGGAGGGCGACGCTGCTGGCTCTGTCCTTGCCCGAATCGAAGTCTGCCGTGAGCTTTCCGTCGCCGTCGAAGGAATTATCGAGGGAGCCGTCGGGGTTATAGCGGACAACGGCCATGTCGGTGTTGTCGGTGTTGTAATCGTGGGACCATCCGACGACTATTATTTTCCCGTCGGGCTGGACGGCGACATCGTGGGCGCTGTCGAAGGCGTTGCCCGGGCCGACCGAGTTGGTGAGCTTTCCGTCGCCGTCGAAGGAGGTGTCGAGGGAGCCGTCGGAGTTGTATCGGGCCAGCGCGAAATCGAACGACCCGCTGCTGGTGTAGCCTGCGGCCAGTATTTTGCCGTCGGGCTGGATGGCCGCGGCCTCGGCGACGTCGAGCGAGCCGCCTGACCCGAAGGCGGTGGTGAGCTTTCCGTCGCCGTCGAAGGACGTGTCCAGAGAACCGTCGGGGTTGTATCGGGAGAGAGCGAAATCTCTGGATGCTTCTCCCGCCGCGACCACCTTGCCGTCAGGCTGAACGACGAGGTCGTTGGCGGAGGAGAAGACGGGGGCGTCTTCGGTTACGGAGAAGTCGGTAACGACCCTGCCCTCCTCGCCGAAAGAGATGTCGAGGTCTCCGGGGGCGGCGAGGGCCGGGGAAGAAAATGCAAGGGCCGCGAGCAAGGACACGGCCAGAGCCGAGAGCGTCCGCGTTATTCGTCCTCTGTCAGCGTTCGAGCGAGTCAAGCTGGTTTTCATCCCGATATCTCCTTCGGCTCGGGGCTTTCCGGGCGCCGAACGGCGATCGGCCACGTTTTTGTCTCTCGCGCTGTTTCTCCTCATTGGAGGCTTCCTCCACTTCTCCCGCTGTTTTTCATGGTTTAGCCTCCTTGCTACCGAACCACCTTGAAAATCCAGCTTTTGCTCGCAGCGAACCCGTGCTGGTCGGTGGCTGTCACGGTCGCCCGGTGTACCCCGTATGCCAGCAGCCTCGGCGGCACGTATGAGACCCTCCCGTTCGCGGCGTTGTACGTGAAGGTCGTTATGCTCCGACCGTCCACGGTGAGCCGGATGTCGGTCTTCTTGAGCGCCGCCTGTGCGTCCTTGACCGTCGCCCCGATCGCCGGGCGGCGGGCTTTCGTCGAGGTCGGGGCCACGGCGCTCACCGTGGGCGCGGTGTTGCCGACCGGAGCCGACGCGACCGCGGCCCCGGCGTCCACCATGTCGCCGGTCACGGTCTTGCCGACCGTTGCCGGGACGCTCTTTCAGGCGCGCATAAGGAGGCTCTTGAGGGCGACCGTCTGCGGGAGGATGGTCGGCGCCCTCGAAGCGGCGAGCGCCGCTGCCCCGGCGACGTGCGGCGCCGCCATCGAGGTGCCGCTCATGTATCCCCAGGCGGTGTCCGGCAAGCCGCCGTAGACGCCCTGAACCGTCGCATTCGAGGAGATGGCTTTCAGGGTATCGGTACTGCGCGGCAGGTTGTCCAGAGAATAGAAGGCGCCCGCAAAGGCCGTGTTTCGCGAACCCTCGAAGACTTTCGGCGTCCTGACGAAGTTCGTCACTTCCAACCCGAGGGTACTCGCCGCAAAGGGGGTGTTCTCGATCTCGAAGAGTGCGCTGTCGCCGGAGATGATGAGCTTCCCGCCCCCGTTCAGAAAGCTCGTGAGCGTCTCCCGATCCGCTTCGGAGATGTTCGCGTAGTAGATCGGGAGGCCGTCCTCGTCATACTCGCGCGAGCCGTAAGCCTCGCCGGTGGCCCATACAACCGTTTTGCCGGTGAGTTGTGAGAGGGGCGGGCCGTTTGCGTCGCCGACCTCTATGATGGAGGGGACGCTGCCCGTGGCCGCCTGCATGGTGTCCGCGGTCGCCGCGCCCGCGTCAACATACCCGTCATAGTATTCGTCGTAGCTTTGATCGTCGTCCACGACCACCACCTGCCGCCCGTCGTGTCCGATAGCCGAGAGAGCCTTGTGCATGAAGTCCGACCGCCTGGAAGAATTGCCGATATCCTCCTCGATCCTGAACCCCGCGACGAAGGCTTTACCGTTCGATGAGCCGACCCGGGAGAGAGTCGCCGCGCCCGGAGGTTGGCTCGTCGCCCGCGTGAAAGGAATCGTGCTGAGGATGCCGACGCCGGGCGCGGAGATGTCCACGGAGGTTCTGCCGTAGTTGCTGAAGCTCGCGAGCACGCCCCGGTTGCCCACCGCCGCCACCGAGAGGATGTTCGGGCTGGCGTACCCCGCCGGGTAGAATTTGCGGGTTTCGGTATTCGAGCCATTGTTGCCGGCGGCCGCGACGAACAGCGAGCCGGAGGCGTCTATCGCGGACTTCAGAGACGCGCTGAAGCTGTCGAAGCTGCCATATGAGTTATTTGAGATCCTCACGCCCTTGTTTTTTGCGTACTGGATCGCACGTACGGCGTTGGAGACATTGCCCAAGCCGTTCGCCCCGAGAAACTTGAGCGACATGATTTTGACGTTCGGCGCAACGCCGACGACGCCCTGGCCGTCGGCGGAGGCGGCTACCGTCCCGGCGACGTGCGTGCCGTGCGGGTGATCGCCCGCATCAAAAGAGGTTTTATCGTCGCGGACGAAATCCCAACCGTTCACGTCGTCTACGTAGCTGTTGCGGTCGTCGTCGCGGCCGTTGTTCGGGATCTCGTCAGGGTTGCGCCACATCCGGTCGGCGAGATCCGGGTGGGAGAAGTCCACGCCGGAGTCTATGACGGCGACCACGACGCCCGCGCTGCCCTGCGTCGTCCCCCAAGCCTCGGGAGCGTTTACGTCCACGTCCACCGTGCCCGCTCCGCCGGTGATGTACTGGCCCGTGTTGTGCAAGCCCCACAGTTCACCGAATTTCTGCTCGCTTGTGAGGTCGCTCGCCCGGATAATGTAGTCCGGCTCGGCGTACTCGACCTCGGGGAGCTCGTTCAGCTCGCGGACCGTGCTCGCCACCGACTGCCCTCCGGTGTCCACGACCTCGGCCTCGATCAAGCCGAGGTCCGCCTCCTTCGTGAGGTCTTCTTCGCTCCGAACCTCCGCCCTCTCCGAGCGGCTCACACCGTCTTCGTACTTGACGATGACCTGCCCCGGCACGAACTCCCCGCCGTTGGCGGCAGGGATCTCCGGGTTCCCGCCGGACTCGTTTTGCGCCGCCGCAGACCCCGACAGAAGAAGGCTTGCCGCCAGCGCCGCCGCAAACATCGCCGTCCGTCTCCTGAGAGCGTATACGCTGCTAACCCTCACTCTGTCCCTCCTCGCTCAAGACCCCCTGGCTTTTCATCGCCATTCTTTCGTCGTCAAGTTCCAGAACACGCCTGGAGGGTTCCTCGATTCGTTGACGGATGCTTTGCTATGAGCCTTCGCGAACGACATCAGGCTCTCCTCCTGACTATGAAGCCGTGGTTCCGCCGTAAGTGTGAATGGCGCATGGTGCCGCGTATATGTGCCACATGGCACATGTTTGTCGAGAAGAGTACGTCCTCTTTCACAATAGCCTCAGTTCGATGGCTTTTACCGCGGCTTGCGTCCGGTCCGCGACTTCGAGCTTGGCGATGATGTGCTGCACGTGGTTCTTCGCCGTGCCGAGGCTGATCACGAGTTCCCGCGCTATGTCGCGGTTTGTGTTGCCTTTCGCGAGCAGCCGGAGGACTTCGATCTCGCGCGCGGTGAGCGGCGATGTGGGCTTCTCCGGGAGACGGCTCCCTTCGGACTCCCGCATTTCGTGGGCGAGGCGGCGGAGGAGGCGCGTTGTGAGGTCGCGGTTGAGGGGGAACTCGCCTTCGAGCGCCTTTCTGACGGCGGTGGAGATCTGCGACGGGGGCGCGTGCTTGAGGATGTAGCCCGACGCCCCGGCCTTGAGAGCCTCCATCAAATAGTCCTCGTCGTCGTGGGCCGTGACCATCATCACGCTCGCCGGGAGGTTTTGGCGCCGTATCTCCCTCGCCGCCTCCAAGCCGTCCATGCCGGGCATATGGACGTCCATGAGAACGAGATCCGGACACAGGAAACGGCACATCTCCACCCCTTCCCGCCCGTTCCGAGCCTCTCCGACCACCTCGAAGTCCGGCTCCATGAGAAGTATCGTCCGAAGCCCGCTCCGGAAGAGATCATGGTCGTCCACGATAACAAGCCGCGCCATCTTCCGCCCCGTCTCCACTCTCGCCTCATGCGCGCGCCCTTCGGCATCTTCGCCGCACCCGCCCGTCATTGCCAGCGGGCCTATGCGGCGGTTCATCCTCATCATGGCGACTCTCCTTCGGGGGTCGGTGTCCGATACATCCAATCTAGCGAGCGGTCGTGATATCCGCTATTAAATGCTTGACACGTATCCTGTTAAATAGGTTATAGTGGCGGAGGAAGACGAGGAACTCTGCCGGGTGGTCGGCATGGCGGCGAACACTTTCCTGTTCACGGACATAGAAGGCTCCACGAGGTTGTGGGAGAGGGACGCCCAAGCGATGCGTGTCGCCCTCGCGCGCCATGACGGTATCCTCGCCCGTGCCGCATCCGCCCGCAAAGGCCGCGTCTTCAAAACCGTCGGCGACGCTTTTTGCATCGTTTTCGACGATGCGTACTCCGCGCTGCGCGCCGCCCTCGACGCGCAGCGGGAGTTTCTCGCCGGGGAGCCTCTCTTCCGGGTGCGGACGGCGATCCACACCGGAGAAGCCGAGGAGCGCGGCGGCGACTATTTCGGGGCGGCCCTCAGCCGGGTGAACCGCCTCCTCGGCGCGGGCCACGGCGGGCAAATCCTCGCATCGTCGGCGGCGAGGAAGTCGCTCGACGGGATGCTTCCCGAAGGGGTCGAAGTCCGGGACCTCGGCGAGCGGCGCCTCAAAGACCTCCCCGGCTCCGAGAGGGTTTTCCAGATTTCCGCCCCCGGTCTCCCGGACGCTTTCCCGCCGCTCCGGACCCTCGACGCGCGGGCGGGAAACCTCCCGGCGTGGCCCACGCCGCTCATCGGGCGCGAGTACGAGGTCGCGGAGGTGGCGGGGCGTATGCGGGAGGGAACCCGCCTCCTCACGCTCACCGGCCCCGGCGGCACCGGGAAGACCCGCGTCGCTCTCCGGGCGGCGGAGAGCCTCGTGGACGAGTTCGAGGACGGCGTGTTCTTCGTCCCCCTCGCCTCCCTCGGCGACCACCGCCTCCTCGCCTCGTCCATCGTGAAGGTTCTCGGACTCGGCGGGGAAGGGGAGCTTTCGCCCCCCGAGCGCGTGAAGGAGTATTTGCGCGAGAGGGAGGCTCTCCTCGTCCTCGACAACTTCGAGCATCTCCTCGACGGAGCGACGCTCGCGGGCGAGCTTCTCTCCGAATGCCCGAAACTCAAGGTTCTCGCCACGAGCCGGATCCCCCTCCACCTTTACGGCGAACGAGAGCATCCCGTCCCCCCGCTCCCCCTCCCCGAAGGCGGAGGCTCCGAAGGCGGAGGCTCCGAAGGCGGAGGCCCGTCGTCCGTCGAGGAGCTCTCCCGGTGCGAGTCCGTGAGGCTCTTCGTCGAGCGGGCGCGGGATGTGAAGTTCGGATTCGCGCTCACGGACGGGAACGCTTCGGACGTGGCGGAGGTTTGCCGGAGGCTCGACGGGCTTCCGCTCGCCATCGAGCTCGCGGCGGCGCGGGTGAGGATGCACTCTCCGGGCGGCGTCCTCTCCCGGCTCGACGAGCGGATGAAGCTCCTCGACGGGGGGCGCGGGATCTCCCGGAGCGCCACCGGAGCCTTCGGGCCGCGATCTCATGGAGCCACGACCTCCTCGGCGAACACGAGAAATTCGTCTTCCGCCGCCTCGCCGTCTTCTCCGGCGGATGCACGCCCGAGGCCGCGAGGGAAGCATGCGCCTTCGAGGCCGGGGCCGACATGTACGATGCGCTCCGCTCCCTCGAAGACAAAAGCCTCGTCCGCCACGAAGAAACCCCGAACGGCGAACCCCGCTTCGCGATGCTCGAAACCATCCGCGAGTACGCGGGGGAAAAGCTCGAGGAGAGCGGAGAGGCCAAAGGGGTGCGGCTCCAGCACGCCGAATATTTCCTCGCGTTCGCGGAGGCGGGGAGGGCCGGGCTTCGCGGGCGGCGGCAAGAAGAGTGGATGGACGCCATCGAGCGCGACCACGACAATATCCGGGCCGCCCTTTCGTGGTCGCTCGAAGAAGACGGGTGGCTCGCGCTCCGGATCTCCGGCGCGATGGGGTGGCTTTGGGACATCGTCGGACACAAGGAAGAAGGCTGGCGATGGCTCTCCGCCGCCCTCGGGAAAACCGGGAGTCGGGAGTTGGGAGTGGGGAGTCGGGATGCCCACGACTCGCCCCCCCCCGAATACCCTCGCTCTCCCGCCCGACGAACCCTCGCCGGACTCGAACGACGCGCCGACGGGCGCGGGCTTCGATGCCGGGCATTTCCCGACTCCCGAAGCGGGCGAAGCGGAACGCGACGCGGCGCGACCTCCCGACTCCCGACTCCCGGCGGTTCGGGCCGCCGCGCTCGCCGACGCCGGATACATCTCGATGAACCTCGGCCACCTCGAACGGGCGGACTCGCTTTTGAGGGAGGCGCTCGCGCTCGGACGGAGGCTCGGGGAGAAGGGTGTCGCCGCGACCGCGATAATGTGGCTCGGAATGGTGACTTTGCTCCGGGGGGACTCCTCGCTCGCCGAGGGGATGTTCGCGGAGAGCCTCGCGCTCTTCCGGGAGGCGGGGGATGAATGGGGCCGCGCCGGGGCCGCCACGCTCCTCGGGAGCATGATCGGCGGGCGCGGGAATTTCGCGCGGGGGCGGATGTTTCTCGAGGAGAGCCTCGAAATATACCGGAGGATCGGGGACGAGATCGGAGCCGGGGCCAGCCTCAACAACCTCGGATACATGACCCTCTTCTCCGGCGACTACGAGGGCGCGGCGACGTTTCTGGAGGAGAGCATCGTCATATGTCAGAGGCACGGAAACAGAGTGGAGTCCGCACCCCGGCGATGCAACCTCGCGCACGCGAAGCTCCTCGCCGGAGAACCCGCCGAGGCGGAGAAGCATTACCGGGCGGCGATCGGCCTTTGCCGGGAGGAGGGGCAGAGTCCGACCCTCGCCGAAACCCTCGAAGGGATGGCGGCTTCATCGGCGGAGAGAGGATGCGACCTCCGGGCGGCGAACCTCTCCGGGGCGGCGGAGGCTCTCTCCGAGGCCATGGACTTCACGCTCGCCCCCGAGGCCCGGAGGCTTTTGTCGCCGTTCTTCGACAAAGCCCGCGCGCCTCGGGGAAGCGGTGTGGGAAGAGATGGCGTCGAAGGGAAAAAGGATGACCCTCGACGAGGCCATCGAGTGCGCTATGGGTGGCGAGGGGCGGCATCGGTTTGCCGGGTGAGGCGGTGGGGTTGTCCGGCCTCGCCCTCTTTCGGGGGCTTTCGCGGAAGGAGATCGAACGAGTGTCCGCCCTCGCGGGCCGAAGGGAATTTCCGGCGGGAGCGAGCGTCATACTCGCGGATCAACCCGGAGATGTCCTCTATTTCATACTCTCCGGGAGCGTGAGGGTCTTCGTTGAGCGGGAGGGCGGCGTCGAGGCGACGCTCGCGATACTCGGGCCGGGGGAGATCCTCGGCGAGATGAGCCTCGCCGACAGCCTCCGGCGCTCCGCCAACGCCGCGACCCGCGAAAAATCCATGCTTTTGTGGATGGATCGCATGTCTTTCCAAAGCATCCTCGCGCAGACTCCCGCTATCTCCGCGAACCTCGTCTCCATCCTCTCTCGCCGCCTCCGGCTCGCGAACGCCCGCACCCGGTTCCTCGTCTCGCTCGATGTCCGCGGAAGGGTGGCCGCGCAGCTTCTCGCCTTCGCCAACGAGTACGGCGAGGAGGTTCCCGGTGGAGTTCGCATACCCTTCCGCCTCACGCAGACCGACATCGCGGATCTCGTCGGGGCGTCGCGGGTTCGCGTGAATCAAGCCCTCGGCTTCCACAAAAGGCAAGGACACGTCTCCGCGGGCCGCGACCACCGGATAACCATCCACGAACCCGAAGCCCTCGCCGGGAGCATCCGCTAGCGTTCGGCGGCGGAAAATGCTAACTTGCCCCTCATTGTTTACGGTTACGGAGTTTCTATTGCAAAACTTCCGTGGGGAACGTGAGAAAGGGGCGAGTGTTTTGGCACAGGCGAGAGGCATACGCGGGCTAAGCCGCCGCGATTTCCTGAAACTGGGCGGAACGGGAATAGCCGGAGCGGCCATGCTCGGCGTCGCCGGGTGCGGCGGCGGAGACACGATAGGCGGACAGGGCGGCGGAGAAGGTGGAGAGTCCATCTTCACGTGGGGCCGAGGGGCCGACACCGTGGGACTCGACCCCATAAACGTAACCGACGGCGAGTCGCTCATCGTGACGAGGCAAATCTTCGACGGCCTCCTCGACTTCGAGCCGGGGACGACCGACGTGGTCGCCGCGCTCGCGACGGCGGTTCCGGAACCGGAGGAGGACGGCCTCGTGTACACCTTCGAGCTTCGGGAGGGCGTAACTTTCCACGACGGCGAGCCGTTCAACGCCGAGGCGGTCGTCTTCAACTTCGATCGCTGGCGCGAAGAGGACAACGAGTTCCACGTCGGGGGCGGCAGCCAGACATCGAGCTTCTCGTACTATACGAGCCAGTTCGGCGGCTTCGACGACGAATCCATCATCGAGAGCGTCGAGGCGGTGGACGAGCTCACCGTCCGCTTCAACCTCACGAGTCCGCTCGGGCCTTTCCTTCGTAATATTGCGATGAGCCCGTTCGGCATCGCATCCCCGGCGGCGTTGGAAGAGGACGCCGAGGGGTTCTGGCAGAATCCGGTCGGGACGGGGCCGTTCCAGTTCGACTCGTGGGACCGCGGCAACGAGGTTCGCGTAACGGCGTACGAGGATTGGTGGGGGACCGACCTCGGCGAGGGCGAGGGCGGAGCGGGGCCGTTCGTGGATCGTATAGTCTTTCGGTCCATCCCGGACAACGCGGCGCGGGTCGCCGCGCTCGCGGGGGGGCAGCTCACCGCCGCCGACGGCCTCACCCCCGACGACGTGCCGACCATCGAGGAGGACGAGGCGCTTCAAGTCATCACCCGCCCGCCGCTCAACATCGGGTACCTCGCTTTCAACACCGAGAAGGAGCCATTCGACCAGCTCGAGGTCCGGCAGGCGATCACGCGCGCGATAAACATGGAGCGCATCGTCGAGTCGTTCTTCGGCGACACCGCCGAGGTCGCCTCGAACGCGATGCCCCCGACCGTCCCATTCTTCCGCGAAGAGACCGAGCCATACCCGTACGACCCCGACGAGGCGAGGAGTTTGCTCGAAGAGGCCGGACTCGGCGACGGCTTCTCGGCGCAGCTTTGGTACATGCCGATACCGCGCCCGTACATGCCGAACGCCCGAGGGGTCGCGCAGGCGATGCAAAACGACCTCGAAGAAGTCGGCATAAACGTCGAGCTCGTCACCCGCGAGTGGGGGACGTACCTCGACGAGACCGGACGCGGCGAGCACGATATGTGCATCCTCGGGTGGACGGGCGACAACGGCGACCCGGACAACTTTTTGAACGTGCTTCTTTCGAGCCGGGGCGCGACCGAGACGGACGCGCAGAATGTCGCGTACTACCAGAACCCCGAACTCGACGAAATCCTCGACAACGCCGCCGAGACGATTGATGAGGACGAGCGGCGCGAGCTTTACGCTGAGGCGCAGCAAATAATCTACGAAGACGCTCCGTGGGCGCCCATCGAGTACGCCGAGCCGCCCCTCGGCTTCCAGGCGAACGTCTCCGGCTACGAGCCAAGCCCGACCGGGGGCGAGGGGTTCAACTCCGTGCAGCTCGATCAGGAAGGGGCATAAGTTCGCTTCGGTTTTTAGTTCTTCGTTCTTGGTTCTTGGCTAAAAACTAAAAATCAAGAACGAAGAACGGTCGCGAAGCGACCTGTAAAATGCGGCGGTGGTTTTCGGGGGGCGGGCTTCGTCCCCCGGTGTTTGCGACAAGGGGAAATCTCTGGCTACTTTCATAGGGAGACGGATATTGCAGATCATCCCGGTTCTTCTCGGGGTGTCTTTGATCGTGTTCGTGATGGTTCGCTCGATTCCGGGCGATCCGGCGCAAATTCTCCTCGGGCAGCAAGCCACCGAGGAGCAAGTCGCCGCGCTGCGCGAGCAACTCGGGCTGAACCAGCCGCTGTTCACCCAGTATTTCCTGTTTCTGCGCGACGCGCTGACCGGGGACCTCGGAAGCTCCATCGTCACCGGGAGGCCCGTGACTACCGAGCTTCTCGACCGCCTTCCAGCCACCCTCGAGCTCACGCTCGCGGCGCTCCTCTTCGCCGTGGCGGTCGGGGTTCCGGTCGGGGTGATCGCCGCCGTCAAACAATATTCGTGGGTGGATAAGGTAACGTCGGTCATCGCGCTCACGGGGGTTTCGATGCCGATTTTCTGGCTCGCGCTCATCCTCGTCGTCATCTTTACCGTCAATTTGAACTGGCTCCCGTTCCCCGGACGATTAAGCAACGGCATCGCCATCGTCTCCATCACCGGGATGGTCGTGCCGGACTCGATCCTCACTTTGAACTTCGTCGGTTTATGGGACGGGATAAAGCACCTCATATTGCCCGCCGTCGCGCTCGGGACGATTCCGATGGCGGTGGTTACGCGGATGACGCGGAGTTCGATGCTCGAGGTTATGGGCGAGGACTATATTCGGACGGCCCACGCGAAGGGCGTGGTTCCGTGGCGCGTCGTTTTCAAGCACGCACTCCGCAACGCCATGCTCCCCACGGTCACGGTGATCGGGCTTCAGTTCGGGCTTCTCATCGGCGGGGCGGTCATCACGGAGACTATCTTCGGGTGGGGCGGCATCGGGCAGATCGCGCTCGAGTCCATAAACCGCCGCGACTACGCGATGATCCAGGGCGTCGTCCTTTACGGAGCCTTCTTCTTCGTCATGATCAATTTATTCGTGGACGTCCTTTACGCGGTTCTCGACCCGAGGGTGAGGTATTAGCCGTGGCTGAAGCTCAGGTTCAGGAAAGAGGGATGGACACCTCCGTCGCCGCCCGCAGCGGATGGGATGATTTCCGTCGGGCGTTCCTCTCGAACCGCCTCGCGGTCATCGGGGCCGTGGTGATGTCGCTTTTTATCCTCATGGCGATCTTCGCTCCGGTACTCGCCCCATACGACCCGATAAACGACCAGGATCTCACCTCGAACTTCGCCGGCCCTTCGGCGCAACATTGGCTCGGACAAGACGAACTCGGGCGCGACATACTCTCCCGTATCATGTACGGTGCGAGGGTCTCTTTGACCGCCGGACTCGCCGCCGTCGCCTTCGCCACGACCTTCGGAACGCTCGTCGGGGTGACGGCGGGGTACGCCGGAAGGTGGATCGACGCCATCCTCATGCGCCTCATGGACATGCTCCTCGCGTTCCCGAGCATCCTCCTCGCCATTGTGGTCGTCACGATTCTCGGACAAGGTCTCACGAACGCGATGCTCGCCGTCGGCATCGTCCTCTTGCCACAAATCGCCCGCGTCGTCCGCTCGGCGGTGATAAGCGTCCGCGAGCGCGACTACGTGGAAGCGGAGAGGGCGCTCGGGGCTTCGCACACCCGGATCGTCACCTCAGCGATCTTGCCGAACAGCCTCGCGCCGCTCATCGTCCAGTCCACCCTCGCGCTCGCGACCGCCATCCTCGACATCGCCGCCCTCTCCTTCCTCGGCCTCGGCGCTCAAGCCCCGACACCGGAGTGGGGAGCCATGCTCACCGACGCCTTCCGAAGCGGCTTCGGCGTCTTCATCGAGGGGCAGCACGCCATCCTCTTCCCTGGCATCGCCATAGCGTTGTGCGTGCTTTCGGTGAACTTCATCGGCGACGGACTCCGTGACGCCCTCGATCCGAGGAGGAAATGAAGCTCGCCGCCGCTCGCCGCGAATCGGGGGGTTCTCGACTCGCTCTCCCTCGACACGCCCGCCGGACTCGACTGGACGCTTCGGCGGAGCGGGGTCTCGACCCCTCGACTTCCCGTGACAGGCTGCGACGAACGACCGGGGCTTTGTGGAAGGGTGGATCGACCTTCATGAACTCCGCTGTGTGAAGCTCGTAACTGGAGTCCGTTGCTCCGCCGCGCCTTGCCTGTATCATACGCGGTTGTGAAGCAAGATCATTTCGGAGACTGAACCCGTGCGGAGCGGGCTTCTTGGAAGAGGGGCATAGCCGCCCGAAGGAGGCGGCGCCGGATCCTCGCCGTCCTCGGCTCGGCTTTGATCCTCTTCGCCGTGATCTTCTCCGTCGCGTCCCTCCGCCCCGTCTCGGACGACTCCGGCGAGGTCGCGGCGGCCCCGAAGAGCGAGACTTTGAGCCTCACCGTCCCGAAGATGTCGCGGGTGAAGAACGTCCCCGTATACACCGCCGCGGCTGACAACAACGCCGCCCTCGACGAAGGGGCTATCCATGTGCGGGGAACGGGCTTCCCGTGGGATGAGGAGGCGAACGTGTACATCGCGGGGCATCGCCTCGGGTACCCGAACACCGGGAGCTTCCTCGTTTTCTATGACCTCCATAAACTGAACGACGGCGACAACGTCGTTTTGCGCGATGCCGACGGGAAGCGGTACCTTTACAAAGTCTTCGACGAGTTCGTGGTCGAGCCGAGCCAGACCGAGGTAACCGAACCCGTCGCGGGGAAGAACATCGTGAGCTTGCAGGCATGCACCCTGCCGGATTATTCCAAACGCCTCATCATCCAGGCCGAACTCGTCGAAGTCTTCGAAGACTCCGAACAGGCAAGCCGAAAGTAAATTCATCCTCCATCTTTGAACACTCGCGGAAATACCTCCGTAGTCCTCTTTAGACCTTTGCCAAAACTACCGAGAGGAGAAGGTTTGAAAGGATCACACGCAGCCCCATCGGCACGGCCATTGACGAGGATGCTTCGGGCGATGCTCGTCGCCGGGGCGATGCTCGGACTCATGGTCATGGGTTCTCAGGCAGCGAGCGCGCAGTCCGGGAGCCTCGTGTACGGGCTAAACGATGCCGGGGAGCTTATCGGCTTCGATCCGGTGAATCCCGCCCAGGTCGAAACCCGTGTCGCCGTCGGCGGAGACGCTTCGGGCGACGCGATACTCGGTATGGACTTCCGCCCGGAGACCGACGAGCTTTACGCGGCGGGAGCTTCGAGCACGATATACACCATTGACCCGGCGAGCGGCGCGGCGACGGCGGAAGGCACGACCGACCCCGCCATCGAAGGCTCGGTCATCGGCTTCGACTTCAACCCGACCGCCGACGCCATCAGAGTCGTCACCGACGCGGGGCAAAACCTCCGCCTGACCGACCTCGACGAGGAGATCGGCACCACCGTTGACGGCGAACTCGCCTTCGACGACGGCGACGAGAACGCCGGAGCGCAGCCCGCCGCCGTCGGGGCCGGGTACACGAACAACGTCCCCGACGCCGAGGACACGATGCTCTTCGACATAGACCTCGCCACCGGGAGCCTCCTCCAGCAGGACGCGAACCCCGGCATCCTCTCGACCATCGGGCCTCTCGGGGTCGAGTTCACCTCGAACGTCGGCTTCGACATCGCCGCCCCCAACGACGACGCGTACGCCGTCC
>JACCWD010000089.1 GCA_013697825.1 Rubrobacter sp.
CGCTAAAAAGCTGACGCCCGCAACGCACCCGCCCCGTCCACCTTTATAGAGACGTTTCGGTGGAACGCATCCCCGACGAAGAAGGCGGCCAGCCGGGCCGTTTCTACGGGGAGTTTGGAGGAGAGCATCGGGAAAGGCGCGTACGCATCCACAACGCGACGAACCCCCGCCCTGCGAAACGAAAGGCGGTCTCCGAATACCACAGCCAAAACCGGTTTTTAGCTGACGGCTGACGGCTGATGGCTGAAATGCGGCGAGCGAAGCGAGCCTCACGGCCTCCTCCATTCACGACCGTCGGACTCCAAAAGAGCGTCCGCCTCCTCCGGCCCCCACGTCCCCGCCGGATAGAGTGGGATTTCCTCTTTCTCCGACCACGCCTTCATGACGGACTCCAAAATCCTCCACGAGCCTTCGGCTTCGTCGGCCCGGATGAAGAGGGTCGGGTCGCCGAGCATGAGGTCGAGGAGGAGGCGCCCGTATGCGTCGGGAGCCTCTTCGAGAAAGGCCGTGCCGTAAAGGAGATCCATGTTCACCGCCCCGATCTCGAACCCGGAGCCGGGAACCTTCGCCCCGATTTTCAAGGAGACTCCCTCCTCCGGCTGTATCCGTATGACGAGGACGTTCGGCTCCATGCCGTCATCGCCCGCGCGGGCGAACGGCGTGTGGGGCGTCGGCTTGAAGTGGACGGCGATCTCCGTTGATTTCTTCGGCATCCTCTTCCCCGCCCGCGCATAAAACGGAACCCCCGCCCACCGCCAATTGTCCACGAACATCTTGAGCGCGACGAAGGTTTCCGTCACCGAATCGGGGGCGACTTCATCCTCCTCCCGATACCCCTCGACCTCCTCGCCCCACACCCATCCGCGCCCATACTGCCCGCGCACGGCGTACTCTTCGCCCTCCGGGAACGGACGGACGGCTTTCAAAACCTTCACCTTCTCCTCGCGCACCGAGTCCGCGTCGAAGGTAACGGGAGGCTCCATAGCCGTGAGACACAAAACTTGCATGAGATGGTTTTGGACGATGTCGCGGAGAGCCCCGGCCTCTTCGTAAAAAGCCCCCCTCGTCCCCACCCCGATGTCTTCGGCGACCGTTATCTGGACGTAGTCCACATAATTCTGGTTCCAAAGCGGCTCGAAGATGCCGTTCGAGAACCGGAGCGCCATGATATTCTGGACGGTCTCTTTCCCGAGATAATGGTCTATGCGGTAAATTTGATCCTCGCGAAAGCGGCTTTGTATCTCCGAATTAAGCTCCCTCGCGCTTGCGAGGTCGCGTCCGAACGGCTTCTCGATGACGATGCGCGAGTACGAGCTTTCGTCCTCCGCGCTCATTCCGCTCTCCCCGAGTCCGTCCACGATCGCCGGAAAAAGCGAAGGCGAAGAGGAGAGATAAAAGATCCGGCTCCCGCCCGTGCCGCGCTCCTCGTCGAGGCTCCTCAAGAAATCTCGAAGCTCGGAGTACGTCCGTGGCTCCTTCGAGTCGCCGGGGAGATAAAAGATCCCCGCCGAAAACGACTTCCACACGTCCTCCGAGAACTCTTCGGAGCGATGCTCTTCGAGCCCTTTCCGGAGCTTCCCACGGAACTCCTCGTGGCTCATCTCGGTGCGGGAGATTCCGACGACGGCGAACTCCATCGGGAGTCGCCGGGAGGCGGCGAGATCGTAAAGGGCGGGTATGAGTTTGCGGGAGGTCAAATCTCCGGACGCGCCGAAGATGACCATGGTGGAAGGCTCGGGTGTTTGTGGGAGGCGGTCGTCTTCTTGGAAGAAGGCTTCAGGCATCAGGCTTCAGGTTTCAGGTATTTTTGCCCGCGGCTGAAAGAGCGGAGGCTTCGGATGAAGGATGTGAGCATGCGTTTCACTTCGATCGTCTCCTTTGCGAGGTGTTCGTATTCCGGCGGGTCGAGGAGATTGAGGTCTTTTGCGAGGAGGAGATGGTATTCGAGTTCGGTGGCGGAACCCATCGCCATTTGGAGGAAGCGACCGAGATCCTCATTGCTCCCCCTACCGCACCCCTCGGCGATGTTCGCCGGAATGGAGGCGCACGAACGCCGAATCTGGCTCGTCAGCCCATATTGCTCGTCACGTGGAAACGTCCTCGTGGCTTCATAAACGGCGAGCGTCAGCTCGTGGCCCTTCTCCCAAACCTTGAGTTCCCTAAAATTCCTCACCTCGAACCTCCATCCAACGGACTTCGGTTCCCGCGCCAGGCTTTTACCTGAAACCTGAAACCTATGCCTCGTCCTTCGTCGAAGCCTCTTTCGTCGCATGCCCACCAAACTCGTTCCGCAAAGCCGCTATGACCTTCATCGCAAACGAGTCGTCTTGCCGCGAAGCGAAGCGGGCGAAGAGCGAACCCGCAATGGCGTTCGCGGGAACGTCCTCGTTTATGGCCTCGATGATCGTCCACCGACCCTCGCCCGAATCATCCGCATACCCCCGTATTTGGTCGAGGTTCGCGTCCTTCTCGAAAGCGCTTTCGGCGAGTTCGAGGAGCCAGCTTCGAACCACGCTCCCCTGATTCCACAAGCTCGACACCGCCCGAAGATCGAGATCGTAACGGGATTTTTCGAGGATCTCGAACCCCTCGGCGTACGCCTGCATCATCCCGTACTCGATGCCGTTGTGAACCATCTTCGTGAAATGCCCCGCTCCGGCATCCCCGAGATACGCATACCCGTTCTCCGGGGCGAGGGTTTTTATGGCCGGCTCGACGTGCTCGAACGCGCCCGAATCGCCACCGACCATGAGACAATATCCCACTTCGAGTCCCCACACACCCCCGGAAGTCCCCGCGTCAAGGAAGCGGATGCCCTTCTCCGAAAGCACCTTCGCGTGGTGGACGGAGTCGCGGAAGTACGAGTTCCCGCCGTCAATGAGGATGTCTCCCTCGTCCATGAGGTCGGCGAACTCATTGAGCGCGTCGTCGGTGGCGTCGCCCGCCGGAACCATCACCCACACCGCTCGCGGGGCATCGAGCTTCTCGACCATCTCGCGCATCGAGTACGCCCCCTCGACCCCCTCTTTCACGATGTCGTCCACCTTGCCGTCCGAGCGGTTCCCGGCGACGACGCGATGCTCGCCGCTTTGGTGGAGGCGGCGAACCATGTTCGCGCCCATCCTCCCGAGTCCGTAAATTCCTATGTCCATGCTTCGCTCCCTTCGGTCGCTTCGCAGCTTTTAGCATTTAGCTGTCAGCCGTCAGCTTTTTTATGGGCGGCGAGTGTATTCGAACACCTTGCCGCGTTTTTCGGTGCGTCCGGTGGCCCCTTCACAGTATGCCGACCATGCTTTTGGCTGACGGCTGAATGCTGACGGCTAAAAGCTATTTCGCGACCTTCCGACTCTTCTCTTTTATCCCCTCGATGAGCTCGTCGAACGAATCGGCGAATTTCTCGACGCCTTCTTTTTCGAGGATGTCCGTGATGCCGTCGTAGTCCACGCCAGCCGCTTCGAGGTCGGCGAAGAGTTTGCGGGCTTTTTCGACGTTTTCCTCGATGGCTCCGGGACGGACTTCGGCGTGGTCTTTCGTCGCGTCGAGGGTTTCGAGGGGCATGGTGTTCACGGTGTCCGCGCCGACGAGCGGCTCGACGTATTTGAGGTCCGGGTATGAAGGGTCTTTTACCGAGGTCGAGGCCCATAGTGGACGTTGCGGGTTCGCGTCCTTCGCCGCGAGAGCCTCCCACCGCTCGCCGGAGAAGATTTCCCGGAACGCATCGTACGCGAGCTTCGCGTTCGCGACGGCGAGTTCTCCTTTTAGTTCCGGCTTTCCGGCTGTGTCGAGGCGTTTGTCGGCTTCGGCGTCCACCCGGCTCACGAAGAAGCTCGCGACGCTCGATACTCGAGATATATCCGCGCCTGAGGAGGCGAGCTTTTCGAGGCCGGAAATGTACGCTTCCGCCACCGCCCGGTATCGGTCGAGGGAGAAGATGAGGGTCACGTTAATGGACTTGCCGCGTGAGATCATCGCCTCGATGGCCGGAAGCCCCGCCTCGGTCGCCGGGATCTTCACGAGAAGGTTGTCTTTGTCCACCATCTCGTGGAGACGGGTCGCCTCCTCGATGGTTCCGTCGGTGTCGTAAGCAATGTCCGGCGAGACTTCGAGCGAGACGTATCCGTCGAGGCCGTCCGTCCGGTCGTATACGGGGCGGAGGATGTCGCATGCGTCCCGGATGTCCTGTTTCGCGAGGTGGAAGAAGACCTCCTTCGGGTCGTCCTCGTTCGCGGCGACTTCGCCGAGTTGTTCGTCGTAAAGAGAGGACGAAGAGATGGCTTTCTGGAAAATGGACGGGTTCGAGGTAACGCCCGTGACGCCTTCCTCGACCATCCTTTGCAAATCGCCGTTTTGGATGTCGTCGCGGGAGAGGGAGTCTATCCAGACACTCTGCCCCGCTGCTTGCAATTCGCCAAGCCGCTCGTTCATGCGAACCTCTCGTTCATCGTCGGTTCAAACCCGCCACGGCAAGTCTACCCTTCGAGTGCGCTCCGGTAAAACCGGGGGGCGCGAAGCGACCCGGGCAACCACATTCCTTATCGGAAATCTCGCGGCTTGGAGTAAACTCCCTCCGGCGCGAAGTGGCCGGGGTTCGGACTGTACGAAGGTACGTGCCGAAAACCATCCTTCCGCCCGGCGCGTGAGGCTTCCACAGACGGGATCATATGCTTATGAAACTACGGAAAAAGATTTGGCGGACGGGACTCTCGTATGGGGAGGAGACGAGTGGGGGACGGAGTGTGGATACTCGCGGTCGCACGGCCCCGGATTCCGTCGTCTCCGTGTCGAACCTCGGAAAGACGTATGCCTCCGGGTTTCGCGCGCTCGAAAACATAAACCTCGACATCCGGCGCGGGGAGATTTTCGCGCTCCTCGGCCCGAACGGCGCGGGGAAGACGACCCTCATAAACATCATTTGCGGCATCGTGAACCCGAGCGAGGGGACGATCCTCGCCGACGGCCACGACATCATCACGGATTATCGGGCGGCGCGCTCTCTCATCGGGCTCGTGCCGCAAGAACTCACGACCGATGCGTTCGAGACGGTGTGGGCGACGTGCGTTTTCAGCCGGGGGCTTTTCGGGAAGCCGCGAGATGCCGCGCACATCGAGAAGGTTCTCCGGGATCTCTCGTTGTGGGACAAGAAGGAGGAGAAGATCATGACGCTCTCGGGCGGCATGAAGCGGCGGGTGATGATCGCGAAGGCTCTCGCCCACGAGCCGCGTATCCTCTTTCTCGACGAGCCGACGGCGGGTGTGGACGTGGAGCTTCGGAAGGACATGTGGGAGATGGTTCGCGGTTTGCGCGAGGGCGGAGTGACGATCATCCTCACCACGCACTATATTCAGGAAGCCGAGGAGATGGCCGACCGGATCGGGGTCATAAACCACGGGGAGATCATACTCGTCGAAGAAAAGTCCGAACTCATGGGCAAGCTCGGCGAAAAGCAATTGACGCTTCAACTCCACGATGCCCTCGACCGAGTCCCGGACGAACTCTCCGAACACGGCCTCGAACGCTCGGCGGACGGAACCGAACTGACGTACACATACGACGCGCAAAACGGGCGGGCGGACATCGCCGCCCTTCTCGCGGATCTCCGGCGGGCGGGCGTCGAGTTCCGGGATCTCCGCACGAAGCAAAGCTCGCTCGAAGATATATTCGTGAACCTCGTGAGGGAGGAGCGATGAACTTCCACGCCATACGCGCCATATACATGTTCGAGATGGCGAGGACGGGACGCACGCTTCTCCAGAGCATCGTCACGCCCGTCATCTCGACGACTTTGTATTTCGTCGTTTTCGGGGCGGCGATCGGGTCTCGGATCACGGGCATTGACGGGGTGAGTTATGGCTCGTTCATCGTGCCGGGACTCATCATGCTCTCGCTTCTCACACAAAGTATCTCGAATGCGTCGTTCGGGATTTTCTTTCCGAAGTTCACGGGGACTATTTACGAGCTTCTTTCGGCTCCGGTGTCGTATGTCGAGATCGTCATAAGTTATGTCGGGGCGGCGGCTACGAAGTCGGTGATCCTCGGACTCATCATCCTCGCGACGGCGGGGTTTTTCGTGCCGCTTCGGGTGGAGCATCCTTTGTGGATGATCGCGTTCCTCCTCCTCACGGCGTTCACGTTCAGCCTTTTCGGCTTCATCCTCGGGGTGTGGGCGGAGGGCTTCGAGAAGCTCCAGATCGTGCCGTTCCTCATCATCACGCCGCTCATCTTCCTCGGCGGGAGCTTTTATTCGGTGGATATGCTCCCGCCGTTCTGGCAGACGGTGACGCTCTTCAACCCGATCGTGTACCTCATAAGCGGCTTTCGGTGGAGCTTTTACGGCATCTCCGACGTGGGCGTCGGCGTGAGCCTCTTTATGACGCTCCTCTTCCTCGCCATATGCCTCGCGACGATATGGTGGATCTTCAAAACGGGGTACCGGATAAAAAACTGAGGCGGCTTTCGACGAAAGCCGCGCCGTTAGCTTTCACCTGTCAGCAAAACCCCCCTCGCCTCGAAACGCCGCCCCGACCTCGCCACCTGAACGGCGAGCTTCCCGGTTCCCCCAAACCGACCGCGAATTCGAAGCGGCGAACCGACCTCCGCCAAAAGCTGACGGCTGACAGCGAAAAACACCCCCCGGGTTCGGGGGGTGTTTTTCAGAAGCTCCTTTCTATCGTCTCGCGACGGTGATCCTGACGGTTGCGGTGTCGCTGCCGCCGTTGCCGTCGCTGGCACGGTAGGTGAACGTGGCACGCCCGACGAAGTTCCTCGGCGGGATGTACCGGATGGTGTTGTTCGCGTTGCGGATGACGAGGCCCCGGCTCGGCTGGCTGACGATGGCGGAGGAGAGGCGGTCGCCATCGGGGTCGGCATCGTTGGCAAGGACGTTTATGTTGACGGCCCGGTTTATAAGCGTCCGGGAGGCGTCGTTGCGGGCGACCGGGGCGTCGTTGACCGGGGTGATGCTTATGCCCACCGTGGCCGCCGCGCTCTCGAGTTCGCCGTCGCTCACTTTGTACGTGAAGCTGTCGGGACCGTTGAGGTTCGCCCGAGGCGCGTATCGGACGGTGCCGTTGGCGTTGACCGTCGCCGCACCTTTGCCGGGCTGCGAGACGATGATGACTTCGAGGTCGTCTCCGTCTATGTCAGCGGACTGGGCGAGAAGGTTTATGTTCTTCGGCGTGTCTTCGAGAACCGTCTCGTTGACCGCGCCCGCCGTCGGAGCGTCGTTCACCGGATTGACGGTTATGGAGATCGTCCCCTCCGTCGCCTTCGGGGCCGCGCCGTTGTCTCCGTCGTCCGTGGCCGAATACTTCATCTCGACCACGCCGTTGAAATTCGGCTTCGGCGTGAAGGTGAGGTTCGAATCCGTGAGGTTCGTCGTTCCCTGCGCCGCCGCCGGGCTTTGCGTGAGGGTGAAGGCGAGGGCGTTGTCGGGGGTTTCGATGTCGGAGGCGTGGTCGGCGAGGTTTATGGAGAGCGGCGAAGCGTCCTCGTCCATCGAGCGCGTGATGTTCTCCGCCCCTCGAGGGCGAGTTCACCGGGTTGACCGTGATGGAGACCGTGGCGAGGGGGCTTTGGAGCGTCCCGTCGCTCACGCGGTATTGGAAGGAGTCGTTGCCGTTGTAATTCGTGCTCGGTGTATACCGGACGACGTCCTTGCCGCCCACTTCGACTATGCGGAAGGTTCCGTGCGAGGGGCCGCGGCCTTCGGGGACGATGACTTCGAGGGTGTCGCCGTCCACGTCGCCCGTGCCGTTCGCCGCGAGGACGTCGATGTTCTTCGGCGTGTTCTCGTCGGTCGCGGCGCTCGCGGCTCCGGCGGTCGGCGCGTCGTTCTCGGCCTCGACCGTGATGGTGACGATGGCCGGGTCGCTGAGATTGTTCTTCGCTCCGCCGTCGTCGGCGCGGTACTCGAAGGAGTCGTCGCCGTTGAAATCGTCGTCCGGCGTGTACACGAAGGTGCCGTCGGATTCGAGGTCGAGCGCGCCGAACTCGGGGCCGCCGCCTTCGACGAGAGTCGCCGTAAGGTCATCGTCGATCGGGTCATCGTCGTTGGCGAGGACGCCGTTTATAGGCTGGGTTCCCGTGCCGTCGGCGGTGAGCGTTTCGTCTTCGCCCACCGAGTATTCGTCGGGGGCGGCGGTCGGCTTTTTGTTGACTGTGTTTATGGTGATGGCGACGGTGGCCTCGTTGCTCGTGGCCGTTCCGTCGGTCGCTTTATAAGTGAAGGTGTCGGTTCCGGTGGCGGCGGCGTTCGGCGTGTACTCGAAGGCGCCATTCGCGTTGAGCGTGAGGCTCCCCTTCGTCGGCCCCGTGACCGGGGTTATGCCGTTTTCGGAATCGTTATCTCCGTCGGCGACGGTGAGGCCGGCGTTCGAGTTTCCTTCGTTGTCCACGTCGGTGTCGTTGGCGAGGAGGCCGTCGCCGGCGGAGACGGTGAGGGGTTCATCGTCGTCCGCGTCGTATGGGCCGTCGTTCGCGGCTTCGGGCGGGTCGTTGACGGGGGTGACTGTGATCCGGACTTGCGCTTGATCACAGCGTCCGCCGGAGTCGCACACCTCGTATGTGAGGCTGTCCCTGCCGTGGAAGTGGAGGCTCGGCGTGTACCGGATCTTATTTTTGTCCGCGCCGTCCTCGGTGATGACGATCGCCGTCCCGTGATCCGGGGCGCCGCCTTCGGCGATGGTGAGCGTGAGCGGCCCGCCGTCGGGGTTGCCGTCGTTGGCGAGGACGTTTATGACCTTCGGCGTATCTTCGTCGGTCGTCGCGTTGTCGAGCCTCGCGATGGGGGCGTCGGCGACGGGCGCGACGGAGATGCTCACCTCGACCGCGTCGGAGAGATTGCCTTCCGCGTCCTTCGCCTTGTATGTGAAGGAGTCGGAGCCGTTGAAATTGGCGTTCGGCGTGTACGTGAAGGAGCCGTTCGCGTTGAGCGTGAGGCTCCCCTTCGTCGGGGCGGTCTCGGGCTGTATGCCGCTCGCGTCGCCGTCTTTGTCGGCGACGGTGAGTCCGGCGTTGGCGGGGCCGGTGAGGTTGTCGGCGTCGGTGTCGTTGGCGATGAGGCCGTTTGCGGCGTTCACCGTGAGCGTGCCGTCCTCGTTCACTTCGTATGCTTCGGCGTTTTCGGGGTCGTTGTTCGCGACCGGATTGTCGGGGGCGTTTTCGACCGTGATGGTGACGGTTGTTTCGTCGGAGAGGTTGGCGTTGCCGCGGCGGTCGTCGGCCTTGTACGTGAACTCGTCTTCGCCGAAGAAGTCCGGATCGTCGGGCGTGTACACGAAGGTACCGTCCTCTTCGAGCTCGAGCGTACCGTGCCGCGGGGCACTCTCGGGCTGGACGCCGTCCTCGATGGCGTCGGCGTCGGCGACGAAGATGGTGTCATCGTCGTCGTCGTTGGCGAGGATGCCGTCGTCGTTCGCGTCGGCGGGGGTCGTCTCGCCGTCGGCGTCGTCGGCGGTGAGGGTTCCGCCCTCGTCCATCGAGTATTCGTCGATCGCGCCTTCCGGCTTCGTGTTTTCCACGTCGTTGACCGCGATGGTGACGGTGGCGGGAGCGGAAACAAGGCCGGTGCTGTCCTTCGCTTTGTAAGTGAAGGTGTCATCGCCGAAGAAGCCGTCATTCGGCTCGTAGAGGATCTTGCCTTCATCATCGCTCGTCAGGCTGCCGTTCGAGGCGGAGATCACGGCCGGTGTGATGACCGTGGCCGTTCCGCCTTCGTCCGTCGGCGACTGGAGGCCGGTGACGCTGAGGGTGTCGCCCTCGGCGTCGGTGTCGTTGTCGAGTACGTCTATGACCTTCGGAGTGTCCCTGTCCGTTTCGAGCGTTTCGCCGCCCTCGCCCGGATCGCCGTTGGCGACGGGGGCGTCGGGGACGGGGGCGATGGACACGGAGATCGCGGCGGTGTCCGTCGCGCCCGCGGCGTCGCGCACCGTGTATGTGAAGGAGTCGGAGCCGTTGAAGTCCTTGTTCGGGGTGTACGTGCATGCCCCGTTCGGGTTGCAGCGGACCTTGCCGTTCGCGCCCTGCGTGGCGTTTGCCACGATGAGGGTGTCGCCCTCACGGCTGACAGCGGCTTTCAGGAGACTTGAGCCTCCTTCAAACCGGGCTTCAGGCATCAGGTTTCAGGCTTCAGGAAATACTCCGCCTCACAGACCGTACTCGCCGACCGGGATCTCGCCCGTTGGGTGGATCA
>JACCWD010000093.1 GCA_013697825.1 Rubrobacter sp.
ACGGGCCGCATACTCTTCGAGTGGTCCGGGGGCGGGTTCGGCGGGCAAACGTTTGGTCATGACAGCATCTCCTCCTCGCCGCCATTGGAACATGGAGATGACCCCTCGTCAACAAACTACCGCTAGACGAAAACCTCGAACACTTCGTCTCGGTCCTCCGGGCGCGAATGAGCGGAAATCTCGCATGGTCCATAGGCTCCGCCCGCTACAAGTCGCTTCGCTGAGTCTCGCTTCGCGGCCTCACCATTGCGGATTGCATCGGATGAGATCCTCGGTGGACGCGCCGTCCATCGGCTTCGCGAACAGGAAGCCCTGCCCGTAGTCGCAGCCCATGTCGCGGAGGCGATCGAGCTGCTGGCGGGTCTCGATGCCCTCGGCGATCACGTCGAGACCGAGGTTGTGCGAGAGCGTCACGATGGTCTGCACGATCTCCGTGTCATCGCCCCCCGAGTCCATCCTCCCGATGAACGTCCGATCTATTTTCAGCGAGTCTACCGGGAAGCTGTGGAGAGCGGAGAGGGAGGAGTATCCGGTTCCGAAGTCGTCTATGTGTATTTGGATGTCGAGGGCGCGGAGTTTTACGAGGGTGTCGGCGGCGTATTCGACGTTACGCATGATCGCGCCCTCGGTTATCTCAAGGCGAAGCGAGCGCGGGTCGAGGTTCGCCTCGGCGAGGATGTGCTGAATCTGGTCGAAGAGGTCGGGGCGGGCGAGCTGGTTGCGCGAGAGGTTGACGTTCATCGTCAGCGGGAGGCGCTCGGGATAGCGGCGCTGCCAGAGGGCTATCTGGTGGCACGATTCGCGAAGCACGAAGAATTCCAGCGGGATGATGAGTCCCGTCTCCTCGGCTATCGGGATGAACTCGCCCGGCGCGATCATGCCGCGCTCGGGGTGCTTCCACCTCACGAGCGCCTCGAAGCCGACGATGCGCCCCGTCTTTAGCGACGTTATGGGCTGGTAATGGACGACGAACTCCTCCCGCTCCATCGCCCGCCGAAGCTCCGTCTCGAGTTCGAAGAGGGCGACGGCCCGCGAGTGCATCGTCCTCTCGAAGACGCCTTTGCGCGAGCGGCCGAGATCCTTCGCCCGGTACATCGCGGTGTCGGCGTCGCGGAGGAGATCCTCGGGCTTCTCGTAGTCGCGGTCCCCGACGACGATGCCGACGCTCGCGGTGGTGAAGAGTTCGTAGCCCCCGATGGGGAACGGTTCTTGAAGCTCCTCGAGGAGGCGGTCGGCGACTTGCTCGGCCTCCTCCGTCCCCGAGACCTCGCTGATAAGCACGGTGAACTCGTCCCCGCCGAGGCGGGCGATCGTGTCCCGAGGGCGGAGCGAAGCCCTCATCCGCTCGGCGACCGCGACGAGGAGGACATCTCCCGTCGAATGCCCGAGGGAGTCGTTGACGACCTTGAAATTATCGAGGTCTATGAAGAGGACGGCGAACGCGCCCTCCTCGCCGTACCGTTTCGAGCTGCGGAGGCGGCGGCCAAGCCCGTCGAGGAGCGAAGCCCGGTTCGGAAGCCCGGTGAGGGGGTCGTGGAAGGCGTCGTGGACAAGTTTCTCCTCGGCCTCCTTGCGGCGCGTTATGTCGGCCTGCGACCCGGCCATGCGCTCGGCGGCGCCGGACGGGCCGCGGATAGCGATCCCCCGGCTGAGCATCCATCGGTACTCGCCATCGCTGTGGAGGAGGCGATACTCGACCTCGAGGTGGCTCCGGTGGCCGTCGAGGTGGGCCTTTATCTCACGCCGCAAAGACTCGGTGTCTTCGGGGTGGACACGGGAGAACCACTCCTCCGGCGAGGAGCCGATCTGGTAGTCCGCGTAGCCGAGCATTTGCTTCCACCGGGGCGAGTAATACACGTCGTCGCTGTCGAAGTTCCAGTCCCAAAGCCCGTCGTTCACCCCCCGCTCGGCGAGGGCGTACCGCTCCTCGGCGGCTCGCGTCTGGGCGAGGGTGTCGTTCAATCGGCTGGAGAATTGCCAGAGGAGGAGCATCACGATGGCGACCGCCGCCGCGATCGAACCCGCGATAAACGTGTCCATGAACCACTGCGGCAGGTTCGACATTCGGGGGAGGAAGCGGCTCGACACCGCCACCGCCACCGCCACCATCCACGCGAGGAAGATGAGCCAAAGCAAAGAGCGCCCCCTCACATAAGGGAGCGCGACGGCGACGGCGAGGAGCGGCGTAACCACGAGCACCGATATCCACTCCGGCTGGACCACGCTCATGCACAACGTCGCAACGAGAAGCCCGACGCAGATTATGGTGATGGCCGCCCCGCGCCTCCTCTTCCGCACCCTGCCGCGAGCGACCAAAAGCAGGAGGCCGTAGCAAATCAGAATCAGGCTCGCCACCCCGGAGCCTTCGTCCGCGAAGATCAAATACGCCAGAGTAGTCAGCGCCGCGAAGCAGAACACGAGCGGTATGACCCACCGGAGAAACTGGAGAAGACGCAAGCGATCGCTCTCCCGCCCCTCGACGGGGCGCGGCTCCCTGCCCGGCTTTAGGGCTTTCCCCTCGTTCAATGCCTTCCGTTTGTTCCAATCCCCGAGTCGGCCCCGAGGCCCACTCGCACAACGGCATCCTAGCATAGCCCGGTGTCCGTCGTTCCTCCGAAACCACCCGCCACCTCCCCCGCCAAAGCGATGCCTTTCCTTAAAGAATCCCCGGCGTCCTCTCCGGCGATCCACCCCGAGAGGAACCCGGCGCAAAACGCATCGCCCGCCCCCGTGGTGTCAACGACCGGAACCTCCGCCGCGCTCTGGCGCGTCCTCCGCCCCGACCCGTCGGCGTACATCGCGCCTCCGGCCCCGAGCTTGAGCGCGACGGCGCGGCAATGTCCGAGCAAACCCTCGGCGACGCTTTCCGGGTCTTCGCTGCCGGAGAGAAGCGCGCCCTCTTCGAGGTTCGGGAAGCAGAGATCCACACCCCGCATCCATTTCAGAAACCGCTCCGGCCCGATGCTTTCGAGGAGCAGCGCGGAAGAGGGATCCACCGACACGCTCATCCCGGCTTCGCGGGCGAGGCGGAGAGCCTTCATCGCGGCGTCGCGCCGGCTCCCGCCGGAGAACGTGTATCCGGTGAGGTGGAGGTGCGAGTTTGGCGAGAAGACGCCTTCGGGGAGGTCTTCCGGACCGAGGGCTTCGCTCGCTCCCCTGTCCGTGATCATGGTCCGCTCCCCCTCCCCGTCCACCATCACGAACACTTTCCCCGTCGAAAGCTCCCGGTCGCGCGCGATGTGCGCCTTCACCCCGACCCTCTCCATTCCGCCGGAGAGAAACTCCCCGAACGGGTCGTCGCCCGCCCTCCCGACAAAGTGCGTCTCGACCCCGAGGCGGGCGAGGTGGGAGGCGACGTTCGCCGCCGAGCCGCCGGGGGATGCGTGGATGGGAGTGAAAGTGTCCACGCCGGGCGCCGGGCCGTCCCCGCCGCCGATATAGGCGAGCATGTCATAGAGGACGTCCCCCACGACGACCACGGGGCGGGGCAAACTCATTTGCCCTTCGACAAAGCGACCGAGATCCCGGCCGCCAGCCGGACATTCCGGCGGATGATCTCCTTGTTGACCGCCAAACTCTCGCCCCCCGTCCCCTCATGGAAGCGCCCGAGCAAAAACGGCGTAACGTCCTTGCCGCCCACCCCGAGCCGCTCGAGGTCGCGGAGTCCGGCGGCGAGAACCTCGTCGTGGAGGCGGGGGTCGAGCTGCGAACCTTCCGGGATCGGGTTGGAAACGACAAGCCCCGTCCCCCCGAAGCCGAGCCATCCCATAGCCCGGACGACATCCGCCGCCTCCTCCTCGCTCTCCACGTGCCAGTCGAGGGTATGGCCGGAATCGGAGAGGTAAAACCCGGCGAAGCTCCGGCTCCCGAAGCCGACGACGGGGACGCCGAGGGTTTCGAGGTACTCGAGCGTCGCCGGAACGTCGAGTATGGACTTCACCCCGGAGCATACGACGGCGACGGGGGCGCGGGCGAGCGAGCCGGGGTCCGCCGACACGTCCCAGCTTTCACGCGCCTCCCGATGCACCCCGCCAAGCCCCCCCGTCGCAAATAATTTTATCCCGGCCATCCCCGCGAGATGCGCCGTCGCCGCCACGGTGGTCGCCCCGTGCGACCCCCTCGCCGCCGCCATCGGCAAGTCCCGCGCCGAGAGCTTCGGGATGCCGTCCTCCTCGGCGAGGAGCTCGATCTCGTCATCCGCGAGTCCGATCTTCGCAACGCCCCCGATCATCCCGATGGCCGCCGGAGCCGCCCCCTCCCCGCGGGCGATGCCTTCCACCTCCCGAGCGAGCGCCAAATTGTCCGGGCGCGGAAGCCCGTGCGAGATGAGCGTGGACTCGAGGGCGACGACCGGCTCCCCGTCCCGCACCGCGTCGGCGACCTCGGGCTTCGCCTCGAAATATCCTCTCAAGCCGCCGGCTCGATGCATCGGGGGTCGTTGTTCGAGGGCTTGTTGACGAAGCGATCCACCGGATACGCCTCCATGGGGCCGCTCGGATACGGCTCCATCATAGAGGCGAGTTCTTGTTTCTCCGCCTCGTCGCCGAGCCACGCCTCGTAAAGATCGGCGGGGAGGATGACGGGCATGCGGTGATGTATTTCGCCCATCATCTCGTTCGCCTCGGTGGTGAGGATGGCGCATGTGCGAACCTCCCCCTCACCTCCGTCCCAGCTCTCCCACAGCCCGGCGAAGGCGAAAGGCTCCCCGTCGCCCATCCTTATGTGGAAGGGTTGCTTCCCGCCTATTTCCTCGCGCTTCCATTCGTAGAAGCCGTCGGCGGGGATGAGGCATCGGCGGCGTTTGAATGCGCTTCGGAACGAGGGTTTTTCGTGGGCGGTCTCGCTGCGGGCGTTTATCATGCGGCTCCCGATGGAGAGGTCTTTCGCCCACGAAGGGACGAGACCCCACCGGAGCATCTCGAGCCTCCGCCCTCCGTCCTCCTCCAAAACCGCCGCGACGCTTTGCGTCGGGGCGACGTTGTAATTCGGAGTGATCTCGGGCGCGTCCCCCTCAAGCCCGAACCTTTCGAAGAGCTTCGTGGACGGCAATGCGAGCGTGTATCTTCCGCACATGTCTTCCCCTTTCCTCGAGGTGTCCGCTGCCACGTAATTTTACCGGAGCATGCCCCGCCTTAAATACCGGAAGTGGGCAGTCGGGGTACTCTCGACGCGCTCTCCCTCGACGCCTTCGCCGTCGCGCCCGACCGACTCTCACCGGACCCAACCGAAGCATCGGCGGCGCGGCGTTTCGCTCATTGCTTTTCCCGACTCCCCACTCCCGAAGCGAGCGACAGCGAGCGCCTCCCGACTCCCTGTATTTATCGGCGGGAGGCTTCGAGGAGACGTACGACTTCTTCGTCGGAAACTTGCGCGAAGTCCCGGTACCAAAATCCAATGGCTCCGAGATCCTCCGGGGATTCGAGGCATACGAGGCCGTCCACTCCCCGGCGAAGCGCCCCGGAGGTTTGGCGGGCGCACACGGGGGCGGCGAGGATGGTCTTCTCCGGCCCCATGCCTTTCGCGGCGAGTATGGCGGCCCGCGCCGTCACCCCGGTGGCGAGGCCGTCGTCCACGAGGATCGCGGTTTTGCCCCGGAGGCTCGTTCTCCTCTCCCCCACCATGAAGCGGCGTTCGGCGGCTTTGATCTCCCCCATTCCGCGCCGGGTCGCTAGCTCGATGTACTCTTCGGAGATGGAGAGGCGATCCACGATCTCCGCGTTCAAAACCCTCTTCCCGCCCTGCGCGACGGCCCCGATGCCAAGCTCCGGCTGTCCGGGCGCCCCGAGCTTCCGGGCGATGACGACATCGAGCGGGGCATCGAGCGCGGCCGCGACCTCGAACGCGACGGGGACCCCGCCACGCGGAAGCGCGAAGACGACCGGGCTTTGGCCCCGGTACCCGGAGAGCTTCCTCGAGAGCCTCTTCCCCGCCTCCCGCCTGTCCCGAAACGGGGGGCCGCCGAAAAACCGGGACATGCGAAACTACGCTCCCCGGAGGCTTTCCCAGTGCGCGGACAACGCCTCCCGAGCATCCCTCGCAGCCTTCGCCCCGGAGTTTTTCCAGTCCGGGGCCGCGCCCCCCTCGACGCCTTGTATCGTGGCGGCGACGCTGTCCGCGAGGGCGTCGAGGTCGTATCCGCCCTCCATGACAAGCGCGAGCGGGGCGGCCCCGATCCCGTCCGCGAGGGAGGAGAGGAACGCCGCGAAACGCCCGAAGGACTCGGTCTCGAGGCCCATCCCCCCGAGGGGGTCCCGGCGATGCGCGTCATACCCGGCGGAGACGACGATGGCCTCCGGCCGGAACTCGCGCAATACGGGGGCGAACACCCCGGAGAAGACCGCCGCATAGTCCTTCTCCCCCGTGCGGGCGGGGAGCGGGACGTTCACCGTCGCGCCTTCGCCCTCCCCGACTCCGACCTCGTCCGCATATCCGGTCCCCGGATAAAAGGCCCCGCCCCGATGCGCCGACAGATAGAGGACATCGGGGTCGGCGTAGAAAACATCCTGTGTGCCGTTGCCGTGATGCACGTCCCAGTCGAGGACGGCGACCCGCTCCGCCCCCGCCTCCCGGGCGTGGCGCGCGGCGACGGCGGCGTGGTTCACGAGGCAGAATCCCATCGCCCGGCTCCGCGTGGCGTGATGACCCGGCGGACGTATGACGGCGAACGACGCCTCCCCGCCCATCGCGCCATCCACCGCGGCCATCGCGGCCCCGCTCGCGAGGAGCCCCGCCTCCCAGGAACGCTTCCCCGCCGCCGTGTCCGGGTCGAAGTGGCCGCCGCCGGAGGCCGAAGCCTCTTTCAGGGAGTCGAGATAGTCCGCCTCGTGAACGGCGGCGAGGGCTGTTTCGGGGGCGGGTTCGACGGGGCCGTACTCGACGGCGACCCCTCTCCGCTTCGCTTTCTCCACTCCGGCGAGCATCGCCGGATACCTCTCGGGAACCTCGGCGTGGGAATTCTCGTTCGTATGAAGCTCGCAATCCGGGTGCGTATAGACGCGCAATGTTTCCGCTCCGGGTTCGCTTTTTATTTCGCCTTCGGGCTACCTTAGCATAACGAGGACGGCTGGTTCCGAGCCTCCGCCGGACGCCCGCGAAGACGTTTCCCCGGCGTCCGAAAGAGGAAAGGGAGTGTGGGCAATCGAAAATTTGGAGGGTGTCCATGGAAATTTCCGGTTCCGGCCTCGCCGGGCGAATCGCCGCGGTCGGGCTTCTGGCGGTTTCGCTCGGTGGCGTCGCGGTTTATCTGCGTCCGTCGGAGGCCGCCCGGCTGGCTATGCGCGCGCGTCTTCTCGCCTCCGGGGCGAGGGAGGGGAGGGTCGCGGTGGACAGGTTGCCCGTGCGCTATTTCGACTCCCGCCCCGGACGGGGCGACGGCGAGGCGATGGTTCTCGTGCATGGGCTCGGCGGCCACGCCGAAAGCTGGGCGGCGGTCATGCCGAAGCTCTCGCGGGGGACGCGGGTTCTCGCTCCCGACATCGCCGGGTTCGGCGGAACCGATGCGCCGCCGGAGGGGATGAGCTTTTCGTCCCTCACGAAATGTTTGGGAGGGTTCCTCGATGAGATGGGCATAAGGCGGGCCGTCCTCGTCGGCAATTCGCTCGGGGGTGCGGTCTCTATAAAATATGTGGCCCGGCACCCGGAGCGCGTCGAGCGCCTCTTCCTCCTCAACAGCGCGGGGCTTTTAGATGAGGCGCCCTCTTCGCTGGAGCCGGACAACCGCGAAGAGGCGCGGGAGCTGTGGGGGATCACCGCCGGCTCCCGGACCGCGCTCCCGAACTTCTTCCTCGACGACATGGTGCGCCGGGCGAAGTCTCCGGCGCGGCGAGCCTATCTGCGAAGCGGCGAGCCGACCGACGTGAGGGAAGACCTCCCGCGCATCGAAGCCCCCACGACGATAATATGGGGCGCTCGGGACGGCCTCATACCGCGATCCCACGGCGAAGAGATGCGGGCGGCGATCCCCGTCTCGGAACTCGTCATGCTCCCCGAGGCGGCCCACGTGCCGCAGATTCAAGCCCCGGAGGAGGTCGTCTCGATCATACGCGGGCGACTCGCCTCGTAAGCTCGGTTCACTCGCCTTCGAGGAGGCCTGTTACCTCCTCTTAGACGCGGTCTTCGATCTGGGTGCTCCGCTCGTCTATCTCCTCGTCCACGCGCTCCTCGACCCTTTGCTGCTGGCGGTTGATCTCCTCATCCGCCCTTTGGCGGATCTCGTCCTCCGCCGCCTGGCAGGCGAAAAGCCCGAAGACAGCGGCGAGCGCGATGATGGCGAACCTTTTCATACTTCTCCTTTGCCGGGGAAGGAAATTTTCATACTTCTCCTTTGCCGGGGAAGGAAAGTCTAGCAAAGGCCGGGAAAGCTGTTGTCCGAAAACCCCGGCCGCAATGAACTATGGAACTCGCCGCCTTCTCTATCGGAGGCTTGTGGATCCACTGTCCCCCGTGCGCTTTTCTGCGGGTTAGCCGCGGAGGCGCCCGCCCGTCAGGAAGGACATGAACTTTCCCCGCTCCATGCGGGAAGGGTCGGGAGCCGGCCTTGCGAAGATTTCGGGAAGAGGATCGAAGGCCACCCATCGCAAATTCTTGCATGGGCCGGAGAGCATGGAGAGTATCTCCCCGGTCGTCGCGGCTTGGATCCCGCGCCCGCCTCCCAGGCTTGAAAATTCCAGGAACATTTCAGCCTCCTCTTTGAAGCCGAAGATCGGCATCGCCTCCCCGCCGATGGCGGTCGCGCGCGGGTCCGGCGTCCCGTCGCCTTCGTGAGTTATCAGCCAGTACGACGAAAGCCGCTTTGCTCGCCGCGATCCATCCCACGCCATCTATTCCCGCTCTCCGGCGCTCTCGCGCCATTCTCGAAGGCTCGAATATTTGCCTTCGGTATGAGGTTGGACGCGGGGCGCTCCGTGGCGGTTACATGCCACGGAGAGTTCCAGAGCCGAGGCCGCATGCCCCGTGTTTCTGTATCCTCGCGTCTACCACTAGCGTCGTATGGGTATAGGAATGCCGTGGCGGCAACGATACGGGAGGTTTCAATGGCTCAAGGCGACCAACAGCAGGGTCAAGGCCAGCAACAAGATCAGCAGCAAAGCCCCGCGCAGCGGATGAAGCGGGCCCTGGCGGAGATACGCAAGGTTCAGCATATGATGGAGATGACCTATCCAAGCCGGGAAGACGAGATAAAGATGCTGCGGGACGCCGGCGACATTGTGTGGCATGAGGCGCAGGAGAAGCAGCAGCAAGAGCAGCAAGAGCAGCAAGAGCAGCAGCAATAATACAGGCTTCAGCGGCGCTTTCGTCGTGGGAAGGGGATGATCCTTGGACAACGGACCGGGACAGGAGCGACTCCACAAGCAAAGGCTCGTCAAGTCGGCGCGGATGTACGCGATGTGCCAGAAGGCGGAGATGCCCGACCCCGAGCTTCAAGTGTCTCTGGCGCTCGCCGCCTTCGAGGAGATGCCGCTTCCGGAGGCGACCGCCTTCGTCCGAACCAACCGACCGAATTTAGAGGACATGGCATGGGCTTTGAGGAACTCGGACTCCGCGGAGGAGTTCGAAGAGAAGCTGCGGGAGAGAGTCGCGGCGATGAGCCGGGGACAGGCGGGAGGGAGGCGGAGCCCTCCTCCCGGCGCCGGAGGAACTCGATGACATATCTTCGTCCGGCCATCGGCAAAGAGGCGACCGCCAGCGCGAGCTTATGAGAGACCCGTACAAGCTGCTCGGCGTGTCCGAAAACGCCTCCGAGGACGAGATCCGGCGCTCGTACCGGAAGCTGGTCCGCAGGCACCACCCGGACCTCAACCCCGACGACCCCAGAGCGGAGGAGCGGTTCAAGGAGCTTCAGCAAGCCTACGAGACGCTGACGAAGCCCGGAAGGCGCGGAGGTTTCGACCGAGCGTCCCGCCAGCACGCGAGCGGCCCCCGCCCGAAACCCGCCGGACACCAAGCCGCGGCCCGCGCGGAGTTCTCGGGGAACCTGTCGGATCTCCTCGAAAAACTCGGCTACCGACCCAAGACCCGCGCCGGCGGAGGGGCGGGGCATCTCCGGGAGATGCGCGAGGAGGATGTGGCCCGCATCCTCAGGCGCTTCGGCATAGACGCGGCCCGCGCATCGAAAATAAAGGTGAGCTTCGGCGACTCCGCCGACTGGGATCGCCGCTCCCCCGGAGAGGACAAGAATCGTTCGCAGAGGCCGCCCATAAACGAGGATCTGAAAAGGCCACCCAAGCCACCGAAGCCGCCGAAGTGGTGAGACCGACCCTCGCCGCGGTCAGCGCGAGAGGCGGCGCACCCTTGCCCCGGTAGAGCCGCCGCGGTTGCCCGTTTCGTCGCGTGGCTCCTCAGCCGAGTCTCGGGGATTGGCGCTCCCCTCCGCAGCTTCCCGTTCAGCGGCCTCCCGCTCCATAGCCTCCCGCTGCGCGGCTTCCCGTTCTTGGTCGAGGCGCAGTTGCTCGCTCCGCTCCCTGTACGGCGGGTCGCCCTCGAAGCGCTCCTGGGCCGCTTCCCTTTCGCCGGGGACGAGGTCAATACGCTCGTCGAAGGCGAGCGGGTCGTCGGCCGAGGGTTCCTGCGTATGAGCGTCGCCGGGGCGCTGGCTCGAAGAATGCAGGGGCTTCAGGCCATAATAAATGCGTACTTTGTCCTCGGTCTCGGGGGATATCTCGTCTCCCGCGCCGAGGCTCGGAGCCTCTTCGATCCTATTGCGGGAAGTGTCCACTTCCACCAGGCCGCGCTTGTCGTTTATCCTCACGATGTCCATCGGAATCAAGACGCTCCCCGACTCCAGAAGCCCCATCGAAACGCCCAAATAAATGGGATGGTCCGCCTCGTCCACGAAAATTTCGTCCACCTTGCCGATGCGCTCGTAGTGGCCGCCGAAGACTTTGTAGTCCCGGTGGGACTTCTTCAACTCGACGAACTGGTCTTCATTTCCCATATGTACCATTCGGCTCTCCTTCTTCCTCGGGCCGTCCACCTTGTTGCCGGACGCGGCCAATTCTTGACTCTTCCCGCCTCGCCATCGCCCCAAACACAAAAGGGCGGGACACGCCGACGAAGGGCGGCCCCGCGAGCGATCACCTTCGGAGGCCGAACCTCGAAGGCGACCGCTTCCTTCTTCCTGCTAGCTCGTCAGGTCTTTGAACTGGCCCTTTTTCTTCTTGAGGGTGCCTTTGTCCTGATCCGCGCGCCCCTCGGACTTTTTGGACTCGTTGCCCGTCACGGAGCCGAAAGTCTCCTTCGCCCGGCCCTTGAGCTTGTCCGTCGCTCCTTTGGCTTTGTCCTGCCCGCCTTTGTTCGCCACTTCGACTTCCTTTCTGTTGCTTACATGGATGGGACGCGGCAGGGACGCAAGTAGTTACGCCCGGCCCCGAAATCAGCCGGATGATTATGAACGATGAACCGGCTCCCCGGCGTATCGTGGTGTAACCAAGCCCGATTCCCCATCGTCCCATCAAGCAACAAGGAAAGGAAGGCACATGGGCAAGAAGCGTCAAAGCAGATCCGAGGAAATAGCGGATGAAGCCACGGGCCGGATCAACGAGGCCGCCGGGTTTTTGACCGGAGACCGGACTCTGGAGGCCGAGGGCCGCGCGGACCAACGTAAGTCGCACAGGAGAACGTACAGCGTGAGGCCGCAGTCCGACGGAAAATGGCGAGTTGAGGCCGAAGGCGCCAGCCGGGCCTCGAGCTTGCACGAGATGAAGGACGACGCCGTCCGCAAGGCGAAGGAACTGGCGCAAAACCAGGAGCCGAGCCAAGTACTCGTCTACAAGCAAGACGGCGCCATCCAGACGGAGCAAACCTATGGATGAGAATTAAAAGCACGCAAAACACTCTGCCGCAGGCTCCGATGCCGTCATAGGCAGCTTGAGGGAGCGACTGGAAATTTCCAGCGCCGAATAGCCTTTTCCCCGCCGCATGGTTCTCCGGGAGGAGGGGGCGAAATCTTTGGCTCTCCGGGGTTCCGGCCCTTGTCGGCGAGGGTAGCCAAAAGATCGGGGCTGTAAACTATATAATTGCTGCGGCAAGCCAGGCGTATTCGCAGGGGGTATGGTTGAGGAAGATAGCTTTCACTAACGCGAAGGGCGGGGTCGCGAAGACCACGACCTGTGTGAATATAGGAGCGGGGCTGGCTTTGGCGGGCTACCGGACCCTCCTCGTGGATTGCGACACCCAGGGGCAGGTGACGAAGAGTCTGGGCATACAGGCGGGCGAGGGGCTGGCGGAGCTCGTGCAGGGCGACGCGAGTTTGGACGACGTTCAGGTCGAGGCCCGCGAGAACCTGTTCGTGATCTCCGGCGGAGGGGCGCTCTCCGGGACGAAGCGCCTTATATCCCGCAGGGACATGCGCTCGGAGTCGGCGTTGAGCGAGGCTCTGGAAGACCTCCGGGGCTACGACTTCGTGCTGCTTGACACGGCCCCCTCGTGGGACGTCCTCAACGTCAATTGCCTCTTCTACGTCGAGGAGATCCTCAGCCCGGTCTCGATGGAGGTGCTGGCGCTGCAAGGCATAGGCGACTTCCTGAGCCGCGTGAAGGAGGTGCAGCGGTACCGGGACGGCCTTTTCATAAGGGGCATTATCCCCACGTTCTATGACGGCCGGGTGAAGAAGAGCGCCGAGATTCTGGAGCAGTTGGAGCGCCACTTCCCCGACGCCGTCTGGCCGGTCGTGCGCTACAACTCGAAGCTCTCGGAAGCGCCGGGCTTCGGGCAGCATATCTTCGAGTACGCGAAAAAGAGCCACGGAGCCGCCGATTACGCCCGCCTGGCGGAGCGGCTCGCGAAAGGGGGGTGAGCATGGGCAAGAGAAGGAAAATGCCGGAAGACCTTATGGGGACCATCTTGAACGAAGGCTCCGAAACCGCCGACGAGGAATGGATCTCTTCGGAGTCCCGAGGGTCGCCCGCCGCATGGGAGGAGAGGCCGGAGCGGGTGGGTATCGCCTTCAACCTTTCCAAGCAAGTCGGCGCCGAACTGGAGAGGCTCCGGCGCGAGCTTCAGCTAGAGGGGGGCGTTCGCCCTTCGAGGTCCGAGATCGCCGAGGCGGCCCTCCGGATCGCCGTGGAGGACGTAAGAAAGAGAGGCGGAGAGAGCGACCTCGCCAAGAGGCTGGGCGGGCGGCGCGCAGACCGGGCCGCAGACGATATCGGCGGGACGAACGGGGAGGCGGCCCGGACGACCCGGCTCAGCGTGGACGAGGCGGGCTTCATCCTCGAGACCACCTACGACGAGAGCGGGGAGGTCGTGGACGAGGACGTGGTCGGCGCCGTCGCCGACCTCCCGGTGATGGACGAGTACGTGGATGACCGGGGGCGGCTGGTGAGCCTGGCGAAGGACGAGCTTGGGAACACCTTCGAGCAGATCATGGACGGGGAGTTGAACACCCTCGGAACGAGGCTGCTCCCGAGCGCGGATTGACGCCAAGCCCGGTCGAGGGCTCCGGTTCCGGGAGGCGGGCGGCCGGCTATTTATGCCGCTCCGCTCCTCCGGGCGAATGCGGCGTCAACTGCTCTGTATGGATTTCATTGACTCCGTTGACTCCATTGATTTTGTGGACTCCACCGAGTCTTCCCTCATGCCGGGGAGGGGGCGCGGCTTGACGTCGCCCTTCTCGATCCTCCTCTCGACCTCGTCGGCCCGGAGTTCGGCTTCCCGCTGCTGCTTTTGTATGCGCTCGCCGACCTCTTTGTCCGACTTGCGTTCGGCTTCTTTTACTCGGCGCATGAGTTCCTGCTCCTGGCGTTCCTGATCTCGTACGCTCATGTGGCCTCCTTTGGCTTGGCGAAGTCCACATTAGCACGGAAACAAGCCCGGACTCCATAAACTGCCTGCCACATCCCGCGACCGCCGAAACCTGGAAAACACGCCGCGCCGGCGAACCAGTCGTGTAACCGAGGGCATCCGGGCAGCGTCATAGACAACGATATGACTTATACAAGCCTCAAAGCAAAGGTTAAGAAATCCTGTCGTTTACGCGGCAGGCGCCGTTTTGGATCACTTTCAGGTTTGCGGAACGTCACAAGGTGGAAAGAGAGCGGTACGTGAAACCTGTTCCTTTCGGGAGACTGTTTAATGGCATCAGAAAACTCTAAAACGCAGAATCCCAACCAGGACAACCAAGAGGCAGCGCAGCAAACCGAGAGCCAGTCGGTCGAGAGCCAGGAAGTCGAAAGCCATAACGCCGACGGGCAGAACGCCGACGGGCAGAACGCCGACGGTCGAACGTCGGTGCAGAAAGACGAGCAATACCGCTTCGCGAACAACATCCCCGCCGACAAGACCGTTGCGGAGCAGGAGTACTCGGACTACGTGCTCGAGTACAGTGAAGACGACGCCTCGCTCAACGATAACATCCCGGACGTCCTTCTCGACGTGCCGGTCCTCAAGGTGGACAGGATAGACTTCGAACTGAACGACCTTCGCGCGCGGGTTTCCCTTCAGGCCGAGGTTCTCGACCTCGTCAAGCTCAACGTCGGGGTGGACGCCTATCTCGGAAGGGTCAAGCTCGTCATCGAGGGCGTGGAGGCGCAGGCGCTCCTCAAAGTGAGGCTCGACAACGTAACCCGCATCATAGACCGGGTACTCACCACCATTGACCGCAACCCCGAGATCATCAAGTCCCTCGTGGACAGCGTAGGCTCCGCCGTCGAGGATGTCGGTGAAGGCGCCGGCTCCGCGCTCGAAGACGTCGGCGCGGGGGCCGGGGAATTGGTCGGCGAAGGACTCAACTCCGCAGTCGAGGACATCGGCGCGGGCGCCGGCGATCTCGTCGGAGAAGGGCTGAACTCCGCCGTCGAGGACATCGGAGAGGGCGCGGGAGACCTCGTGGGAGAAGGACTCAACGAGGCCGTCGAGGACATCGGCGCGGGCGCGGGTTCCGCCGTCGAGGACGTTGGCGAAGGTGCGGGTTCCGCAGTCGAAGATGTCGGTGAAGGTGCCGGATCCGCGGTCGAGGACGTTGGCGAAGGCGCGGGTTCCGCAGTCGAGGACGTGGGCGAGGGAGCGGGTTCCGCAGTCGAGGATGTCGGTGAGGGCGCCGGGGAAGCCGTCGAAAGCACCGGGGAAGCGATCGAGGATGTCGGTGAGGGCGCGGGCGAGGCCGTCGAGAGTACCGGCGAGGCTGTGGAGGATGTCGGCGAGGGCGCTCAATCGGCGGTGGAGGACGTTGGCGAAGGAGCCGGGGAGGCCGCCAGCGAAGTCGGAGAAGGCGCGGGCCAAGCGGCTCAAGAGGTCGGAGAGGGAGCGGGCGAAGCCGCTGAAAGCGCCGGGCAAGCCGCGGAGGAAGTCGGAGAAGGAGCCGGTGAAGCGGCGCAGCAAGCGGGCGAGGGCGTCGGAGAAGCCGCCGAAAGCGCCGGGGAGGCCGCCGAGAGCGCTGGCGAAGCCGCAGAGCAGGTAGGCGAAGGCGCGGGGGAGGCCGCTGGCGAGGTCGGCGAGGGAGCCGGACAGGCTGCCGAAAGCGCCGGGGAAGCCGCGGAAGAGGTGGGCGAAGGCGCCGGAGAAGCTGCCAGCGAGGTGGGCGAAGGAGCCGGGGAGGCCGCTCAGGAAGCCGGAGAAGGAGCGGGCGAAGCCGCTCAAAGCGCAGGCGATGCCGCTGAAAGCGCGGGCGACGCTGCCGAAAGCGCGGGACAGGCTGCCGAAAGCGTCGGCGAAGCCACCGAGCAAGTGGGCGAAGGAGCGGGCGAGGCCGCCGGCGAAGCAGGCGGGGGAGTCGGAGAGGCGGCTCAGGAAGCCGGGGATGCCGTCGGCGAGGCCGCCGAAAGCGCCGGACAGGCCGCCGAAGGTGCAAGCGAGGTAGCCCAGGGAGTTGGAGATACGGCGGGGGAGGTGGCCGAAGGTGCGAGCGATGCCGCAGAGGAGGCCACGGAACAAGCGGACGAAGCGGCGCAGGAAACTCAGGATGCCGCCGATCAGGCCGGGCAGGTCGCGGACGACCAGACCGAGGGCGCGGCGGACGAGGCTGGCGGCGCGTCGGAGCAGGCAGCGGACGACACCGTGCAAGGAGAAGCGTCCGACGATGAGGGGCGGGCGCCTGATCAGGATGGACAGGTGGACGGCCAAACGCGGGACGCTGAGGGGAAATCTCAAGAGGCCGCCGGGGAAGCCGCCCAGCAGGCGCATGGCATCGACGGGCAGGTGTCCGATCAAACCGGGCAGGATGCTCAAGACGTGGGAGAAGCCGCGGGCCAGATTGACGACGGGGCCGGAAGCGCCGGCGGAGGCCAGGCCCAACCCGGCGGCGCGGCCGACGAGAGCAAAAACGGATCTCGCCGTGTCATGAAGCACGCGGTGGATCAGTCCGGGGACATCATCGAGATCACGCTCGACGAAAACGGCGAGATAGTGGGCGAGGAACTGGTCGGCAACATCAGCAGCCTGCCCGTGGAGGAGGCGTACGTGGACGAAGCGGGCCGGAACGTGGGCCGGATAAGGGACGAGTCGGGGAATGCCTTCGAGCGGATATCCGACAACGAAGGGAACACGGTTGGCGTAAGAGCTGTTTGAGAGGGAAGCGAAGTCGAGAAGCACTAGGCAGAGAGGATAGATGGGTGACTGATAAACAGACAGAGGCGATGGAGAAGCTGAACCGGGGCATCAAGGATTCCAGGCAGGAGGTCCAGCAGCGGACGATGAGCCTGTCTCAGGATTACTTCGGTGATTCGGCCGAGGCGCTCAAGCAGCAGATAAAAGAGAGCCGCGCCACGCTGGAGGATCTGCCGGATCAAGTTCCGGGGGGGCGGGAAGAAGCCTTCCAGGCGCTCTTTCAGGAGTTGATGGACAACTACTCGTCCATGGAGGAGTGCATCAATGAGGCGCGCGACAACGTCGCCAACCTGGACACGGATCAGATCAGGCGCCAGGGAGAGGTCGAGGCTTCCGACGCCGCCCGCCGCCAGGCTCGGGAGCTGGGCGTAGACCTCACGGAGATAGAAGGCACCGGCTCCGACGGCCGCATCGTGATAGACGACGTGAAGAACGCGGCCGAGGCGGCGGGGGACGGCGCGGCCCAGCAGGCGCAGGGCGCCGTCGGGCAAGCCACCGATCAGGCCGGGCAAATCGCAAGCCAGGCCGGCGGAGCGGCCAAAGAAGTGGACGCCACGGACGCCGCCAGGCGCGAGGCTGAAGAGCGGGGCATAGATCTCTCGCAAGTGGAAGGCACGGGTACAGACGGCCGCATCATAATCTCGGACGTGACGGAGATCGGCGATCAAGCCGAAGGAGGCGCAGGCCCTGCCGGACAACTGAAAAGCCAGGCCAGCGACGCCGCGGGGCAAGCCGCGCAAGGAGCGCAGGACACCGCCGGACAAGCGGCGGGCCAAGCACAGCAAGCGGTCGGACAAGCGACCGACCAAGCCGGACAGGTAGCCGGACAGGCCACCGACCAGGCCGGACAGGTGGCGGGCCAGGCCCAAGAGGCCGTTGGCGGACTCACCGGCGGCGGCGAGGAAGAAGAGGGTGGCGGAGGCGGCCCCCTGGGCGGGGTGACCGATCAGGTCGGGCAGGTGGCGGGACAGGCGCAGGAAGTCGCGGGACAGGCCACTGATCAGGCCGGACAGGCCACGCAGGGCGTGCAGGACACCGCCGGACAGGCGGCGGGGCAGGCGCAGGAAGCTGCCGGACAGGCCGGGCAGTCCACCGGGAGGGACGGGGCCGAAGGGCCGAAGATCACGAACGCCGCCAAGCGCAAAGCGGAGGAGATGGGGGTGGACATCTCGAAGGTGAAGGGTACAGGCTCCGGGGGTCTCATAACCATCAAGGACGTGTCGGGATCCTGAAGCCATGAAGAAAGAAGGGACAGGCAAGCCACAGAACCCGGACATCGCGCTCGACGCCGCCGTGGGGATGCGCGAGCTGCGCTTCGAGAAAGCGCCGAACCCGGAGGTGGGCTTCCAGGGGAGCACCGAGCGCAACTCCGTGTGGAGGAGCAGGCGCGAAAACTTGCCGGACGAGGTTCAGGAGGGTGTCGTTTATCGCGACGCCGGAGTCTGGTTGCGGATCGCCAGCGAGATAGTTAATAGCGATCCCGGCTTTTTGGATAGTTCGGATAAAGAAAGGGTAAGAACAAGTCTGGAGTATTCGGGACAAGAAACTGTAGAGCGAGAACCCGAAAGTAGATCGGAGAAAAATGAGTGAAGCAACGCAGAACCCTCAGCAGCAGACCGAGGATCAGTACCTGCAAGAGGCCCAGAATTTCTTCGGGCAGTCAATGGGCAGGATAAAGGGCCGGATGCAGAGCGACAGCGCACAGCTCGAGAGCTTGATGCAGCAGCTTCCCGAGGAGTCGCAGGCCCAGGTTCAGGAGATGACCGACTCCTACAGCCAGTTCGAGGGCGTCATGGACCAGGCGGCCCAGGACGCCGGGGTACAGGAGGTGATGGACGAAGCGGCCCAGCAATCGAGGCAGGACTCCGACGAAGCCGTGGGCCAGGAACCCGCAGATCAAGCCGCCGGCCAGGCGCAAGAAACAATCGGCCAAGTCGGCGACCAGGCACAGGATGCCGCCGGACAGGCAGCCGGACAGGCGACCGACCAGGCCGGGCAGGTTGCCGGACAGGCGCAAGACGCGGTTGGCGGAGTCACCGACCAAGTCGGACAGGTTGCTGGACAAGCGACCGACCAAGCCGGACAAGTTGCCGACCAGGCGCAGGAAGCGGCCGGCGGGGTGGCGGAGAACCTGCCCGAGGGCTTCGAGGCGGTGGGCGAGGCCACCACCGACGAGGAGGGCAACACCGTCCAGCGCGCCGAGGA
>JACCWD010000110.1 GCA_013697825.1 Rubrobacter sp.
GCGGGGAAGGTGTCCACATCGACCATGAGTCGGTTCCTTTCCCTTCGGGATCGGTGAGCAAGCCGACTCTAGTTCGTGGACACCTTCCGTTCAAATTCCGTACAAGTAATTCACACCAAGCGTTTAAGAGAACCTTCAGCCAGAGTTGCTTGAGCAATCAGCTATCCGAGTCCGAATAGTTGGAGGAAGAGGCCTCGCTGATCCCATACGAGAAGAGCCGTGAAGAAGCCGAAGAAGAGGAACGAGATCCACATCACGATGTGGCGTACTCCCTTCAATTTTATCTCTTCGGGGAGCGCCTTCCGGTTGAGTTGTATGAGGAGGGCGGAGTATATGAACATCAACACGCCCGCTATGGACGAGGCGATGATGACGAGGATTAGCGGCTGGTCGAGTCCGAGGAGGAGGATCGAAGACCCCACCGCGATCATGGACCACACGAAGAGGAAGTAGATTTTGCTCTCCGACCAGAAAGGGCTGTCTTTGAGCGCGTTGACTTTGAGCGAGTCGGCGGCGAGTCGGCACGTGTAGTCAATGATGCCGAGGTTCGTGGAAAGCAGCGCGAACGTCCCGGCGAGGAAGAACCCCGTCCCGAACCACGGCGCGATCTGATCCTTGAGAACCTCCCCCTCATACTGGAGGAACGCGAAGTCCTCCCCGAGATCCTCGCCGATCGGAAGCGTCGAGTACGCGAGCACCGAGAACGCGACGAGCGAAGCCAGCCCGATGAGGAAGAAGGTTACGAACTGCTCGATGTTCGCTATCCGCCACCACCCGTTCCACTTTCTCATGTTATCCTCGGTTCTCGGGAACATGTTCTCATGTTATCCTCGGTTCTCGGGAACATGTATCCGAGCGAGGGCCGGGCCTCCTCCACGCCCGTGAGTGGCGAGACGATCTTGGGTATGTGCTGGCCCATCCCCATCCCCTTGTCCCGGATGTAGTTGCTTTGGACGAGGTTGTTCGCCCCGCCCGCCCCCGCGAAGGCGAGCGCCCCGAGGAGGCCCGCCGCCGTCAAGCCAAGCTCCGGCTCTATCGGAATGCGCCCGACGCCGGACGCGCCTTCCGTCACTAAAGCTCCCCACGCTGCGGCATCCGTCGCGATGATGACCGCGATGACCACGAAGGTCATGATGGCGATGACCATCATGCCCTGAATCTTCTCGACCGTTTGGTAGACGACCGGAGACACCGTCAGCGCGATGCCGATGGCGATGAGCGCGAGTACCGTTATAAGCACGATCGGGGCATTGTCCCACCCGAAGGCGAACGAAAGCGTCGTCGCCCCGCCCGTCGCCCATCCCGGCCAGAAATTCTGGCAAAGCGCCATGATGATGAACAGCCACCACCACGGCTTCCAAAAGCGCGTGAAGCCCGTTACGACCGTCTCTCCGGTCGCGAGCGTATAACGTTCGATCTCCATGTTTATGAAATACTGGATGAGGAATCCGACCGCCGCCCCCCACATGAAGACGAGGCCCACTTTTTGCGTGATGTTCGGCCAAAGCACGAACTCCCCGCTTCCGATGGCCGTCGCCAAAATGATGACGCTCGCGCCGATGATCCTCTTCAGCGGCACCGGCTCCGGCAAGTCGCGGTACTCGACCGCCGGAAGATTCTTGCTCGGCAGCTCCGAAGCAAGGTTCTTTCCACCGGGGCGGTCAACAACGTCGGACATGATCATCCTCCCCTTCTCGTTCCCCAATTCCTCGCCGAATGTTATTGAAGTGGTACGACAATGTCAATTAAGATTCCATCGTCGGGTGGAAAGTTCGAGAGAGGGGGAGCGATAGAATTCGCGATCATCGCCGACGACTTGACCGGAGCGATGGACTCGGGCGTGCAACTCGCGGCCGCGGGACACCGGACGGCGGTCATCTTCCACGGCCCCCACACGCTCGACCTCGACACCCTCGATGCCGTCTCCTTCGACACCGACTCCCGCGCCCTCGCCACGGACGAAGCCCGCGAACGGGTCATTTGGGCCGGAGAGCGCCTCCGCGACGCGCGCATCGTCTACAAAAAAATAGACTCGACTTTGCGCGGGAACATCGCCGTCGAGATCGAAGCCGCGCTCGATGCTACCGGACGCGGGAGAGCCATAGTCGCTCCCGCCTTCCCCGCGAACGGAAGGACGACGGAGGGCGGCATCCAACTTTTGCGCGGCGTCCCCGTCCACGAGACGGAGTTCGCGAAAGACCCGCGCACCCCGGTGCGCCAGTCGCGCATCCCGGCGCTCCTCTCCGACATCGGCCCGGTCGCGGCCATCGGCGTGGGGGAAACGGGGAGTTTGCGCCGAACTATGGAGAGCCATCGCGTCGTCGTGGCGGACGCCTCCGACGAGTCGCGCCTCGAAGCGGTGGCGAGGGGAGTGCCGAACCCATCGGAGGTTCTTTGGGTGGGATCCGCCGGACTCGCGCTCGCGCTCGGGAGGGTGTATCCGGGAACGCATGCCGAGGAGCGCGCGTCTTCCGGCGACGCGCCGCATCGGCGTATACTCATCGTCGTCGGGAGCCGAAGCGAGGTTTCCGCGGGGCAATGCGAAAGGCTCGCCGCGGAACCCGGTGTCGAGGAGATCGTTTTCCGGGAGGATGGCGCGGAGGACGCGCTCGGGCGGGCGAGGGATATTTTCGAGGCGGGGAGGAGTGTTTTGTTGAGGTGCGCCGCGGAGGAGGGAAGCCCGGACGCCATAGTGGACGGGCTTGCCGGGGTGGCGGCGAGCCTCGCCGAAGAAGAAGTGTTCGAGGCGCTCGTCCTCACGGGCGGGGAGACGGCGGTCAATGTCGTCCGACGGCTCGGGGGCGAAGGCGTTTTCATCGAGCGCGAGGTGGAGGCGGGGGTGCCGGTCGGGGTCGTGATCGGGCACCGTCCATACCGGGTCGTCACGAAGGCCGGAGCATTCGGCGGGCCGGATACGCTCGCGGGGGCGTTTCGTTACCTCGCGGGAACGGGAAAAGGAGGGGAATGATGAGGAATACGGCGGTCGCTTCGCGTCCGGAGGGGTGGAGGAGTCGGGGGGCGCTCGCTCCGCCTTCGGCTTCGCTCGTTTCGGGAGTCGGGGTGTTCTCGACCTTCTTTCCTTCGATACCCTCGCCTTCCCGCCCGAGGGGCTCTCGCCGGACTTGGCGGATTGCGGAAGGCTTGGCCCTTCGGCGAGCCGGGCTTCAGGCTTCAGGTTTCAGGCTTCAGGAAATACCGCCCTGGACGGGTCGTGTTCGCCGACTGGAGCCTCGCTGTCGGGTGGCCCACCTTTATGGACTTCGCTGTGGGATCGACTGGCGGCTTCGGCGGCGCGGGTTCCGATTCCTCGCCTTTCCCAACTCCCGAAGTGAGCGAAGCGAACGGCTCCCGAAGCGGAGCGGAGCCGAAGGCGGAGCGGAGCGCCTCCCGACTCTCGGATTTTCACGCCCGGATTTCGTATGAGCGCGCCGTTGGGGATTACGATGGGGGATCCGGCGGGCATCGGGCCGGAGATCATAGCGAAGGCGGTCGCTGAGTCCGGAGGGCGGGCCGTCGTGATCGGGGACGTGGGGATCATGGAGCGGGCCGTGAAATTGCTCGGCCTTTCCCTTCGCGTGAAGGCTGTTCGGGAGCCGGGAGAGGCGGATTTCGAGGCCGGGACTGTCGAGGTGGTTCCCGCCACCGAACTGCCGGACGACCTCGGGTTTGGAAAGCTCGACGCCCGCGCCGGAGATGCGGCTTTCAAGTATGTCGAGCGTGCCATCGAGCTCGCGTTGGCGAGGAGCATCTCCGCCGTCGTCACCGCCCCGCTCAATAAGGAGGCGATGCATCTCGGCGGGCATGGGTATCCGGGGCATACCGAGATACTCGCCGAACTGACCGGGACGAAGGATTACGCGATGATGCTCGTGGCGGAGAAGCTGCGCGTTATTCATGTGAGTACGCATGTCTCGATAAAGGAGGCCGTCGAGCGCGTGGCGCCGGAGCGGGAGCTTGCGGTGATCCGGCTCGCTCGGGATTCGATGAGGCGCATCGGCATTGAAGATCCGCGCATCGCCGTGGCGGGGCTTAATCCGCATGCCGGGGAGAATGGGCTTTTCGGGGATGAGGATAAGGAGCGCATCGCGCCCGCTGTGGAGGAGGCGCGGGGGGAGGGGATGGATGTGAGTGGGCCGTGGCCGCCGGATACTGTTTTCTCGAAGGCGGTTCGGGGGGAGTTCGATATTGTGGTTGTGCAATACCACGATCAAGGCCACATACCCATAAAGCTCCTCGGTTTCGAGACGGGGGTGAATGTGACGGTGGGCCTCCCGTTCTTCCGGACGAGCGTGGACCACGGCACCGCCTTCGACATTGCCGGAACGGGGAAGGCCGAACATTCGAGCATTAAGGCCGCGCTGAAGCTGGCGCGGGAGTTGGCGGAGGAAGGGAGCGACCGATGAACCTCCCGAAAGTCGTCAGGGTGAGGCAGGAATTCCCGAGGCCGCGCGTCGAGGATATTCCAGCGAAACTCGAAGAGGAGTGCGGAAAAGCGGAGATAAAGCGGCGGATAAAGGCCGGGATGAGCGTGGCGATCACAGCCGGAAGCCGAGGCATCTCGGGCATTCCGGAGATTTTGAGGTCGCTCGTCGGAATTCTGGAAAGCGCCGGGGCGTCGCCCTTCATCGTCCCGGCGATGGGGAGCCACGGCGGGGCGACCGCTGAGGGGCAGGTCGGGATACTTCGTAGCCTCGGGGTGACGGAGGGGTCGGTCGGGGCGGAGATCCGGTCTTCGATGGAAGTCGTGAAGGTCGGGGAGACGGGGAGGGGTGTCCCGGTTTATATGGATAAGATCGCCTCGGAGGCGGATGGCGTGGTGGTGGTCGGGAGGGTCAAGCAGCATACGGACTTCCACGCGGACATCGAGAGCGGGCTGTCGAAGATGGCCGCGATCGGGCTCGGGAAGCATGAGGCCGCGCTCACGCTCCACGCGCTCGGAGTGCCGGGCATCCGAGACCATATGGTGGAGGCGGGGGAGGTGGTTTTCGGCTCCGGGAAGGTTCTCTTCGGGGTCGGTGTCGTCGAGAACGCCTATGAGGAGACGGCCGTGATCGAAGCCGTCCCGCCCGAGGATATCGCCCGGCGCGAGGCCGCGCTCCTCGCCGAGTCGTACAAGCTCGCGCCGAGGCTTCCCGTCTCGAGGATGGACATTCTCTTCGTGGACGAGCTTGGCAAGAACTTTTCCGGGACGGGGATGGACACGAACGTGGTGGGTCGTTTCCGCATCCCCGGCGTCGAGGAGCCGGGGAGTCCGGAGGCGAAGTATCTCGTCGTCGGGGATGTGAGCGAGGCTTCGCACGGCAATGCGCTCGGCGTCGGGCTCGCCGACCTCACGACGGGGCGGCTTTTCGAGAAGATAGACTACGAGGCGATGAACCAAAATGTGCTCACGAGCACCTTCCTCGAGCGGGCGAAGGCCCCGATGGTTATGGAGAATGACCGCGAGGCCGTCGAGGCGGCGGTGCGGTGCAATTGGGGCGTCGCGCCGGAGGACACGCGATTCGTCCGCATCCCGAACACGCTCCATATCCGGGAGGCGAGCCTCTCCGAGAACCTCGTGGACGAAGCTCTCGGCGATGGTAATGTGGAGGTCGTCGGGGAAGCGGAGGAGATGGAGTTCGACGAGGGTGGGAACTTCTCGAAGTTTGAGCGTGTCGCGTCGGGGAGTCGGGCTTCAGGCATCAGGTTTCAGGCATCAGGAAATACTGGCGTAGACGGATGGTGATCGTCGGCGGGAGTTTGTCGGTGGGGTGAGTGAACTTTCATGAACTCCGGTGTGAGAGGGAAAGGGGAGCATTTTGGAGAATGGGGATTCCGGCCTCGGGCGTATGCGGGGGAAGTCCGTTGTCGTAACGGGGGCGGCGAAGGGGATCGGGCGAGCGACCGCCGAGCTTTTCGCGAGAGAAGGGGCGCGGCTCGTCGTCGCGGACATTGACGGCGAGGGGATCGAGACGCTCGTGGAGGATTTGCGGGGGCGCGGCGCCGAGGTCGAGGGTGTCGTCGGGGACGTGTCGGAGCCGGAGGATGCTCGGCGCATGATTCTCGCCGCTGTCGAGGAGTTCGGGAAGGTGGACGTGCTCGTCGCCAACGCGGGCGTCATTCCGTTGAATAATATCGTGGACGCCACGCCCGAGGATTGGGACAACGTGATGAGCGTGGATGGGCGCGGCATGTTCCTCACTTGCAAATATGCGGTGGAGGAGATGTTGAAAACTGGCGGCGGTTCCATCGTTTGCCTCTCCTCCATCTCCGGCCTCGCCGGGCAGAGCGGGCAATCCACGTATGGCCCGGCCAAGTTCGTCGCGTCGGGCATTACGAAGCACCTCGCCGTCGAATGGGCGGAGCGCGGCATACGAGTCAACGCCGTCGCGCCCGGCACCATTCGGACGGAGGCCGTCGCGGCTTTGCCGGAGGAGTACGTCGAGCCGATGCGGCAGGCCCATCCGGTGAAGCGCCTCGGCGAGCCGAAGGAGGTCGCGAGAGCCATACTTTTCCTCGCCTCGGACGAAGCGTCGTTCGTGACGGGCGCGATACTGCCCGTAGACGGCGGGTATATGGCGCAATGATTGGGAAGGTCGCTTCGCGGGCGGCGAAGCGACCTTGAGCGAAGCACCCAAGCAAACTCTGTATAAAGGAGGAAGCATGGATCTCGGGAAACTGAATTCCTCACGGGTCGTAGACCTCTCGCTGACGCTTTCGGAGCGTCTTCCGAACACGTGGCCGGGACACATGAACTTCGCGCACCACAATTGGAATTGGTTCGCCGAGGTGGAGGGGCCGACGGGACGCACCCGGAGCGCGGCTCCGTATCAGACGAACTTCATTGTCGTGGACGAGCATTGCGGCACGCACTTCGACGCGCCGACGCACTTCATCCCGCCGCCGGACTCCGGGCTTGCGTGGGCGAGCGAACTCGGCGCCCAGACGGGGGACAAAGTCCCACTCGACGAGCTCATGGGGCCGGCCGTGGTCATAGACGTGCGCTTCCTCGCCGACGACGAGGGGGAGCCGGGCATAAGCCCGTTCATCGAGCCGGAGCACGTCGAAAGTTGGGAGAGGGGGAACGGCTCTTTGCGGGAAGGGGAGGTCGTTCTTTTCCGTACCGGGTGGGACAGATATTACGTCGAGGGCGGGGAGGGCGAGAAGTACATGAGCGGTTCGCTCGTTACGGGCGAGTTCCCCGGCTGGCCCGCACCTTCGCCGGAGGCGGCGATTTATCTTCATGAGAAAGGTGTGAAGTGCGTTGGGATCGACGCTCCGAGCATCGGGAGCGCGCATGACGGGGTTCCGGTGCATCAAGAAGGTTTGAGCCGCGGTATGAGATACGTCGAGATCCTGACGAATTTGGACGCACTCCCGGCTCGCGGAGCGTACTTCGTCTTCCTCCCGGTGAAGGTCGCGGACTCCTCCGGCGGGCCGGGTCGGGCCATCGCTTTCTTGCCTTGACGCGGATTACGGCGGAGCCGCAACCCGCGCCGCCGCAGCGAAGTTCATGAAGGTCGATCCCATCCCCGGCGATACTCCATTCTGCGAGCATGGCCTGTGCGGGAGAGTATTTCCTGATACCTGAAACCTGAAGCCTGAAGCCCGAACCGTGAAAGGGCCGAGCCTTCCGCAACCCGCTATGAGCCGCGTCCGTATTCTCCGTGGTGTGGTAGCTTATCCTTTGGGAAATGGTGAGCATTGTGAAAGCGGAAGAAAGCAACGGTATGCAACTTTTCGAGAAGCTAATAGAGTACGCCGAAGCCGAGCGGCTCGTGTTGGAAAATACGTCGCCCATGCTAAAGGAGAGCCTCCCACTCATGGAGGCCCGCGGCCTCGCCCTCGCGGAGGACATCGAGGCGAGGTTCGACTCTCCGCCCTTCGATAACTCGGCGGTGGACGGGTATGCCGTGAGGGGCCGCGACACCGAGGCCGGAAAGATCTTCGAGGTCGTGGACGAGGCTCCGGCGGGCCGCCCTTCGGCGAAGAGCGTCGGGGAAGGCGAGGCCATAAAGATTTTCACCGGGGGTGTCATCCCGGACGGCGCGGATGCCGTCGTGATGGTCGAGGACACTTCCGGGTGGGGAGGGACGTTCGAGATCGGGAAAGAGGTCCCGGTCGAGAATAATATTCGCCGGAGCGGCGAGGACGTGAGGGAAGGCGACCTCATGCTCCGGGCCGGGACGGAGATCGGGCCGTACGAGGTCGCGCTCGCGGCGAGTCAAGGATACGGGGAGCTTCCGGTGCATCGGAGGCCGAAGGTCGTCGTCCTTTCGACGGGAACCGAGCTTGTCGAGCCGGGCGAGAGGGAATTGTCTCCCGGCGAGATATTCGACTCGAACTCGTTCGCGATGGTCGCGCAATGCCACGACGCGGGGGCCGAGGCGCGTCGGATACACGCCGCCTCCGACGACGCGGAGGTTTTGCGGAAGGCCGTCGAGGAGGCTCTCGAAACGGCGGATGTCGTCGTGACGAGCGGGGGTGTTTCGGTGGGGGAGAAGGATCTCGTGAAGTCCACGCTCCTCGACCTCGGGGTCGAGCAGGTTTTCTGGGGCGTGAAATTCAAGCCCGGAAAACCACTCTTCTTCGGGATGCGCGAGGACGTGCGATTCTTCGGCCTCCCCGGAAACCCGGTGTCGGCGATGGTGTGCTTCGAGCTTTTCGTGAGGCCCGCGCTCATGAAGATGATGGGAAGGTCGGATCACCGCCGCCCGACCGTCGAAGTCCATTTCGACGAAGACATAAGCAACCGCTTCGGGAGGATGCACGCCGTTCGGGTGAGTTTGGAGAAGACGGAGGACGGTTTGCTCGCGAAGTCCGTCGGGGCGCAAGGTTCGGGGCTCATAACCTCGCTCACGAAGGCCGACGCCATCGCGCTCATCGGGCCGGAGTCCGAGGTGAAGGCGGGGGAGACGGTCGAGGCGATCGTACTCCGGGATTTTTAAAGCTCCGAAACCGACCTCCACGCACACCGTATTTTTATCCGAAGCCAAAACCGTCTCCGGTGCCGGGAGCACCGCGACTGAGGTAAAATTGGGGAGTCAATGTTCGATTCAGATTTCGAAGACAAAGTGTTTCGCCGCCGCCTTATGAAAGAGGTCTCGCCGGGCTTGCCCGTGCAATTCTCTTTCTATTCGCCGTCGGTGAAGGTTCAGGTTATGACCCACGCCGAGAGGCTTCCGGGGGCGAACGGGAGGTATGTCGGGAACGCCGTCACGATCGAGTTCGTGCCGGAGGACGCCGCCGCCGTCGAGAGGGTGCGCGAGTATGTGTGGCACTGGGAGGAGCATAACGACTTCACCGCCGTGAGGAAGATAAACCACACGAGGCGCGGCGTTTGCCCGACGAGCGTGGAAGGTGTTCTCGAACGAGTCAAAGGCGTGGATCGTCGGGCGGCGGCGAAGACCGCCGAGGCCGTCGAGGCGGACGAGCTTCGGGAGATGATCGAAGCCGGGGACGCTAAGTCGCTCGCGAGGCTTCCGGGCATCGGCGAGAAGCGGGCGAAGGCGATCGTCGAGTTTTACGCCAACGAGCGGGACGGGCGTCGCTTTTTGTACGCCGCGAACCGGAACGACCGTTTCCGGGGACGCCCCGTCATCACGGAGATAGACCCGGACAAAGACTTCGAGGAGACGGTTTGGGAACATGCCTCGGAGGCGCAAAGGCTCGGAGACCCCGACCCCCTCAATGGCGGAGAGCCGCCGGGGCATACGACGGTCCGGGACGCGAACCTCCTCCATCCGCTCCCGATGACACCGTCGCTCATGGGGCGGGGAGTTTATTATCCCGAGCAGATCGAACACTTCGCCGAGGTTTTGCGGCGAATCCTCGTGAACGGCGAAAGGCTTGCCGGGGTGGACGCGCTCCGGATACAACGCGGAAAGATATTCCACACCGCCAACCTCCCCGGTGTCGGGATGAAGACTCGCTCCCGCGTTCTCGCGAGCGGTCTCCTCGACTTCGAGTACACATTCGAGAGCCTCGCGGCCATTGACGGCGTTACGGATTCGCAGGCCCGAACCATCGCGGAGGCGGCGAGGGCGGATGAGAAGGCCCGGATGGAGGTACGTGTCCCGTAGCTTGTTCGGCTTCGTGAAGGAGCGCGAGCCGGTTCGGCCCGAAGTGGTCGCCGCCGAGTTCCTCTCCCTCGCGGACACGAATGGCGATGCTCGGCCTCGCATCGAGAAAATCATCGGCGGAGATCCCCGTTTTCTGTGGGAGGGCGAGTATCTTCGGACTATGGACGCTTCGCAACTTTCCCTCGATGAAGCCCCGTTCGTCGTCTTCGACCTCGAAACGACGGGGACTTCGGCGAAGGAAGGTGGCGTCACCGAGTTCGGGGCGGTGAAGGTATACAAAGGCGAGGTCGTCGAGGAGTTCTCGACGCTCGTGAACCCGGAGGCTCCGATCTTCCCGTTCGTCATTCGCCTCACGGGGATCACGAACGACATGGTCGCCGACGCCCCGACGATCTCCGAAGTCCTCCCACGCTTCGAGGAGTTCGTGGAGGGTTCGGTTCTCGTGGCCCACAATTCGCCGTTCGATTGCTCGTTCGTGACGGCGGCGCGGGGCGGGAAGCGCCTCCCGAACCCCGTCCTCGACACGCTCAAGCTCGCCCGCATCCTCATACCCGGCCTCCCGCGATACCGCCTCTCGTCGCTCGCGGCGCACCTCGGCATCCGCCAAATGCCGAACCACCGCGCCCTCTCCGATGCATCGGCGACGGCGGGTGTCCTCGTGAAGCTCCTCCCGATGCTCGAAGAGGCGAGCGTCCGCACCGTCGGCGAGGCGACTTCCCTCCGGGGCGGGAAGAAGGAACGTCCGAGGGCGAAGAAGAAGCATCTCGCCGACGGTGTCCCGAATACGCCGGGTGTTTATTATTTCGTGAACAAGCACGGGGCGGTTCTTTATGTGGGGAAGGCGAAGTGCCTAAAAGCGCGGGTTCGGTCGTATTTCAACGGTGGCGACGGGAGAAGGAAGATCGGCCGCCTCGTCCGCGAGACGGTGAAGGTCGAGTACCGCGAGACGGAGACGGAACTCCACGCCCTCATCCTCGAAGCGCGTGAGATACGGCGGCTCCTCCCGCGTTTCAACTCCGCCGGACGCGGCGACCGTCCGGGATGGTTCATAAAGCTCGATGTCCGCGAGGCGTACCCCGTTCCGGTTCGCGTCCCGGAAGGCGAGGATGCCGACGGAGCGATTCTCCTCGGGCCGTACCGGAGCGCGGGGGTTCTCGATGCGTGCATCGAAGCTCTCGGGAGGATATTTCCGCTCCGGCGATGCTCCGGCGGGGGGGAGCCGTGTCTTTACGGGCAAATGGGAAGGTGCGCCCCATGCGTCGGGATGGGCGCGGAGGAGTACGAGGCCGAGGTCGTGGAAGGAATCGCGACGCTTCTTCGAGGCGAGGGCGGGGAGGAACACCTTGCCCGGCTCCTCGTCGAGCGCGACAGGCTCGCGAAGGAACTCGAGTTCGAGGCGGCGGCGAGATTGCGCGACCTCATCTCCGGTATCGAAAGGATACGGCTCGTAAAAACTTTGGCGAGCGCGGAGGGTTTGCAAGCGGTCGTAGCGCCTTCCACGGAGGAGGGCATGATCGAGGTTTTCGTCCTCTCGGAGGGCCGTCTCGTGGCGCACCGGGGCTTCGCCTCGGACGACGAGGAAGGGGTTTCGGGATTCGCGGAGGAGGTTCTCGCGGGGCATCGCGGCGAGGGTGCGGGGGTCAAAAACGGGGCGGACGAGGCGCGGGTGGTGGCGGCGTATTTGAAGAGGCGGTCGGGGGTCGTGGAGGCGGCTCGGATGCGGGATGCCGCCGACCTCGTGGCGGTGGCTCGGAAGGTTTCGGGGGCGGTCGAGGCGGAGGGTTCCGAAGGCTCGGTGGAAGGCGGGGCGAAACTTTGACATGGTAGAATAAGCAAGATGTATAACGAAGCACGAGGCGGGTGAAAATTGCAAAGCGGGCAGAGCATAACGCGGCGGATACTTCTTGTGGACGACGAGCCGTCGCTCCAGAAAATGCTCCAGCACGCGCTCGAGCGTGAGGGTTTCCAGGTTCAGATCGCCGGGGACGGCGAGGAGGCTTTGGAGATGTACTCCTCCTTCGAGCCGCACCTCATCGTCCTCGACATCATGCTCCCGAAGCTCGACGGAACCGAGGTGTGCCGCCGCATCCGCTCGCAAAGCGACGTCCCCATACTCATGCTCACCGCGAAGGATGATGAGATCGACCGTGTCGTCGGCCTCGAACTCGGGGCGGACGACTATGTGACGAAGCCGTTCGCGGTTCGGGAGCTCGTGGCGAGGGTGCGGGCGATCATGCGCCGTTCGTCGGTGCCGCAGGGGCAAAAGCCGGACGAGCTTAACTACGATGGACTGAAGATAAACCTCCCGAGTCGCCGGGTCTCGGTGGGGGAGGGGGATGCGGATCTCACGTACACGGAGTTCGAGCTTCTCATCACGCTCGCGGCGAACCCCGGAAGGGTGTTCTCCCGCGGCGCGCTCCTCCGCCGCGTATGGGGCGACGAATTCCGCGACGAAAGAACCGTGGACGTGCATATACGCCATCTTCGGGAGAAGATCGAGCGCGACCCGCGCAATCCCGAGTTCATCCACACGGCGCGGGGCGTCGGGTACGTTTTCAGATAGTCCGGCGAGGTTCATTAATTCGCCGGGTGGAGTAGAATTCGGGCGGGAGCCGGGAGGGTCGGCTCGAGAAATTATGGATCGAAAAAGCAGACATGTTCTCCGCTAAGAAAAAGAGCCTCGGGTATGGTCGTCCGAAAGCTCCTCGACGGGGCGGTTCGTTCTTCGGGCGGTTGAAGCGTGGGTTCCGCCCGAGGATTGGCATAAAGATATGGCTCACCGCGCTCTTCATGCTCGTTACGGCGTTCGCGGCGATCGCGGCGTACGAGATCGTGCGTCCCATACTCGTTGACACCCTCGACCGGGCGAGCAACCGGGCGTTCGAGCAAGTCGGCGAGCAGTTCCAGCAAACGCTCGAACGGCGCGGGGGGAACGTCACGCTTCCGGAGGTTCAAAGTTTCGCGGCGGGGCGCGGGCTTCAGTGGGGGTTCGTGCGGGCCGATGACGGGACGCAAATGGGTGGGCAACTTCGTGGGTCCCTCGATCCGTGGCTCGCGGGCGCGGTGAACGAGGCCGTCGAGACGAGACAGCCCGCGCAAAGGATCGAGTCGGTCCCGCCGGGGAGTCCGAGGGAAGGCCAAATTCAGGCGACGTACGCGGCCCCGATCACGGTGAACGGCGAGGACGGGGTCGCCATCGTCTTCAATAAGTTCTTCACCGAGAGCGACGTCGAGAACGTGGACGAGGCGATCGAAAACATAGACCGCCTCGCGCTCATAGCCTTCGGACTCGCGCTCCTTATTTCTGGCGTTTCCGGATACATAGTGGCGACGATCATCTCGCGTCGCATAAGCCGGCTCGGGCTCGCCGCCGAGCGCCTCGCCGCCGGGAACTTCGAGGAGCGCATAAGTACCCGCGTCGAGGACGAGGTCGGCGCGCTCGGCGCGACTTTCAACTCGATGGCGTACTCGTTGCAAGGAGCCTTCGAGCAAGTCGAGCAGGAAAAAGAGCGCGGACAGGCGATCCTCGACGGCATGACCGACGCGGTCATCGGGGTGGACCGGGAACTCAACGCGGTCTTTCTCAACCCGAAGGCGAGGAAGCTCCTCGACGGCTCCGACATGGAGTTCCAGACTCGTTTGCAGGAAATCCTCGCGAAGACCCGATACAGCGGCCCCGTCACCGAGTCCGAGGCCGAGGCCGGGGACGCGATCATCGAGATACGCGCCGCCCCCCTCGAAGATGGTGCGCTCGCGATTTTGCGCGACGTCACCGAGGAGCGGCACATCGAGCGGGCGAAGGCGGAGTTCATCGCGAACGCCTCGCACGAACTCAAAACGCCGCTCTCGGCCATCTCCGGGTATCTCGAAATGCTCGAGGACGAGGGGGACGATTCGGTTCGCCGGGATTTCATGGAGGAGATCCGGACACAAACGAAGCGTTTGCAGGATCTCGCCCGCACCCTCCTCGACCTCTCGAAGCTCGACGCGAACGCGGTGATATTCCGCGACGAGGAGGTGTACCTCGAGGACATGCTCCACGAACTCAAACGCGACTTCTCGTACACGGGAAGGCCGATACGCATCGACTCCGAGAGCGATATCCCACCCATCGAGACGGACTCGAACCAGCTTCACCGCGCCCTCACCATCCTCGTGGACAACGCCATAAAGTACTCCGAGGACGGCTCCCCCGTCGGCCTCGATCTCCACCGCGAGAACGGAAACGCCATCGTGAGCGTCTCGGACAATGGGTGCGGCATCCCCGAGTCGGAGGTACCGCGCATCTTCGACCGTTTCTACCGGGCGCAAGGTTCTTCGAGGGCTGACGGAACCGGACTCGGACTCGCGCTCGCGCACGAGATCACCACTCATCTCGGTGGCGACATCCACGTAAAGAGCGAGCCGAACGCGGGAAGCACCTTCTCCCTCACCCTCCCGCTCGAAGAGAATGCCCCGAAGCCTCGCCGAACCGAGAAGGTTTCGTGAGGGTCGCTGTCGCGACCGTTCTTAGTTCTTGGTTCTTGGCTAAAACTAAAAACTAAAAACCAAGAACGGCGGTGAAGCCGCCAGCGAAGCGACTCCCTCTTCCCCGATGACTCGGGTGTGTGTAAAATGCTTCACAGGGCAGCGCACCGACTCGTGGAACCACCCTCCCTGCGAGTTATCCGCTGCCCGCTTTCCGTGGGGCGAATGATATCGAGTCCGGCTGACCGTCCCGTGAATGTGCCACTCTCCGCCCGGACTCGGTATGAATCCCCACCGGGAACCTTGCTTCGGTGCGGGAGGCGATCCGCCGTAACGCCTTTATGGGAAAGAGGCGCGGCCTTCCGACCGATGTTCCGCGCCGCCTCCCGAAGCCTCGATCACCCGCCGAAGAGCGGCGGTATTCCGAATAATTCGAGGATCGGGACGACGGGCGTGAGGAGTATGGAGAGGAATGGGAGTCCGAGCCAGATCGAGACGATCACGAGCCCGAGGAGGATGAACGGCCCGTACTGGTTCATCGCGTTCACGAACGGGTCGAGGGAGCGCGGGAGGAAGGCGAACACGATCTTCGACCCGTCGAGCGGCGGTATGGGGATGAGGTTGAAGACGAAGAGGAGCGCGTTTATGTACGCGACCGCCGCCACGAAGAGGAAGTACGTCTGGCTTTGGAGGGCGGGGACGATGGCGGCTACGGCGAGGAGGACGGAGCATATCGCGACGATGAGGATGTTCGAGGCGGGGCCGGCGAACGCGACGGCGACCGGGCCGAGAACTCCGCCCCGGAGCTTATCAAGGCGGACGGGCGTCGGCCTCCCCCACCCGAACCCGGCGAACACGAGCATCATGCTCCCGAGGAGGTCGAGGTGGGAGAGCGGGTTCAAAGTCACGCGGCCTTCCCGATATGCCGTGTCGTCGCCGAGTTTGAGGGCCGAGTAGGCGTGGGCGGCCTCGTGGATCGTGATCCCGACGACGAACCCGAGGATAATCGCGACCGCCGCAAGCGGACTGCTTTGAAATAATTGAACGAACATTTATGAAACTATACACGCCGAAGGACGACGGCGCGGACACGGCTACCGGGAGCCGGGAGGCCGCGTCGCTGGTTTGGTTCCCGGCTAAAAACGAAGAACCAAGAACCAAGAACCAAGAACTAAAAACGGCGAGCGGAGCGAGCTATCCGACGTTCATCACGGAGACGGTTACGTGGTTGCCCGCGTCTCCGGTGTATTCCGCGAGTTGCGGGTCGAGGACTCCGGCGGAGTCGGCGACGATGCCGAGCTTCGTTTCCCCGGCGGTTACGGGCTCTTTGACGCCCGCGCCGTCGGAGTCGCTCTCGACGAGGGAGACGGTTACGCGGAGGTTCGGGTTGTCCGACGGCTGTATTTCGACTATGTTCGCGTCGGAGACGGCGGGGTCGGGGCGTATGGAGGTTATGGCTCCGGTTACGGGGGAGTACACGTTCGTCTCGGTCGGGGCGCCGACGTCGAGGGCGCCCATCCTCGGGCCTTCCCGGCCCGCCGAGTCCATGACGTGGTACCGGATGCTCTCCGGCGTCGAGCCGCCGGGTATGAGCGCGAGGAGCGGGTTCCCGGAGAGGTTGTCCCCCCGAGGCTCCATCTCGGAGAGGCTCTCACCTTCGGGGTGGTACCCGAGTCCGGTGAGGGCGGCGGGGCGTATCGGGGTGGCGACGTCCACGCCGCCGACCGTCGCGAGGACGGTGTCGGGGGCGGCGTTGGCGGGGTTTATGGGGACAATGCGGCCTTCGCCGCCGGAGGCGGTCGTCGGGGCGAGGAGCGCGAAGAGGAGCGCGGCGACGCCGAGGACGACGAGGCCGATCGCCATGAACCGCCGCTTTTTATACACGCCCGTGAGAGACGTTTCCCGCGCCTTCACGCGGGATTTGCGGCGTTCGGCGAGTTCGCGGCTTCGCTTTTGGGAGTCGCGGTTCGGGCGGGGGGAGAAATCCGAAGGACGGCGCGGCCCGGAAGAGAGCTTCGGCCCCCTCCCAACATCTTGCGCCTTCCGTGCGTACGCCCCTCTCATACGGTGGACGATTATACAGAGGGGATGCGCGACTGTAAACTTACCCGGCAAGCTCGAGAAAAGGCTCGAATTTGCCCGATCGGAGGTCGAATTTGCCCGCGAGACAACTCGTCGTTTCGAGGTATCTCCAATATATCGCCATCGCCGTCGGACTGGTTTTGCTCGTCCTCTTCACACGCCAGATTTCGGGTGTGATCCTCACTTTTTTTATGGCCGCGCTCCTCGCGTACGTTCTCAATCCGCTCATCCGGCGCCTCGAAGGGATGAAGGTTCCCCGCACGATCGCGGTCCTCGGGGTCTTCGCCGCGCTCGTACTCGGTTTCTCGGCGGCGGCGCTCATAATCCTCGTCCCGGCGATTCAGCAAATACAAACCCTCATCGCGAACCCCGAACTTATCACTGACGCCGCATCGAACCTCATCGCGTGGGCGCGGGACCTCCCGTATGTCGGGGAGCGCATCGGAACCGCGATCGACGAAGGCGAAATACTCGGCCTCATCCAGTCGAACCTCCCCCCGGCGTCGGCGATATTCTCGACCGGGCTCGGCTTCATCGGCGGCGTGTTCGGCATATTCGGGACGATCCTCAATTTGTCGCTCATGCTCATCATCTCGATATACATCCTCCTCGACCGCGAGCGGATGACGAATGGACTCATCGGCATGATCCCCTCGACGGTTCGAAATCAAGCCCTCGAACTCTTCGAGACGGTGGAGGAGACGCTCGTGAAGTACGTGAAGGCGCAAGCCCTCCTTTGTGTCCTCATGGGCGTCATCGGGTGGGCCATCGTCTTCTTCACGGGCGGCGAGTACGCGATCCTCATCGGGGTGTGGGTCGGGATCACGGAGCTCATCCCCGTCCTCGGAGCGTTCCTCGGGGCGATCCCCGCCGTCCTCCTCGCGCTCGTGAACAGCCCGACGGAAGCCCTCATCGTCGCGCTCCTCTTCCTCGTCGCGCAGCAACTCGAAGGGAACATCCTCGTCCCGAGGATCATGGGCGGATCGGTCGGCGTCCATCCTTTGTGGGTGATGTTCGCGATGCTCTCGGCCTCGGCTCTTTACGGCATCGTCGGCGCGCTCTTCGCCGTCCCGGTCGTCGCCATCGTCTCGGCGACCGTCCGATACCTCCGCGAAACCCTCGTCCTCGAACGGTGGCGCGAATCCCTCCTCGCCCCGTCGCTCGCCGCCGACGGGCCGCCGGAGAGTTCGGGCGACGGAGAGGGAACGGAGGAGGCGGAGGAGAAGCCGTGATGCTCGCTGTCGCTCGCCGGGGGTCGGGGGTCGGGAAGTCGCGTCGCTCCGTATCCGGCTTCGCCGCCTCGGCTTCCGCCTCCGGCTCCGCTCGCTTTGGGAGTCGGGAAAGGCGCGGGGGCGAAACCCCATGCCGAAATCGTCGCCGTCGAACCCGGCGAGGGATCGCCGGGCGGGGTGGCGAAAGTGTCCGCCGACCGAAAGTCGAGAGTTCCCCGACTCCCGACTCCCGGTATTTATCCCGATTCCCGGGTTTCCCCCCGACTCCCGGTATTTATTCCGCTTTCCGGGTTTCTCCCCGACTCCCGGTTTTCATCTCCGATTTCCAGGGGCGATTTTGACGGAGGCCGCTTTCCGGCGAATTCTCTTTCCGCTCGTCCGGTTCCTTTCGAGGATCGGCATCGCCCCCGACATGCTCACGGTCGCCGGGTGGCTCCTCTCGGTCGGCTCGGCCTTTCTTTTCGCGCTCGGCCACATACAAATCGCGGGCGCGATGATGCTCGCCGGGGGTATTTTCGACGCGCTCGACGGGGCGGTCGCCCGCGAGTCGAACCGGATGAGCCGCTTCGGAGCGTTCCTCGACTCGACCCTCGACCGCCTTTCGGAGTCGGCTATTTTCGCCGGAATCGTCTTTTTCTTCGCGTCCTCCGCCGCCCCGTGGGCCGCCCTCCTCGCCGCCCTCGCGATGACTTTCTCCCTCCTCACCTCGTATGCTCGGGCGCGGGCCGAGGGACTCGGCGTCGAATGTAAAGTCGGCCTCCTCGAAAGGGCGGGACGGGTCGCTATCCTCTCCATATTCTCGATCTTCGGCTTCCTCGCCCTCGCCCTCGCGCTCGTCGCCGCCGGGGCCGCCATCACGACCGCGCAACGCATCCTCCACGTCGCCCGTGCCACCCGGATATGACCGCCGCCGACGAGTATCGAGCGAAGGTGTCGAGTGAACTCTCCGCCATCACCCGCGAGATGAAGAAGTCGGGAAACCCCGAACCCCTCGGCGACCCGCTCTCGGGTGTCGTCATCGTCCTCGGCCAGCCCGTCGGCCCCCGCGCCCTCGACGCGATAAAGCGAAGCCTCGAAACCATCTCCCTCGAAGCGTACGTGACATACACCGGGACGAACCTCCTCGAACGCGAGCTCCTCCTCGCCGAGCCATCCATCCTCGCCGCCGTCGGCTCCGACGCCGCCGCCGAAATAGACTCCCTCAAACACCCTCTCGCCACGAAACCATTCTCCACAGCCGCCGAAGGATCCCCCTTCGCGTGGAAAAAGAACACCGCCGGCCTCCTCCTCCCGCTCCTCGCCCCCGCCCTCGACGACGAAGAGGCGAAGAAGCGTTTCTGGCGAGCCTTCCTCGCCCTTCGCATCCTCGGATAAAATCGCATAAAATTTCGACTCGTTTCGCAGACGTTACGAATATTAATTTTTGTTAAAACCACATCTCGTTGGGGAGACGGGGATTCCGCATAAATAAGGGGATTTTGCATCATTGGCGGGGTTTGCGTTGTTACGGGGGGATTGCGGCGGGGTTACGGGTTGATTAGAGTGCCGGGCTATTGGAGGGGGGATTTTTCAATCCCCTGTTGGACGAAAGTTAATAAGAGCGAATCAAAGGGGCTTTTGCATGCTTCGACGGCTGCGTTTCATTTTGTTTTCGGGAGTGGTTCTTACGACGGTTCTTGCCACGGGGATAGTGGCGGGTGCTTCGCCGCAGGATGTCGAGAGCAAGGAAGCGGAGGTCGGGAGCGCTCAGGAGCGGCTTGAGGCGATACGGATGGAGTCGAGCGCGGCTTATGAGACGTACAATTCGGCTCTTTTCCAGTTGAACACGCTTGATGAGAGGATCGGGGCGACCGAGGGGGAGCTTGCGTCGGCGGAGGATCGGATGGGCGAGGCGCGGGCGAGTTTGGAGGAGCGGGCCTCGCAGGTTTACCGGAGCGGGAACGTGGGGTTCGTGGATGTTCTCGTGGGGGCAGACAGCTTCGCGGAGTTTTCTAGCCGGATGAACATTTGGCTGAGGCTTCTCGGCGAGGAGCAGGCGCGTTTCGCGGAGATGCGCGAGGCGACGGAGGCCGTCGAGGCTCAGAAATCGGCCCTCGAGAGCCAGCGCGCCGAGAGGGTTTCCGCGTTGGAGGAGGCCGGGGCGCAGCGGGACCGGGCCGCCGATTCCGAGGCCGAGGCCGAGGCGTACTTCGACTCCCTCAACGGCGAGCTTCAAGCGGCCATCGAAGAGGAAGAGGCTCGGATGGCCGAAGAGGCCCGTCAGGCCGCGGAGCAAGCCGCCGCCGAGCAAGCGGCCGCGAACGCGGCGGCGAACGCCGAGCCGAGCGTCGAAATCGCCACCGACACGAACGCGGCGGCGGATGCCGAGCCGACGGAAGTCGAGCCGACGGTGGAGGTCGCGCAGGTTTCGCAGGTTCAGGAGGGGCCGAGCGCCGAGGAACTCGAAGCCGAGCGCGAGGCCGCACTCGAGGCGCAGCAACGCGCCGAGGAGCTTGCCGCCCAGCAGCAAGCCGCCGAGGATGCCGCCGCCGAGGCGGAGCGACAGGCCGAACTCGCCGCCGAGCGCGAGGCCGAGGACGCAGCCAATCGACAGGCCGAAGCCGAGGCAGCCCGAGAGGCCGCCGAGCAAGCCGCCATCGAACAGGAAGCAGCCGAAAGGGCCGCCGCCGAACAGACAGCGGCGGAGCAGGCCGCCGCCGCGCAACAAGCAGCCGCCGAGCAAGCGGCTATCGAGCAGGAAGCAGCCGAAAGGGCCGCCGCCGAGGAGCAAGCCGCAGCGGATCAGGCAGTGGCGGATCAGGCCGCCGCAGACCAGGCGGCAGCGGATCAGGCGGCAGCGGATGAGGCCGCCGTCGAGCAGGCGGCGGCTGACCAAGCGGCGGCGGATCAAGCGGCTGTCGAGGGCGAGGTTGTTGCTGACACAACGCAGCCGGAGGGCTCGAGGGGCGGCGGGACGGCTCCTTCGACGGACACGGCTACGCAGCCGGAGGGCTCGACGGGCGAGGCTGCGGCTCCTCCGTCGGGTGGGAGCGCGAGCGGCGGCGGGATCGTGGGCGCGGCGCAGGCGCAGCTCGGCGTGCCGTATGTGTACGGTGGATCCACGCCCTCCGGGTTCGACTGCTCGGGTCTCATAATGTATGTATTCGCTCAGTTCGGAGTCTCCTTGCCGCACAACGCCCAGGCTCAGTATGGGTACGGTTCGGAAGGCTCGGGAGCCGCGGGGGATCTCGTCTTCTGGGCAGCCGGGGGCGGCGGCATCACTCACAACGGCATCGCCACCGGCAACGGAACCGTGATCCACGCTCCGTATCCCGGAACCGTCGTCCGTGAGGAAGGTATATGGTCCGATGGCCTCGTCGGATACAAGACCGTCGCCTGAGCTGCGGAGAAAGGCAAAGATTTCACGGAGAGGCTCCCGAAAAGGAGCCTCTCTTTTTGCGTGCTTCGCGGAACACGGACGATGATACAATCGAAACAGAATGGCAATAAGAATTTCTCAGGGAATGAAAAGTCATCAACGGAGATAAGGAAGGAGTGGTTCGGGTATGAGCCTTGCGATTCTGCAGGCTGCGGGTCTTGGCATCGGGGTTATCGGGTTTTTAGCGATCGCCCTCGTCGTGCTGTACATAGCGTTCAGTGCCATCAAGGTCGTCAACGAGTATGAGAGGGGTGTCATATTCCGCCTCGGGCGCGTCCGGGGAGGCCCGAAAGGGCCGGGACTCTTCTTCCTCCTCCCGCTCATAGACACGATGGTGAAGATTGACTTGCGGACCATCACGATGGACGTGCCGCCGCAGGATGTCATCACCCGCGACAACGTCCCCGCCCGCGTCAACGCCGTCGTGTACTTTCGGGTCGTTGACCCGAACCGGAGCGTCATCGAGGTCGAGAATCATGTTTTGGCGACGAGCCAGATCTCCCAGACGACGCTCCGGAGCGTACTCGGGCAGAAGGACCTCGACGACTTGCTCACGAATCGCGAGCAGATCAACGACCAGCTCCAGTCCATCATTGACGAGCAGACCGACCCGTGGGGCATCAAAGTCAGCGTCGTGGAAGTGAAGGACGTGGAGATTCCGCAGCAGATGCAGCGGGCGATGGCGCGGCAGGCCGAGAGCGAGCGCGACAGGCGGGCGAGGGTCATTGACGCCGAAGGCGAGTTCCAGGCGTCCAAGCGCCTCCGCCAAGCCGCCGACAGGCTCGAGAGTCCGACCGCCCTCCAGCTTCGGCTTTTCCAGACGATGAGCGAAATCGCCGTGAACCAAAATTCGACGATCGTGCTTCCGGTTCCGATAGACATGTTCAAGCCGTTCCTCCAGAACTTCGAGGAGAACGGGTCGAGCAACGGCCAATCCGCCGCGCAGAAATCTGAGGCCGAGCGCCTCAGAGAGGAGAAGGAGGCCGAGCTGGCGTACAAGGAGGCCGTCGGCGATGCCGAGCGCGAGGTCGCGAGTGGCGATGTTCAAGCCGACATGCCCGGCGGGGAGGACTCTCAAAGCTCGGAGCCGCAAACGCAAAGCTCGGAGCCGCAAGGCTCGTAAGGAATTCGTAGGGATGATTCGGCGGAGGTTCGGGGAAACCCGGGCCTCCGTCGTTTTGTTTTATGTGTGGGGTTAACATCCGGCGGTTCGGGTAATATAAATCTCGAAGTTGTAATACCGAACCAGCGAGGGGGACGAAAAAGTCCGTCTTCGCCGGATTGATCTCAAGGAATTTACTAATGAGCCGAGGAGCCGAAAAGACAACTCGACTGGATATGGGTGGAAACCCGGAGCCGCTCCGCCTCGAAGTCCCTTCCAGCTCCGAGTACGTTTTGCTTGCCCGTCTCGTGGTGTCGCACGTCGGGCAGGTCGCGGGATTCGGGCCGGAGGAGATATACGATCTCAAGCTCGCCGTCACCGAGGCTGCGACCAACGTCATCCGCCACGCCGCCGTCGAGTCGTTCGAGATCCAGTACCGCGCCCTCCCCGGAGAGGTCGAAGTCACCGTCTCGGACGCGGGGGGTGGCTTCGAAGCGGACGAGTGCGCCCCACCCGTCGCGGGGGAGGGGGGCTTCGGACTGTCCGTCATACGGAACCTCGTTGACGAGATGGTCATAGACTCGATCGCCGGGGGAGGCACTCGCCTCACCATGATCCGGCGCGCCGGAGCCTCTGCGGAAGCGTCGAACGGCTGAATTAGCCGGAAAATTCCGGGATTCGCCACTTTTGTTGACGAGTCCCATTGAATACGGTGCCCCGGATAAAGTACAGTAACCCAAACGCCGAGCGAACGTCCGGGAGGCGGCGAAAGGGGGCATGATGCTACAGCGTGTGAATCCGGGTAACAAATCCTTGTCAGATTACCGCAGCATCATCCGCCGCGACCTCTACGACGAAGTCCACGATCTCGCCGAGCGCGTCAAAGGTGCCCGCGTCCTCCACATAAACGCCACGAGCTTCGGCGGCGGCGTCGCGGAGATCCTTTACACCCTCGTGCCGCTCATGCGTGATGTCGGGCTAGAGTGCGAGTGGGAGATCATGTTCGGGGCGGAGCCGTTCTTCAACGTCACGAAGAGCTTCCACAACGCTCTCCAGGGAGCCGAATACAACCTCACCATCGAAGATCAAGCCATATACGAGGAATACAACCGCCGCACCGCCCAAGCCCTCGCCGAGGCGGGCGAGGAGTGGGACATCATGTTCGTCCACGACCCGCAACCCGCGCTATTAAAAGAATTCTCCGGCGGACTCTCGGAGGCGACGAAGTGGATCTGGCGCTGCCACATAGACACTTCGACCCCGAATCAGAAAGTCTATGATTACCTCGAACCATACGTCAAAGACTACGACGCGCAAATCTACACGATGCGCGAATACACCCCGCCCGGCGACGGTCTCCCGAACCTCGCCCTCATACCCCCCGCCATAGACCCGCTGAGTCCGAAGAACATGGCTTTGAGCCGCGAGGACGCAAGCTACATCGTGAACCAGTTCGGTGTTGACACCGAAAGGCCGTTTCTCCTCCAGGTTTCGCGTTTCGACCCGTGGAAGGATCCCCTCGGCGTCATTGACGTGTACCGCGCCGCGAAGGAGGACATCCCCGACCTCCAACTCGTCCTTATCGGCTCGATGGCCCACGACGATCCCGAAGGCTGGGATTACTGGTACAAAACCGTCAACTACGCCGCCGGTGACCAAGACATCTTCCTCTTCTCGAACCTCACGAACGTCGGAGCCATCGAAGTGAACGCTTTCCAGTCTTTGGCCGATGTCGTCATCCAGAAATCCATCCGGGAAGGCTTCGGCCTCGTGGTGACGGAAGGTCTTTGGAAGGGCCGTCCGATGGTGGCGAGCCGGGTCGGGGGGATTCCGATGCAGGTTACGTCCGGCGGCGGCATCCTTGTGGACGACATCGAGGAAGCCTCCGACGCATGCCGGAAGCTCCTCGCCGACGCGGACTTCGCCCGCGAAATGGGCCGGGTCGGAAAGGAGCACGTCCGGGAGCATTACCTCACCCCGCGCCTCCTCCGCGACGACCTCGCGCTCTTCGCCAAACTGCTCGGCGTGTAAAGCATGGACGGCCTCGTCATCGTCTCGAACCGGGGCGCGGTAACGTTCTTCCGCGCCGAATCCGGGGAGAGGACGTATTCGAGGGGCGCGGGCGGCCTCGTCACCGCGCTGAACGCCGTGTCGAGGCAAAGCGAAAACGCCGTGTGGGTATCGTCGGCGACGAGCGATGAGGATTTATCCGTCGCGAAGGAAGGCGGCCCGTACGAGGTCGAAGACCTCCGCGTCTCGCTCGTCGAGCACGATCCGGAAGCGTACGACCTCATGTACAACCGCATCGCCAACCCGCTCCTCTGGTTCGTGCATCACGGCCTCTATAACCTTCCGTTCTCCCCGGACTTCGGCGAGGATACGAAAGACGCATGGGAGCGCGGCTACGTCCGGGTGAACGAGAACTTCGCCGAAGCCGTCGCGAAGATGGTCGAAGGCGAAGAATCACCGACCATCCTCCTCCACGACTACCAGCTTTACATGGCCCCGAAGCTCGTGAGGGAGAAGGTCGGCGGCGACGCTTTCGTCTCGCTCTTCGTACACATACCGTGGCCGGAGCCGGACTCGTGGCGTGTTTTGCCGAACTATATCCGCGAGGGCGTCCTCGAAAGCCTCCTCCACGCGAACGTCGTCGCCTTCCACACGAATCGGTACGCCCGAGCCTTCCTCTCGACCGTCGAGGAAGTCCTCGGATTCGAGGTGGATGCGGAGAATGGCGTCGTGCGAGCCGGAGGCCGAGAGGTTTGGGTGAGGGCGTATCCCATCTCCATAGACCCCTCCGAGTTCGAGGAATTGTCCGGGAGCGAAGCCGTTCTCGAGGAGGAGGAATATATAAAGAGCCTCCCCGGAAAGCTCCTCCTTCGCGTGGACCGCATGGATCTCTCGAAGAACATCGTCCGAGGCTTTCGCGCATACGGGCGGATGCTCGAAAAACACCCCGGCATGCGCGGTGAAGTCACGTTCCTCGCCCAATTACAACCATCTCGCGGCGGCATCCCCGAATACGACGCATACGCCGACGAGATACGAGAGGTCGTCGAGGAAGTGAACGAAGCGTATGGAACCTCCGAATGGAAGCCCGTCGAGCTTTCGATAGAGGATAATTTTCCGCGCTCGGTCGCCGCGTACAAAAACTACGACGCGCTCCTCGTCAACGCCGTCCGCGACGGCATGAACCTCGTCGCCAAAGAGGCCGCCGTCGTCAACGAGAAAGACGGAGTCCTCATACTTTCCGAAGGGGCGGGCGCGTATGAAGAACTCAAGGACGGAGCCATAACCGTGAACCCCTTCGACCTCGACGAGCAAGCCGAGGCGATATACGAAGCCCTCACGATGCTCGAAGAAGAACGCCGTGAAAAGGCGGATCTCCTCCGTCGCACCGTCCATTCGAACACCATCGAAGACTGGGTGGAAGCCCAAATGAAGGACATCGCCGCATACCGAAGGCGGTAGCCGTGGCGAATAGTCGCATACGTCTCATAACGAGGATTTTCGAGCTTCGCCGAGGATGGTGCGGGGCGAGCGCGTGGAGTGGAAGCCGGAAGGTTTGTGGGGAGTTTTCAGCCTAGCGAAAGGATAGCCCGGCGCGTCTCTATAAAAGCGAGCGGAGAACCTCTCCGACACCCTCCACGCCGTCGGCGACGATGTCGGCCTCGGAGACGATTTCCGGCGGCCCTTCGTCGCTTTTCACGCCGACGCGGAGTATCTCTTCGAGGGTTCCTTCATCGCGCATCTTTTCGAGTTCGCGGAAGGCGTCGAGGTCGGTGGTGTCGTCGCCGAGGAACATCGCCCGCTTCGGTTTATGCTCTTCGACGAGGGTTCTCACGGCGGTTCCTTTGTCGGTCTTTATGGGCGGACGGGCCTCGACGATGCCGCGTCCGACCGTTACGCGGAGGCCGAGGCGTTCGCCGTGTTCGCGCGCGAACGCGACGCACTTTTCGCCGACCTCGGGCGGGACGTTTCGGAAGTGGATGGATGCGGTTATGCCCTTCTCCTCCACGAAGGCTCCGAGCGGGGCGAGTTCCTCGCGGGCGAGGGTTTCGAGTTCTTCGATGTTCTCCATGTACGGGAGGGCTTCGGGGATCACTTCGACCTCGCCGTCCTCGCGCATGACCTCGAAGCCGTGGTTTCCGAAGTACGTGATGCCTTCGATGCCGACGAGCTCGCGAGCCTCCTCTGTCTTCCGACCGCTCACCCCGGCGACGAGGAGGTATTTTTTATGGAGCTTCGCGAGGAGTTCCTTGAGTTCGTCGGGGACGAAGGCTACGGCGGGGGTGGGGGCGATGGGGGAGAGGGTTCCGTCAATGTCGGTGAGAATGGCGGAGGATTTCGGGTCTTCGCTCCACGCGGCGAGCCGGGGCCACGCTCTCTCAGCCATGTCTTCCCTCCCCGAACGGCGGGTGGAGCGAGTCATTGCCTTTGCCGATGGCTTTCAACATCGCGGGCGCACGCCCTCTTCCGTCAAAAACTCGCGGAGGCTCATGTCGCTCTCGTGGATCTCCTCGGCGAGTCCGTCCCCGACGTATCGGTATTCCCACGGCTCCCATTGTCGTCCGGTTCCTTGTTCGTCGCCGTCGGGGTACGTGATGATGAAACCGTGGCGCCATGCGTTCTCTTTGAGCCATTTGCTCGCGTCCGTCTCGCCGAAGGCCGGGAGGAGTTGGTAGCCGACCTCGGCGTTCGTGAAGTCTACGGTCGTTCCGAGTTGGTGCTGGCTCTGTCCGGGGGGCGCGCTCACTATCTCCGCGTCCTCGCCGTAGACTCCGGTGAAGTGCGCGAAGTTTTGCTGCTGCTCGGCGTACGAGCGGTACGCCGAGATGACGAGGAGTTCGTGGCCTTCGGAGGCCGCCGCCGAAACGAGGTCGGACAAAGGCTCCACGGCTTCGAGGCGGAGAAGCTGGTCGTTGCCGTAAATCGGCACGCCGTACGCCATGAGCGAGACGAGGTCTCCCGGCTCGTAGCCCGGCGGGAGCGCGCGCCGCTTGCCGACGAGAACCCTCGGGTCGTCGCAGCTTTCCTCCGGCGGCGGAAGGGAGGCCGAGGCTCTCGTCGTCTCCTTCGCGGGTTCCTCCGGGGTCGAGTCCTCGCTCGAGACTGTGGAAGTTTCGGCGGTCGTGGAGGAGTCTTCACTCCCGAGGTTTTGGGTGCGGTCTATCGCCATGAAGCCGTACACGACGGCGGAGACGCACACGAGCGCGACGACCGCCGCCAAAGCGCGCCTCCGCCTTTGCCTCACGCGCCTCATTCCATGTGAGCTTCTCTCTCGATTCTCAGGCATACGAGAGGTTACGCTAACGCAACGAGGCTCCGGTGTCCACCGGAGGCGAGAAAAAGCGGACCCCGTGGGAGTCCGCCGAAAAAATACGTGGAAAGATTCGCGAAAAGATTCGCTCTCGGGTTACCGGACCCGGCTTTGGCGCGGGCCGGAGCCGCCCTCCTCTTCGGGGCCGGAGATCTTGCCTCCGACGTAGCCGCCGAGGATGTTCGCGATGAGGACGGCGATGGTTGCGAGGGCGCCGCCGCTCGCGAGGCCGACACCTTCCAGCGTCGTTATGCTTTGAAGCCCCGTAACCTGTCCGCCCGAGAAGATGAGGCCCGCGACGACGCCGAGGATCGCGAGTATGACCGCGAGCGCGATCACCACGACGATCCCGAAGATGGCGACCATCGTTCCGTTGAGCGGCCCGTTTATGCCCGCCCTCTTTGCGGCGACGTATCCGCCGACGCCGTTCGCCAGAAAACCCGTGAGGAGGGTAGCGAAAAGCCCCCCGATGGCGACCCCCGCCCCGGGATCGTCCGTTTCGGGGGCCACGCCGAAGATCGCACCGAACACGAGGCCGATGACTATGAGCGAGATGACGGCAGCGACCCAGCCTATCGCCACGGCGGGCCATCGGATGTCATTGAGACGAAGTTGGTTCACGAAGAATCATCCCTTCCAGAGAAAATATCTTTCAGAAGCATTCTTTTATCGCACTTGGTCTCTGTTTACCCGGGTGCGTCCCTGCGCCCGGTCGCGGACATCCTCGAGGTCGAAGTCCCCGTCGAGGTATGATCCGACGAAGTACCCGAGAATCCCGAAGACGAAGACGATGGCGGTGATCCCGATCCCGAGCTGCGAGATGAGGATGATGAGGAGCGCCCCTATGACGGCCCCCCACTGTTTATTGGTCCAGTAGCTCATGCCAGTCCTTTCATTGGTTTAGGAGGCGCTTCTCTGCACGGTTACCTCCACGTCCCGAACCTCGACTTGCTGGCCCTCGAGAACTTGCCTGACGTTCTCCCGGACGCGGCTCGCGACCTCGGTGTAATTTCCGCTCCTCGGGACCGCTATGGCGCACTCCACGAGGTACGGCTTTCCTTTCGGCGAAGACAAGGACGCCGATGGGGACTCGGCCCCGGCCTCTCTCGCCGCGCCCTCCGCGAGTGCCTTCACGGCTTTCACCGTGAGGCGCGTCTCCATGCCCGGCCCGTCGTCTATGACCGCGCTCCGGGAGACTTGCTTGCCGAAAGTCAGCTCCCGAAGGAGGAAAAGGAGGGCGATGATCGCGACCAAAGCCCCAGCGACGGCGATGGATATACGTATCGGCGTCGCGGTGAGGTCGGCGTTTACGATCCCGCCGAGGGCTTCGACTCCGGCCTGGTAGTTCGTGTACTGGTTTATCGTATCCGCCGCCAAAGCCCCGAAGTTGATGAGGAGGAGGAGGACGGGGACCGCTATGAGAAGCAGCGCGACAACGAGCAATACGAAACGGTTGAATGCGTTCATTGAACCCTCGTCTTCGTCTGTCGGGGATCCGACTCGTTCAGCCTCACCTTTACCTTGCCGACCGGGATGCCGCTCGCGGCGAGCCTCTCTTGAACCGCGGTTTGCAGATCGCCCTTTATCACCTTCTGATCCTCGCCGCGCCTCACGTCCGCGTTGACATCCACCACCGCTCCCGGCCCCCTCTTCGCCTTCACCTTGACCGAGGAGCCGAGTATGTTGCGTGTGCCTTCGGTCGCCTTGGCGACTTCGTCGCCCACGGCGCCTCTGGTTACGTACGTCCCCTTCTCCATCCTCACCCGCCGGGGGCGGCGGGGCTTCAGTTCGAGGATGAGGAGTATGAGGCCGAGGAGGGCGACGCCGATGAGGATTGCGATTCCGGCGGGGGTGAGGCTCCCGTTCTCGACCCCGGTTATAAAGCTCTGGAAGCCTTCGTAGGCGGCGGGGAGGCCGAGTGCTTGCTGGAGGTCGGCTATTTGGTAGCCGAGGATGTTCAGGCCGTATATCGCCGCGAAGAGTCCACCGACGAACAGCGCGGCGAAGACGAGAACCATGACGATACGGTTAAAGACCCACATCGTCGGCCACCTCGATGTCTTCGAACACTACGGTGATCCTCCTGCCGCCCGACTCCGGCGCGGCGTTCCCTTCGATTTCCTTCGCGAGGTCGGGTATCGGCTTCACGAGCGGATAGTTCGCCACGACGTGGACTTCGACTTCGTCGTCTGCGATGACGACGCCGACGAACTTTTCGCTGCCTTCGTAGGTGGCGGCCTCGGCGAAGGTTCCGCCGCCGAGGGCGTGGATTCCTTCGGTCGAGAGGGCCGCCTCGGAGACGGCCCTCGCTGTCTGGATAAGTCCCTCAGCCAAGTCGTCTCACCCGGCTACTGGACTCGTTGCTGGCTCTGATCCTGCTGCTGGTTCTGCTGCTGGATCTCCTTCTGCCGCTCTCTATCCTGCTCGTCCTGCGGGAAGTATATGTCGCTCACCGTGATGTTCACCTCGGTGACGCGAAGCCCCACGAGGCTCTCGACCCGGTTCACAACGTTGCGCCTCACGGCCTCGGACAACTGCGGGATGGACTTGCCGTACTCGGCGGTGCATGTGAGGTCGAGGGCCGCCTCTTCCTGCCCGACCTCGACCGAGACGCCGGCCGACTGGCTTCCGCTGCCGCCGCTTCCGCCCGTGATCGAGCCGATGAGGTTGCCCATCGTCTGGGATGCGCCGCCGCCCATCCGAATGCCGTCAACCTCCGCCGCGGCGATGCCGGCGATCTTCGTGACGACGCCGTCCTGGATCACGGTGTTGCCTTTGTCCGTCTGGAGCGGGTTCTTGCCCCCGCCGCTCCCGCTTCCGCTGCTCTGCTGCTGAGCCTTCTGCTCCGACACTTGTTTCCCCTTTCGTTAGCGAGTCCGACTCACTACGTATTTTGCATAAAATGTTCCCTGTGCGCCACTCTCCCGGAAATAGCCCCAAAAATGGCTATGCGACGCGGCGTGTGATCACACGATACACAGCCAATAAGACGATCGCGCCCAAAGTAGCCACGAGGATCGTCCATATCGTTCCTCCGCTGCCGAAGCCGAGTATGCTTTGCATGATGAACCCGCCGACGAACGCGCCAGCTATACCTATCAGGATAGTCACGATGATGCCGCCCGGATCCGGGCCGGGCATGATCCACTTCGCCAAGGCCCCGGCTATGAGTCCGATGAGGATCCAACCCAGAATCGCTAGTATGCCCATTTGTATTTCACCTCCCCCTTCTGATTTTAGTTTGCCTTTTATCCCTTAGACAGCCACGAGTCGGAAGCCGTTACACTTCCTACCGCAACTCGGCCAAATAAATACCCCGCGACTTTGTAAATTAAACCCTTAGTCGTATAGAAGCCTCCGCCGTGAGTGAGGCGACAGCGGGCCTTTATGCCTTCCCGCCTGTGAAACGGAACTTCCATTGGATAAGCTCTGTCCTTGTTCGCGGGTAACGGATTGGATTTTGGAACTGTCTAAAGTCATGAAGCTGGACGACGCAGCGTTGGCGGCGAGGGCCAAGTCGGGCGACCGGGCGGCCTTCTCCGAACTCGTCGCCCGCCACGAGGATGTCGTGTACCGGGTTTGCTACCGGGTCCTCGGGAGCCGCGAGGACGCAGAGGATGCCGCGCAGGAAGCCTTCGTCCGAGCCTACCGGAAACTCGACAGCTTCGAGGGACGAAGCTCTTTCAAAACCTGGATGGTTCGCCTGTCTATGAACGTCAGCCTCAACGAGCGGAGCAAACGCAAAGGGACCCTCCCCGAAGCCCCCATGCCCGCCCCCGCCCCCGACCCCGAAAGAGAGCTTCTCAGTTCCGAAGCCGCCGCGAGGGTTCATGGGGCTTTGCAAAAGATACAGCCGAATTACCGGGCGGCGATCACACTCCGCGACCTCGAAGGTCTCTCATACAAGGAAATCGGCGAATCCCTCGACATAGCCGAAGGCACCGCGAGGGTGTGGGCGCACCGCGGCCGGACAAAACTCCGGGAGGTTCTCTCTCAATGAGCGAGATGGGCGTCGAAGAACTCCTCGCGGCATACGCCACGGGCGAACTCGAAGGCGAGGAGATCGAGCGCGTCGAAGCCGCCCTCGAAACTTCCCCCCGCTTGAGAAGCGAACTCGAACAATATGAAACCATGTTCGTCCTCCTCGCAGCCGCCGCCGAAGAGGAAGTGAAAGCTCCGAAGGGCTTCCGCGGCCGCGTCGCTCGCCGCGTCGCCATCACCGCGTACCTCGGCGCGGCGACGAACGTCCTCGACGACCTCCTCGGAGTTTACGGGCGGGCCATCCTCTATTATCTGAGGCTGACATAAAAAGCCGTCAGCAATCAGCCGTCAGCAATCAGCCGAAAATAAAAAGCTGATAGCTGACAGCTAAAAGCTGATGGCGTGATTCAACGAAGGAGAATCACCTTTGAACGAGCTTATGGCGACTTTCATCCAGTATGTGCCTCGGGTGCTCGGGGCGTTGGCGATCATCGCCGTCGGGTTCGTCCTCGCGGTCGTCGCCCGCCGCGGCGCGACCTTCCTCCTCCGCCGCGTACGCTTCGACGAGCTTTGCGAGAGGATCGGCGTAAACCGCCTCGTCGGAACCGAAGACTCCCCCCGAAGCCCGACGAGCTTCGCGGGATCAGTCGCTTTCTACGGCGTGATCCTCTTCTCCGTCCTCGCCGCGCTCGGGCCGCTCGGCCTCGATTTCCTCGCCACGACGCTAAATCAAGTCATCCTTTACGCCCCAAAGGCCATCGCCGCGATCCTCATTCTCATCCTCGGAACCTCCGCCGCCGATATTGTCTCGGAGATGGCCGGACGCGCCCTCTCCGGCGTCGGCGTCCGGCGAACCGCCTCCATAAAGACCTTCATCCGCTTTGCCGTCATCTTCGTCGTCGCCATCCTCGCCGCCGCCGTCCTCGAAATAGACGTGACGATTCTCATAGTCATCACCGTCCTCGCCCTTGGAGCCCTCGCCCTCACCGCCTCGCTCGCCCTCGGCCTCGGACTCCGAGGCCTCTCTGCCAACGTCGCCGCCGGAAGATACGTCTCCGAAGGCGTCTCGGAGGGCGACGAAATCTCCATCGAAAACGTCTCCGGAACCGTCGAGGAGATCGGATACGCCATGACGAAAGTCCGCGCCCCCGACGGTAAACTCCTCCTCGTCCCGAACTCCCGCTTCCACGAAAACATCGTCGAGAAGAGTGAGCGGACGGACGAGGAATCGCGACTTGACTAAGCCATTGACTAATTTTACAATGAGCGCATGAAAGAACACGTGAAGACCGTGAACGTCCATGAGGCGAAGACGCACCTTTCGCGGCTCCTTGAGCGAGTGAGTATGGGGGAGGAGATCGTCATCGCGAAGGCCGGCAAGCCGGTCGCGAGGCTCGTCCCGGAGAAAAAGCGCACGAAACCGCGAAAGCCGGGGAGCGCGAAAGGAGAGATCACGATACACGACAGCTTTTACGATCCATTGCCGGAGGATCTCCTCCGCGCCTTCGAGGGTCGTTGAGGTTTCTCCTCGATACCCACTCCTTTTTATGGTGGGTTCACGGGGACAATCGGGTGTCGGACACGGCGCGGGAGACCATCTCCGACGAGGGCAACGAAATATTCTTCTCCGTGGCGAGCGCGTGGGAAATCGTCATAAAAGCCGGACTCGGCAAGCTCGACATACCCCGAGGCCCGGAGCGGTTCATCGCTCGCCACACGGAATTGAATGACTTCCGCGTCCTCCCCATAAACCTCCCTCACGCCTTCCGGGTATACGACCTCCCCGACCATCACCGCGACCCTTTCGACCGAATTCTCGTCGCGCAGGCGCAAACGGAAGACATGCCTATCCTCACCATAGACCCCGAAATCGCCCGATACCCCATCGAGACGATATGGTGACACTTGGCGGAAAAGCTCTTCAGGCGGGAATGAACGCGGGAACGCGAACCCGTCGCCGCCCGAAAAAAGCTGGCGAACCGCTCACTCCGGCGGCCCGCGCAAAATACTTTTTCGAATCGGAACCCACCATTCTTCGAGCGCGTCTTTCTCCCATTTCCCCATCCCGAGCATCGCCTCCGTCATGCGGACGACCTCGGCCATGAACGCCGCGTCGTGGACGCGCACGATGTTCGCGCCGCGCGTGATCGCGTACGCCACGGCGGCGGCGGTTCCTGCGAGGCGATACTTCGGTTCGAGGCCGCCGAGCGACTCCCCGATGAAATCCTTCCGGCTCGCCGCCACGAGGATCGGAAGCGCGAGCTTTTTTAGTTCTGGGAGGTTCCGAAGCAGTTCGAGGGAATACGGCGTGTCTTTGTCGAAGTCGAGGCCGGGGTCGAGGATTATTTTTTCGCGCTTTATCCCGCCCGCGACGGCCGACTCGACCCTCTCTTCGAGGAAGGCCGCGACTTCTTGTGCGATGTCCTCATAACTTCGGAAAGGCCGCCATGTCCTCGGCGGCCCCGAGATGTGCATGACCATCACGTGCGCGTCGTCGGCGGCGATCTCCTCTATGAGACGCGGATCCCGAAGCCCCGAAATGTCGTTGATAATGTCCGCCCCCGAAGCGAGGGACGCCTGCGCGACTTCGGGAAGAAAAGTATCCACCGAGATGGGCATATCGGTCATCCCCCGCACCTCTTCGAGGAGCGGAACCACTCGCTTTATTTCCTCTTCCGGGGGGAGTGATTTTCCGGCGGCGGCTTTCACGCCCCCGATGTCTATGATGTCCGCTCCGGCGGCGAGGATCTCCTCCGCCCGCTCGACACCGCGCCCAAAGTACCTTCCTTTGTCGAAGAAGGAATCGGGGGTCGCGTTCAAAATCGCCATGACGGCGACCTTCTCGGAGAAGTCTATGCGCGATCTTCCGGTGTCGAGGATCACGGGAAAGTCACGATATGTACGGCTCGGCGATGAAGACGAGCGCGAAGAGGGCCGCCGTTATATAGAGGAGGATGTGGACGTCGCCGGGCCTCCCTCGCACGAGCTTTATGAGCACGTATGAAATGAACCCGAACCCGATGCCGTACGCGATATTGAAAGTGAGCGGGAGGGTGAGGATCGTGAGGAAGGCCGGAATCGCCTCGTCGAGCTCGTCCCACGCGATGAAGCGGACCGCCGTCATCATGAGGAAGCCGACGACCACGAGCGCGGGGGCCGTGACGGGCGAGACGAAGATGTCCGCCCCGTCGGGGCCGGGGATCGGCACGGAACCGCCGAACACCCCGATGAGCGGGGCGAACGGGAGCGCGACGAGGAAAAGTAGTCCGACGACGACGCTCGTCATCCCGGTGCGCCCACCCTCGGCGACGCCGGAGCCGCTCTCGATATAGCTCGTCACCGAAGACGCGCCCATCGCTCCGCCGCCCGCCGCGCCGAGCGAGTCGACGAGGAGGATGCGCTTGAGTCCCGGCGGCCGCCCGTTCTCGTCGAGGAGCCTCCCTTCCTGTCCGACGGCGATGACCGTTCCCATCGTGTCGAAGAAGTCCGTCATAAAGAGCGCGAAGATGACCGGAACGAGTGTGATCTGCAAAACGTCCGGGATCGCAAGCACCCCGCCGCCGATGGTCGAGGTGTCGAAATCGAAGCTCACGAACGTCTCCGGCAAAGGTATGACGCCGAAGACCATCCCGGCGGCCCCCGTGATCACGATTCCCGCCAATATGCCACCGCGAATTTCCCTCGCGACGAGTGCGAGGGTGAGGATGAGGCCGAAGATGGCGAGGATGACCGGGCCTTGCGTGATGTCCCCGAGGGTGAGGTACGTCGCGGGGTCTTGAACGACGATGCCGCCGTTCTTCAGCCCGATGAACGCGATGAAAAGCCCGATCCCGACCGCGATCGCAAACTTCATAGACATCGGAATGGCGTTCATCACCGCCTCGCGCAAATTCGTGAGGACGAGGAGGAAAACCAAAATCCCTTCGAGGATGACGACGGCCATCGCCTCTTGCCACGAAAGCCCGAGTCCGAGGATGAGCGTGAACGCGACAACCGCGTTCAGCCCGAGCCCGGAGGCGAGCGCGACGGGGAAGTTCGCGAAGACCCCCATCGCGATGCACGCGGCGGCCGCGGCGACGCACGTCGCGAAGAAAACGCCGGAGATCGGGAGTCCCGTCCCTTCGGTGGCGAGGATCGCTGGATTGACAAAAATAATGTACGCCATCGTCATGAAGGTCGTAAGGCCCGCTATGATCTCGGTTCGCATGTTCGTGCCGCGCTCGGAAAACCCGAAGAAACCGCCCAAGATCCACGCTCCTCATCCGCCTCGACGACAGGGTTCACTATATGCAAAACGCATTCGGTTGTCTAGCCGGAGAGCATCCCGCCCCGGAGTCTCCGTCCGGGGCTTCCGGGCGCGTCGGCGCTCGCCCGGATACGCAGCCGTATATGTGTCGCAGCGCACGCTCAGGGTTCGTCGTTTCGCCGGATTGCCTTTCTGCTCATATCTCTCGTGTAGTATGTGGCGATGTTCGAGGGATTCCGAGGATCTGCGCTTCGTGTCGGATGAGGCCGGGGCGGAGGCTTCCGTCCGCGAAGCGGAAGATTCCCGGCTCGGGAGGTTCGCCCGGAGGTTCGGGAAGTTCTCCGTCGTCGGCGTGGGGAACGCCGTCGTGGATGTGGGGGTTTTGAACCTCCTCATTTGGATGTACGCCGGACAGGGGGCCATGCAGCTCGCCGCCTTCAATCTCGCCGCGATAATCCTCGCCAACGCGAACAGCTATGTGTGGAACACATTGTGGACGTTCCGGGACAAGGCCGAGGGCGACGCCCGCCAGCGGACGCTCTTCTCTTTGCAGGCTCTGGCTAATGTCGGGGTCAACGCCGGGGCGTTTTGGGTGTGCGCGACTGTGATCTTCGCCTATACCTCGCTCTCCCCGACCGTCGGGGGGAATCTGGCGAAGGCCGTCTCCGTCGCCGTGGCGTTCGCGGTCAGTTTCCTCCTTCTCCGGCACCTCGTCTTCGCCAAAAAAGAGGGCGGCGATGAGGATTAGGCGCAATACGGTTTAGATAAGGAGAACAACCGCTTCGCGAAAGGGTTTGGTCGGCTGAGGCCAGGCGCGGTGACTTGGGTTTTTGACCCCGAAGTTGGACATCTTGCGTTTGACGACCCGAGGATTGCT